>DASWMP010000352.1:0-62496 GCA_036399695.1 Thermoanaerobaculia bacterium | reverse complement strand
TGGCGAACGCCACCGCTCTGGTACACGTGTAGAAGAGCGGTGGCGTTCGCCCCCCCACTCCAAGATCAGCGACGCTCCATGCGCCTCCGCCGTATCACCGCGGCAAATGCGCATCGCCCTGGCGGCCACGCTGGTCACGATCTACTCCACGCTCGGCCTGGTTCGCCCGATCTCGAACTGGCTTCGCGACCACCACCTGCTGCGCCTCGCCGTGGCCGTCTCCTTCGGCCTCGCCGCCACGACGATGTCCTGGCTGATCTTCCGCGACCCGCGCAACCGCTCACCTAAGGCCCTGCTCTCGCTGCTCGGCATCGCCTTGCTGTACGCGGCCGTGATCCTGCCGATGTCGTCGCCGGAGGAGAAGGTTCACTTCATCGAGTACGGGGTCGTGGCGCTGCTCGCCGAAGCGTCGGCGCCGAAGGCGTGGTCGCAGCGAAAGAAGTACACAGCCGCGGCGCTCTTCGTTTTCGCCGCCGGCTGGATCGACGAGCTGATTCAGGCGCTGCTGCCGTCGCGCTATTACGACCTGCGGGACGTCGCCTTCAACGCCACGGCCGGTGCGATCGCGCTGCTCGCACTCGCCGCGTTGCGCTTCACCCGCCGAGAAACGCCCGCACCGGCGGTGTGATGAGGTGGTAGTCGATGAGGAACGTGTCGTGGCCGTTCGCCGACGCGATCTTGTGATGCTCGACCACGCCTCCGGCGGCCCGGATCGACCCCTCCACCCGTTCGGCTTCCGTCACCGGAAACAGCCAGTCCGTGTCGAACGAGACGATGAGCGAGCGTCCCTTCCACTTGGCGAACGCCGCTTCCAGTGAGCCGAACTGCTCGGCGAGGTCCATTTCGTCCATCGCCGCCTGCACCCGGATGTACGCGTTGGCGTCGTACTGCGCGGCGAACTTGCGTCCCTGGTACTCGAAGTAGGAGTCGATCTCGAACTGACGGGTGGTGCCGCGCCGGCGGCGGCCGAACTTCCGCTGCAGTGCTTCGGTCGACAGGTACGTCATGTGCCCGACCATGCGTGCGACCTGCAGGCCGCGAAGCGGATCGGCGTTGTCGTAGTAGTCGCCGCCGTTGAAGTGCGCGTCCGACTCGATGATCTTTCGCCCAATGAGGTGCCAGGCGATCCCTTCGACCGGCACCGCCGCACCCGTGGCCATGGCGATGATCGACGACGCCGCCTCTGGATACATGGCGCACCACATCAGCACCTGCATGCCGCCCAGCGACCCGCCGGCAATCGACACGAGCTTCTCGATGCCGAGGTGCGCCAGGACGAGGCGTTGGGACTCCACGGCGTCCTCGATCCGGATCCAGGGATAGCGCGAGCCCCAGGCGCGGCCGGTGGCGACGTCCACCGACTGCGGCGCCGTGGTGCCGTACGGCGAGCCCGGCAGGTTTACGCAGACGACGAAATACTGCTCGAGATCGATGGCCTTGCCGTAGCCGATCAGGCCGTCCCACCAGCCGGGCCGTTCGTCATCGCTCGTCGTGTACTTGCCAGCGGCGTGTGCGCTTGCCGACAATGCGTGACACACGAGGATCGCATTCGAGCGGTCGGCATTCAGCTCGCCGAACGTCTCGTAGACGATCGTGAAGGGCGCCAGCACGGTCCCGTTCGTGAAGTGAAAACCGTCCGGAAGATGCAGCTCCTGCGGAGCGCGGGCGATGAACGTGTCGTTCAGGAATTGCGGACGGGACATCTGTCAGGCGAGGATAACAAACGGTGTATGGCCGCGCGACTGGGGAATCAGCCTTCGGCCGGCGTCAATACGCCGGATTCTTCGGCATCACCACCCACATGATCACGTAAACGATCATCCCCGGGAACCCGGCCGACACGAGCGAGACGATCACGTACAGCAGGCGGACCCAGGTCGGGCTCCAGCCGAGCCATTCGGCGAGGCCACCGCAGACACCTGCGATCATGGAGTAGCGGCGCGAGCGATAGAGCGGCATCAGTCTTTGTCTCCCTTTTCCCGAAGTAGCTGCCCCTCGTAGATACGGCGAACCTCGTCGATTGTTGAGATCTCGTCGACGCTCTTGTCGTCGCGGATGCGCACGATGCGGGGAAAGCGCAGGGCGTAGCCCGATTTGTGCCGCTTCGATTCCTGAATGCGGTCGAACGCGATTTCCAGCACGATCTTCGGCTCCACGACGTGCACGGGGCCGTGCCGCTCGAGCGTCGTCTCCTGGAAGTGCTTCGTCAGCCCGGCGATCTCGACGTCCGTGAGGCCGGAGTAGGCCTTGCCGATGTTCACCAGCTCGCCGTCATCGCGGCGCACCGCGAACGTGTAGTCGGACAGCACCGCCCGCCGCTTGCCGTTGCCGTACTGCGCGTAGACGACCACGCAGTCCAGCGTCGCCAGCGCCTTCTTGTACTTGAGCCAGGACTTGCCGCGCCGGCCCGGCGTGTAGATCGAGTTCGGGCCCTTCACCACCAGCCCTTCGTTCGCCCGGACGCGGGCGGCGTCGAACAGCTCGTCGATGTGCGCGCCGTCGCGGACCGGCGTCTGGTCGGACGGACGGATGCTCGAGCCTGCCGTCAGCACCTCGCGCAGTTTCGCCAGCCGTTCGTGCAGCGGCGACTCGAACAGCGGCTCGCCGTCGAGGTGGAGCAGATCGAAGGCGAAGAAGACCACCGGCGCGTCGGCGAGCAGCTTCTCGCTGACTTTGCGCCGCCCGAGCCGCGTCTGGATCACGGCGAACGGGAGGATGCGGTCGCTGAAGGCGACGATCTCGCCGTCGAAGATGGCCGGACGGCCGACCGCGCGCGCGGCGGCTTCGAGCTCGGGGAAGCGATGCGTCACGTTATCCAGCGTGCGCGAGTAGATGCGGACCTCGCCGGCGCCGTCGGTGTGGATCTGCGCCCGGATGCCGTCGTACTTGTCGTCGGCGAACGCGCCGGTGCCGAGCGCGGCCACGATCTCGTTCGGGTCCTCTTCCGGCTGCGCGAGCATGAAGGCGAACGGCGAGAAGAGGCGCATCTTCACCGACGTCAGCGTGTTGCTCTTCGCCAGCAGGGCCGCGGCGCCGATGTCGCCGGTGAACATGTTCGCGCGCCGCACCGCCTCCAGCTCCCGGCCGAAGGCCTTGGCGATGGCTGCTTCGACGAGCCCCTCGACGAGCCCGATGCGCAGCTCGCTCGTCAGGATCTTCACGATGTAGCGCGCACCCTGGCGATCCACCTTGCGCAGCAGCTCGACGAACAGCTCGCGCTTCGCCCCTGCGCCGGAGGTGGCGGCGATGCGCTCGAACGCTTCCCCCAGCTCGACAAGCGTGATGTCGCGCGACGGGTCGTCTTCGAACGACTCGGCGATCGTGTCGCCCGGATCGGCGTACTTAGGCCACGGCGCCCACACCTCTTCGGCGCTGCGGCCCGTCACTTCGGCCACCGCTTCGCCGATCGCGGCGCCGCCGATGCCCGTGACCCGTTCGTCCTTGCGCGGAAAGGCGGAGCCGGAGAAGAAGACGGCCGCCCGCTCCAGCGTGGCGTCGTCCAGCGTCACCAGGTACGCGGCCAGGATCCGTTCTTTCTCGCTCTTCTTCGTCGTGGCGGCGATGGCGTTAGCCGTCGCGGCGAAATCCGAGAGCATTACTTCGTCACCCGCCAGATGACGTTGCCGACGTCATCGGCCACGAGCAGTGCTCCCTTGCCGTCGATGGCCACGCCGACCGGCCGCCCCTGCGCGTTGCCTTCACCGTCGAGGAAGCCGGTGAGGATGTCCCGCGGCGTCCCGTCCGGACGGCCGTTCGTGAACGGGACGAAGATCACCTTGTAGCCGCTGCGCGGTTTGCGGTTCCAGGAGCCGTGCTGTCCGATGTAGGCGCCGCCGTCGGCGAAGGCCAGTCCGAGCGAGGCCGTGTGCGCGCCGAGGGCGTAGTCCGGAACGAGCGCGGAGGCGACGAGATCGGGACGCTGCGGCTTCGGCCGCGAGTCGACGTGCTGGCCGTAGTAGCTATAAGGCCAGCCATAGAAGCCGCCGTCTTTCACGGACGTCATGTAGTCGGGAACGAGATCGCTCCCGAGCTCGTCCCGCTCGTTGACCGACGTCCAGAGCGCGCCGGTCTGCGGCTCCCAGCCCATGCCGACCGGATTGCGGAGCCCGGAGGCGAAGACGCGCGTGGCGCCAGTGGCCGGATCGATCTCCAGGATCGCTGCCCGGTTCACTTCCTCCTCCATGCCGTGCTCGCCGACGTTGCTGTTCGAGCCGACGCCGGCGTAAAGGCGCGAGCCGTCCCGATTGGCGACGAGGCTCTTCGTCCAGTGATGATTGCGCGGCCCGGCCGGCAGGTCCGCCACCTTCACCGGCGTGGCTGAAAGCTGCGTCTCCCCGGTGTACGGCACCCGCACGACGGCGTCGGTATTGGCGATGTAGAGCGTCGACCCCACCAGCGCGATCCCGAACGGCGAATTCAGGTTCTGCAGAAACGGTGTCTTTACCTCGGCCACGCCGTCCCCGTCCGTATCGCGCAGCAGCGTGACCCGGTTCGCGCTCGGCACCGCGGCGCCTGCCTTTTTCATGAACCGCTTCATGAACCAGGCTTTGATGCCCTTCCCGTCCTCCGGCCGCGGCGGCGCATTCGTCTCCGCGACCAGCACATCGCCGTTCGGCAGCACGTACAGCCATCGCGGATGATCCAGCCCCGTGGCGAACGCGTTCACCTTCATCCCCGCCACCACCGCCGGGGCTGTCCCGGGCGCCCACCCCTTAGCCCTGGCCACGTGCACCGTCGGGATGAGCGTGGGGTTCGCCGCGGCCAGCGTCGGAGCGGGCCCGATTCCCGCTTCCACTGGTAGCCGGGCACTCTCACACGCGGCGCAAAGCAGAGTGACGAGCAGGAGCAGCACCGCGTTTCGCATCCTGCCGGACGCAGCAAGAGGTGGGCCCGGCCGCCTTGCCCCATGGAAAACGGACGACGGAAAACGGACAACGTCTCAGATAGAATCCGCCCGCAATTCAGGCGTAAAGAAGAGGAATCCGATGAAAACGAAAGTGACAGTGGTCGGCGCCGGCAACGTCGGTGCGACCGTGGCGCAGGGAATCGCGCTGAAGGAACTGGCAGACGTCGTCCTGGTCGATATCGTCGAAGGGGTCCCCCAGGGGAAGTCGCTCGACATGATGGAGACGGCGCCGGTCGAGAAGTACGACTCGATCCTCACCGGGACGAACAACTACGACGGCACCGAGAACTCGGACATCGTCGTCATCACCGCCGGCCTGCCGCGCAAGCCGGGCATGAGCCGCGATGACCTGCTCTGGAAGAACGAGGAGATCGTCGCCGGTGTGACGCGCGAAGTGGCCCAGCGCTCGCCCAACTCGATCATCATCGTCGTCTCGAACCCTCTCGACGCGATGTGCGAAGTGGCCCGCCGCGTTTCCGGCTTCCCCCGCGAGCGCGTCCTCGGCATGGCCGGCGTCCTCGACTCCGCCCGCATGCGCGCCTTCATCTCGATGGAGCTGAACGTGTCGGTCGAGAACACGCACGCCTTCGTCCTCGGCGGCCACGGCGACACGATGGTCCCGCTGCCCCGTTACTCCACGGTGGCCGGCATCCCCATCACCGAGCTGATCTCGAAGGAGCGCATCGACGCCATCGTCGACCGCACCCGCAACGGCGGCGCCGAAATCGTCAACCTGCTCAAGACCTCCGCCTGGTACGCGCCGGGTGCCTCGACCGTCGAGATGGTCGAAGCCATCCTCAAGGACAAGCGCAAGATTCTCCCCTGCGCCGCTTACCTCACGGGCGAGTACGGGTTCAATGACCTGTACGTCGGCGTCCCGGTGAAGCTGGGTAAGAACGGCATGGAACAGATCGTCGAGATCACCCTCACCGAGGATGAAAAGAAGGCGTTGCAGCACTCGGCCGACGCGGTGAAAGAGCTGTTCGACAAGCTCAAGACCGCGGCGTAAAACTCTGAGCGCAGCGAAGAGTCATTGGAGGCGCAGCGATGAGCTGCGCCTTTTCTGTCTCATTGGATCAATTGACGCTCCCGCGCTGTTGCGCGAGCATAGCTGTGGCTCCATAGATCCTTCGCGGCGCTCAGGATTGATCCCAAAATGAAAAAGCTCGTCATCGACATCGAGACCGTCGGCACTCCGTGGGAAGAACACGACCCTTACGTTCGCGAGTACCTCATCAAAGGGATGAGCGAAGCCGAAGCTGAAGAGGAGAAGCGGCGCGGAGCCCTTTCGCCGTTCCTCGGGCGTATTGTCGCGATCGGTGTCGTCAATGCCGAGACCGGCCGTTCCTGCGCGATGTACGAGGTGCCGGGACAGAGCGAGCTGAAGATCGACGTCGATGGGATGCGCACGCTCATCTCCGGCACCGAGAAGCAGATCCTCGAGAAGTTCTGGCAGTTCCTCGGGAAGGACGACCGATTCATCTCCTTCAACGGCCGCCAGTTCGACGGGCCGTTCCTCATGATCCGCTCCGCGATCCACGGCATCGCCCCGAAGCGCGATCTCGTCGGCTATCGCTACAAGTTCCACCCGAACTGCGACCTGCGCGAGGCGCTCAATTTCAACGGCACGATCAACACGCGGCAGATCCGCTTCAACCTCGACCTGGCGTGCAAGACGTTCGGCATCCAGAGCTCGAAGACCGAAGGGATGGACGGCCGTTCCGTCGAGACGCTCTATCGCGCCGGCCGCTACCAGGACATCGCTCTCTACTGTCTCGAGGACGTGCGGGCCACGTGCGAGCTCTACCTCAAGCTCGAGAAGACGCTGTTGCCGTTCGAGAACTCGTTCCGCGAAGCGGAGGAGCGCCACGCCCGCCGCAGCCTGCTGGTGCCGGGCGAGAGCACGTTCATGGAGAGCGTGACGCAGTCGTCGATGACGCTCACCACCGCCCTCGAAGCCACGGCTGATGACCTCCGCGCCACGCGGCACCAGGCCATGGTCCTGGACAAGCTCATGCCCGCGGCACCGATCGAAGAAGAGATTCCGGACGGCACGTTGTAATCTCTCATCGTGCGCGCGCTGCTGCTCTGCCTGCTGTTGGTTGGGACCTCGGTTTCCGCACAGACGGGACCGCCTGCTCCGCACGTGTTCGTCTCCCCCGGCGGACCGCGCATGCCGCTGCGGGCTCTCGCCGCGGGTGATTGCACGATCGCGCCGCGGTTCCCCAACTTCCTGACCGAAGGTCCGGCCGATCCCGAGCTGCACGCGCCGTCCACCGGCACGATGCGCGCCGTGATGTTGTTCGTCGACTTTTCCGACGCGCCGTCAGCGGAGCTGACGCAGACGCTCTACGACACCATCGTTCCGAAGACGCAGGAGTGGTTCGCCGAGGTGTCGAACGGGCGCTTCAATGTGGAGGTCACGCCGATGCACGGCTGGCGGCGCATGCCGTTGCCGTCGTCCACGTACGGCTTCGACTCCCTGACGTTCGAGAAGCAGAAGCGCTACCTGCTCGATGCCGTGAACACGGCCGACGTCGATGTCGACTTTGCGCCGTACGACACGCTGCTCGTCGTCTCGTCGGCCGCCGCGAAGATCCCGGTGAGCCCGACGTATCTGGCGTACCCCGGTGCCGGCGTCCCCACCGCGGACGGCCGCGAATTCCGCTGGGGCGTCACGTTCGGCAACGACATCCGCGTGGCGCAATGGGGGGAGTACATCCTCGCGCATGAGACGCAGCACATGCTCGGGCTGCCGGACCTCTACCGCTTCTCGCCGCAGATCTTCCCCGACTACCTGCACGACGCCGGCGGGTGGGACGTGATGAGCTGGATCCGCCCCGCCGGTCACGCCATGGCCTGGCACAAGCGCAAGCTCGGCTGGATCGACGATACACAGATCGCCTGCGCGAAGGGGCCGCTGTTCGAAGCCACGCTGACGCCGGTGTCCTCCCCCACCGGGACGAAGGCGATCGTCGTGCGCATCGACGACGACACCGCCATCGTGGCGGAGCTGCGCAGACCGATCGGTGCCGACGCCCGTCTCTGCGACAGCGGCCTGCTCGTCTACACGGTGGACGCCTCCACGTTCACCGGCTCCGGCCCGGTGAAGGTCCTCTCCGGCGGCAACGGCGCCGTCCCCGCCACGATGAACGTATGCGGCCCGATCTACGACGCCACGTACGACATCCGCAATGGCAAGCTCACGCGCGTGACACACGACGGCGTGATTACGTTCGAGCTGCTGAGCGCCACGGAGAGTGAAGCGCGCGTGCGGGTCGTGCGGCCGCTGGCCACCAAACGGCGCAGCGCCGGGCGTTAGCGCTCTGCCCGCCCACCCCGGCCGGTGGGTTTTCGCTGTCCTACAGGTCCTATCTGTCCCATTGGTCCCATCGTTTTCCTGCCTCACCCGTAACCACCCCGCCGCAACTCCGTCACAATGGCTGTCATGCGAAAAGCGACGCTGCTGTGCCTCGCTGTTCTCCTCTTCCCGCTCGCGCTGCAGGCGATCACGTACGACTACGAGTCGGAGCTGCGCACGCCGCCCGGCAGCGACGCGCGGTCGCGCGCGCTGTACATCCTCGCGCTGACGCGCGGCGGCTCGACGAAACAGGCCCAGGCGATGCGGGAGGCGCTCATTGCCGAGCACCCGGACGATCCGTGGACCCGTTACCTGCAACTCACCGCCAAGGCGAACCGCACGACGGAGGAGACCGCCGCGCTGCTCGCCCTCGCCGGCGACAATCCGCCGGACGATTTCGCCCGGATCCACGCGCTGACGCTGGTGCGCAAAGGACCGGCCGAAGCGTACGCGTACCTCGACACCCGTCCCGCGACGCCGACGATCCGCGCCGCGCGCGTCAAGTTGCGCCTCCTGGAAGCGGCCAAAGACACCGCGGCGATGAAGAAGATCGCTGAGGAGGTGTTGCAGCAGGACAGCGACAACCTCGAGGCCCTCGTCGAAACCGTCAGCCACCTGCAGATGCAGCGGCTCGGCGAGGCGGCCTATCCACTCGCGCGGAAGGCCGTCGAGCTGACGCCCGCGCTCTTCGTACATCGCTTCTACTGGCAGACCGTGCGTGCGAACAGCGCCCTCTCGGACGAACAGAAGAACCAGGAGATCGCGGCCGACGTGGCGTCGCTCCTCGCGCAGCGCGACTGGCCCGAAGTGTGGCAGTCGGCGGCGCAGCAGTACGCGGAAATGCACCGTACCGAGGAAGCGGCGAAGCTGCGCGAGCGCGTGCTGCGCGAAGCACCCGACACCATCGCTGCGCAGCTCGTCATGCGCGACAAACTGAACGAGGACAAGACGCTCGAGAGCGCGCTGGCCGCGATGCGCTACCCACATCCCATCGAGCCGCAACTCGTGCACGAGGCCGCGCAGCGCGTCTTCGGCTTCTCGTTCAAAGAACCGAAACTGCCGGACGACGTCCTGCTCGAAGCCGTCCGCGCCATGCAGCCGGGCGGCGCGCGCGACGTCCGCAACGCGCACGTCCTCGGGCCGTTGCAGATGATGAGGCGCAAGCTCGATCTCGCCGAAGCGGAGCGGTTCGCGCGCGCAGGCTTCGCCTCGGCGAAAGAGAATGCCGAACGCTTCCGCGAGTTCGATCCGAAACGCGCCGAGGAGTTCCTCACCGAGCAGAATGCGATGCTGCACGACACCCTCGGCCAGTTGCTCCTCGCGCAGAAACGTAACGACGAAGCGCTCAAGGAGCTGCTCGCCGCTCGCGCGATCGACGACGAGTCGGCCGACATCCTCCTTCACCTCGGCCAGGCGTACGAAGCGACGGGCGCACTCGACAAAGCGGAGACGGCCTACCAGCAGGGGATGCAGCTCGACGCCCTCAAAACGCTCTATGAGCGGCGCCACAAGACGCTCGCCGGCTGGGAGTCATACCTCGCCACGACGAAGGACAAGAACGCGGCCGGCCGCAAAAAGAAAGCACTCGCCAGCCGCGCGAAGAAGCCGCGCAACGCGCCGGCCTTCGCCCTGAAAACGCTCGACGGCAAGAACGTCACGCTGAAGGACCTGCGCGGCAAAGCGGTCGTCATCAACTTCTGGGGCGTCTGGTGCGGCTGGTGCGTGCGTGAGATGCCCGACTTTCAGCAGCTCGTGCAAAAGTACGCGAAGGACAAGAAAGTCGCCGTGGTCACGATCAACAACGATCCCGAGGCCGACACGCCGCGCAAGTGGATGGCGTCGAAGAAATACGCGTTCCCGGTGCTGCTCGACGACGGCTTCGTCGACCAGAACGTGAACGTCTTTCCGACGACCTGGTTCATCGACAAGCAGGGGCGGATCGCGTTCGAGATCCTCGGCTCGACCGAGAAGCTCGTCGAAGAGTTCTCCTGGCGAATCGACGCACTGCGATAATCAGCGCGTGAGAGTTTTCAACGCGCGCGTGTTCACGCCGGTCGCCGATCCGTTCCGGTCGGACGTGGCCTCGTCGTATCGGTACTTCGAGGACGGCTACGTCGCCGTCGACGACAGCGGCCGCATCGCCGGCGTCGGCGATCGCAGCGAAGCACCTGAAGGCGAGACGATCGACCTCGGACCGCATACGCTCCTCGCGCCCGGCTTCGTCGACACGCACCTGCACGCGCCGCAGCTCGAGATGATCGGCTCGTACGGCGGCCATCTGCTCGAGTGGCTGAACCGCTACACGTTTCCGACCGAGGCAAAGTTCGCCGACCCGCAGCACGCCGAACGGGTGGCGAAGGCGTTCTTCGACGAGCTGCTGCGCAACGGCACGCTGACGGCGCTGATCTTCTCGACGATCCACTACGAGGCCACCGACATCTTCTTCGCCGAGGCGGAGCGCCGCGGCTTCCGCGGCATCATCGGCAAGACGATGATGGACCGCAACGCGCCGGAGTTTCTGCTCGACGCGACGCCGCAGAAGTCGTTCGACGAGTCGCGCGACCTGCTGCGCAAATGGCACGGACGGGGGCTGCTGCGCTATGCCGTCACGCCCCGCTTCGCGCCGACCTCGACGCCGGAGCTGCTCGAAGCAGCAGGCGCGCTGAAGAAGGAGTACCCGGACGCCTGGGTCCACACGCACATCTCCGAGAACCAGAACGAGGTGCGCTGGGTGCAGGAGCTCTTCCCCGAGGCCGAGTACGCCGACGTGTACGACCGCTACGGCCTCTTGGACGAGAAGAGCGTGCTCGCGCACGGCGTCTGGCTGACGGAGGAGGAGCTGGAGCTGCTGGCCGGCCGCGGCGCCCGCATCTCCCACTGCCCGAACTCGAACCTCTTCCTCGGCAGCGGGCTGTTCCGCCTGCATCACACGCTGGAGGCGGGCGTCATCGTCGGGCTCGGCAGCGACATCGGCGGCGGAACCTCCCCGTCGCTCTTCAACGCCATGGCCGACGCCTACAAGGTGCAGCAGGTCCAGAACGTCTCCCTGAGCCCATTCCACCTCTGGTACCTGGCGACCCTCGGCGGCGCGAAAGCGCTGACGCTGGATGCCGAGACCGGCAGCCTGGAGGTGGGCAAGTCCGCGGATTTCATCGCCCTGGACCTGCATGCGACGCCGCTGCTGTCGCTGAGGACGGATCGGGCGTCGTCGGTGGAGGACCTGCTGGCGGGGCTGATCTTCATGGGCGACGATCGAGCAGTAAAACGGAGTGTCATCGCCGGGAAGATCGTGCTCTGAGCAGAACGCGCCTTTCCAGGTACCGAGACCCCCTGCGCCTCTCTGGAGTCTCAGGTGGCAGAGCGTTTGCGCCAGCAATGCTCATCAGGAGGTATCGATGAGGCAAATAGCCCGTAATTTTGCTGTTCTCGCGGTATTCGCGCTGACGGCAGTGTCCTCTCAGGCGCAATATAGTGGCGGATGGCGGACAGCGTCCGACGTCCAGCAGGGAATCCGTGGGACCGTCACCGGGACCGTGGTCGACGTCGAAGAGGGTCGTAACCGGCTGCAGCTCGAAGCCGATGGCGACCGTTACGACCGGGTCACCGTCGAAGGCGACACCGTCACCACCACCTACCGGGGCTTCGGCGGCATGATCAACGGCAAGCCGGAGATCTTCACCGGGTCGCAGGGATTCTCGAACATTCGCACCGGTGACCGGATCGAAGTGCGCGGCATCGGCCGCGGCACCGGCGTCGTCGCCGCGGACCAGGTCACGCTCCTCGGCCGTACGGTCGATGCTCCGCAGGTCGGTGTCGGCACCACGCGCGATCCCGGCAGCGTCTCGACGGCGCCGACTCAGAGTACCTCGCCGCGCTACGGCCGGGTCGAGGGGGTCGTCCGTCAGGTGAACGCCAGCGCCGGCACGATCGTCGTCGAGACCTCCCGCCGGGAGATCTTGACGATCCGCGCCGCCAGCGGCACGCCGATCTACTATCGCAACGAGGTCTACCAGCTCGCCAGCCTCGAGGCCGGCGACCAGATCCGGGTCGAGGTCGACGAGACCGCCACGACGACGCGCGACATCCGCGCCCGCTCGATCGAGGTCACGCAGAGCGTCCAGGATACTGCTGGCGGCACCGGCAACAATCGCCGCGTGGCGAGCATCGTCGGCCGGGTCACCCGGGTGACGTCGTCCGCCAACACCGTCACGCTCGACACCGGCCGCGAGCAGGTCGCCATCGACCTGACCAACGCCTATGACCCGACCGACCGCCGCATCCGCGCGGCCGACATCCGCGTCGGCGACAACCTCGAGGTGAGCGGCAACTACAACACGAACGCCACCGCCTTCCTGGCGACGACGGTCCGTTACACGGCCTCGACGACCCCCGGCGTCCCGGCGCCGGCCGACGATTTCGTCCGTGACGAGCTCGTCGTCGTGACGATCACCGGCACGGTCGCGGAGACGCTGGACTCCGGTCCGTTCCTGGTCGTCCGCGACCGCAACGGCCGCAGCACCGACGTCTGGGCAACGGAGGATTTCGTGATCCGTACGAAAGCCGGCACGTACACCACCGCCGACCGCCTCAAGAGCGGCGACGCCGTGACCATCCGCGCCTTCCGGGACATGGATGGGAACTACGTGGCCCAGACGATCCGGCAGCGGTGATGATTGGTTAATCCTGGAGGCGGTGGCGCTAGCCGCCACCGCACTCCGGGACCCCACAAATTATTCGGAATACCACAACCCCACTTCCGCTTGCGCTTGATGACCATGCCACGAGATCTGCTACCCGGAGTCGAGCCGGTTTCGCCGGCGCCGCCCGTCGTCTGTGATGCCCGCGTACCGGTGTCCCGGGCGCGGCGTAATGCGGCCATTCGGGACATCCTGAATCTCGGGCTGATCGGGGCGACGGACTGGCTGTTCATGCGCTGGCCGGCCACCCATTTCCCTGCGCTCGACCGGCATGACTCGATGGTCCTGCTCCTCGGCGCGAATGCGGCGATGGTCCTCTACGTCTGGCTCAGCCGCGCCATCCCTCGCTGGACGGCGCGCCGCATCGCCTCGACCTGGTGCAGGTCAGAGCGGTCGCGTTTCGTCGCGGAGAAGCGGCGGCAGGACGCGGGCCAGTAGCACCAGAAGCCCCACCGCCACCACCGCGATCGCGATCCAGAAGAACTTCCGCTCCGGCGCTTCTTCGTCCGACGGTGGCTTGTCCGCCGGGCCGGGCGTGAGCTCGCGCGCCGGCTCGCCGAACAGGCGCGGCGCCAGCAGCGTCAGGTCGTACTGCGGGTGGCGGATCTGCGCGTTCCCGTAGAGGAGCACGAGCGGCCCGCCCGGATGGTAGAAGCGGAGCGCGTGTGACGGCAGGAGCAGTTGCGCCGAAGCCAGCGGCAGCGGCGCGTTGTCCCCTTCGTCGATCGCCACGTCGAGCGTCTTCCTGTGACCGGCGGACGTATCGAAACGCAGCGGCGGCGGCACGAGCTCCGGCTCCCCCGACTCCCAGCGCATCGATGTGATCGGCCCCTTCTCGTCCTGCAGCGTGACGCTGCGGGTGAAGACGTTCGCGTTAGTCCGGAGCACGAGCTGCGTCGGCTCCGGCAGCGTCGCGTACGGCATGACGAAGTGGTAGATCGAGCGCGAGCCCTCCGCGGTCCGCTGCGGAACCGGGAGGTTCAGGGTCAGAGGCTCGTCACGCTTCTCGATGACGTACGGCACCTGCCGGTTCTGCGCGTCGACGATGCGCACGTCGCCGAGGTCGTGGCTGCGCGCCAGGACGTCGGCATCGAGGTTGATGATGGCCAGGCCCGGCGGCGCGTCGGGGATCGTGCGGGCGACGCGGAAGGCCGAGCGTTCGATCGTGGCGCCGAGCGTCGGGCCCACGCCCTTGTCCGTCCGGACACGCACGGCCTGCGCGGCCGGGCCCCACGACGCGCGGGCGACCTGCTCGTGCTCGACAAATTTGCGGAGCGCTTCGACATCGTAGCGCGGCGCGCGCGCGGCCGGATCGCCGTACTGCGCGGTGAGCGGTGTGCCGTCGGACTCGAAGTAGATCCAGGGCTGCGGCACGAAGCGGGCGACGATGGCGCGGATCTCGAGCGGCGGGTTGTTGCCGTCGTCGATGACGAGATCGAGCTGGCGTCCTTCCGGTTCATGAATCGGGACGAACATCTCCTCGGCGACCGCGCCGAAGCGCTCGGCCCGCCGCAGTTCCGCCGTGCCGAGGGAGAGCGGCAGGATGTCGCCGTTGCGGAGGCGCGGCTCCGTGACGCTGGCGCGGCGGAAGACGTTCGGATTCGCAACCTGCAGCTCGATGGCTTCGAGCGGCAGGTGGGGTCCGGGCAGCTCGAGCCGATAGCGGCTGCGTCCGGGCTCGCTCGCCCGCTTCGTGAACGTGAGCGGTGCGCGCACCCGCGAGGGCGGCGCCGCCGAGGCGAACACCCGTGCGCTCACCCGCGGCGACGGGGTGACGCGGGCGCTCGAACGGTCATCCCAGGTGACGCGGAGGTAGCGGTAGTCGCCGGGCGCGAACTCCACCTCCGTGCGGCGCAGCTTGTCGTCCGGCAGGTCGAAGACAGTGGCGTCGGCGAGCAGCGTCCAGCGGGAGCGGTCGCCGCTTCCTTCGAGGCGCAGGGCTTTGAGGAACGGCGCGGCGATGTCTTCCAGGCGGATGCGGTCCACCGTGCGGGCGATGCCGAGGTCCACTTCGAAGCCGCTCGTCCTCTTCGTCGCCGCCACCGGAAGAATGCGCCCTTCCAGCCACCGCGACGCCGATTCCCCCGGCTCCACGACGAGATAACCGACTTCCCGCTGTTGCGCGTCGATGAGGCGCAGGTCGCGCAGATCGGGCATGGCGTGCGCGCGCAGTGCGACGTCGACGTCCAGCCGGTTCGGCCCCGCCGCTCCCGGCGTCACCGACCGCGCCTGCGTCTGCGCCTGTACAAACGCTCCGAGCAGCACGACCGCGGCAACCCCCATCCACCGCCCAACCGCCCAACCGCCAACCGCCCAACCAATCGAGCTCACGTCGTCTCCTCCACCACCGGCGGCTGCTTGGGCATGACGAACTTCTGCAGCAGGATCCCGACGAGCACGAGGGCGATCGCCAGCCCGAGCAGTGAGGCAATGCGATACATGCCGCCAAGACGCCAGATGTCTTGCGTGAAGCCCTTGAGAATCGTGATGACGAGCAGGAACAGCGCCGCGACGCGCGCCGGACGTGCGTGCAGGCGGATGCCCGCGATGAGCATCGCCACGGCGAACATGGCCCAGCCGATCGTATACGTCAGGTCCTGGGCCAGCGTCGACGAGAAGAAGTTGAACGTGAGCGTCGGCCCCTTCGAGTAAAAGTCGGCGATCTCGATGTTGAGCAGCGCGAACAGGAGGATCGTCCCGCCCCCTGCCGCGACACCGCGTCCCCACCTCGGCTCGCGCAGGTAGTACGAGGCGACGAAGAAAGCGACCGCGCAGACGAGGTACGTGTAGAGATACCAGTTGAGGATCGGCCGGCCGCTGGCCGGGTGGTAGTCGAGGATGGCGGGGTTGAGCGTCAGCCGGACGAAAACGGCCGCCAGCAGCGCCCCTGCCCAGAGGAGCAGGCCGCGGTGCGGGATGCGCGTGAAGAGCCAGACCAGGGCTGCCCCTTCGAGCGCCCAGCCGATCGTGATCCACTGCTTGTCGAGCTGCAGCGGGATGGCCACCGTGATGAAGGCCAGCGACGCCGCGGCCACGAGCGCCAGCCGCGACAGCAGCCGCTCGCCGGCCGGCTCGACGCGCAGCAGCCGCACGAGCACGCCGAGGAGCACGAGCGCTTCAAGGACCGGGAGGATGCCGATGGCGTAGCCGTAGCCGGCGTGCAGCATCGCCTGGCGGCCGAAGAAGAAGAACACCGCGCTGCCGAGGATGGCGGCGAGGTGCGGCTGCAGCGAGCGCCTGGCGCGCGCGCCGAGAAGCAGCGGATAGCCGATGGCGAGCGCGTAGAACGGCAGCGCGAAGAAGAGCTCCTGTGAGGGCGTCGCGGTGCGCGCCAGGCCGGTGGCGAACAGCGTCAGGACGACGCTGACGATCGCCAGCAGGTGCGCCTCGAGGATCCAGGCCAGCGCGAACATGGCCACGGCGAGCAGCACGTGCGCCGCCAGCAGCGTCCCGAACAGCGGCTCGTGGGCGTACTGGCCGGCGGCCATGGCGGCGATGCTCCCGAGCAGCGCCGCCACCACCGCGGCGTCGCTGAACGTGCGCCGCGACAGCTTGAACCAGAGCAGCGCCCAGCCGGCGATCAGCAGCGTCACGAGCAGGGCCACGTTCGGCCAGGGCGCCGGCCTGGCAATCGTCGTCCAGGCGATCACCACCACCTGCGAGGCGGCGGCGCCGGCCAGCATCAGCGAGCCCCGCTTCAGGTAGAGCGCCGTGACGCCGATGGCCAGGTCGAGCACGAACAGCACCGCCAGGATCGGCCAGGGCGGCAGAGAGAGCTCCGGCTGCGTCGCCGCGAAGGCGAGGAAGACGTGGCCGACGACGACGAGGTGCGTCCCCTGGGCAAACGACGGATCGGTCGACCCTTTCGCCGCCCAGGCGTTCCCGAGCAGGACGACAAGGCCGATGAGCGTCGTGACGGCGAGCGCCGGAATCAGCATGCCGTCGAGCGAGGCGCCGCTCCACCACGAGCCGAGGACGAACCAGCCGAGAATGGCCGCACCGATGCCGACCGCCGGCGTGTGCGTCGTCCGTGCTTCCGCGAGGGCTCCGGAGATGAGGATGGCCACGAGCAGCGCCAGCCCCCAGAGCGAGGCGTCGGCGATCGTCGACTGCGTCAGGAACAGCAGCAGGAAGAGGCTGGCGACGATGGTGCCGAACGTGCCGCCCGCAGGCAGCAGCGGCCGGCCGAAGCGCCGGGCCAGCACCGGTGCGCCGAGGAAGAGCAGGGCGAACGCGCCGTGCACGATGAGACCGGCCAGCAGGCGGTCGCGTGTCAGGTACGTCGACGACCACTGCCCTTCGGCGAGGATGACGAAGATCGTCGCCAGGTAGTACATCTTGCCGTCGCCGCTGCGCGCCGCGACGACGGCCGTGGCCGCGAGCAGCACGAACATTGTGATGAACAGCAGCGCCGGTGCGGCCGTGGCTTTCTCGATGCCGACGAGCACCGGAAAGAAGAGAAAGAGCGCCGGCAGCGTGTAGTTGCCGAACGACTTCCGCCGCAGGGCCGCCAGCAGGTAGAGGACGATGAAGCCGGCCAGCCAGGCCACGATGGCCGGATACGCCGCCGGTTTGTACGACATGCCGAACCAGACGGCGAACGTCAGCACGACGGTGCCGCCGCCGAGCGTGTGCAGCCATTCGGGCCCGCGCGTGAGGGCGATGACCGCCAGACCCGCGGCGATGAGGGCCAGGAAACCGAACAGCACGTTATAACGCGCGCCGTACGCCGGCACCGCGGCCGTGTAGACGGCGAAGAGCAGCGGCAGCACCGCGCTCGTGATGGCCATCCGCTCGAAGACGCGCTGCTTCGGTGCGTCTTTCCCGAGAAAGAGCGCCGCCGCGCCGGCGATGGCGAAGATGACGAAGATCCCGGCGGCGAGCACGAGCTGCTGCGCCGTGAGGTACTGCGACGTCCAACCCCACTGATAGGCGAAGGTGAAGAGCAGGCTCCCGAAGGTCAGCGCCGGCCAGCGCTTCCGGTACGCCACCCACGCCAGGCCGACGTTGAGCAGCAGCAGGTACCCGAACAGCCCGATCGGACGGTTCTCGCCGGTCGCCAGCATGGCTGGCGTGGCAAAGCCGCCCATCAAGCCGAGGAGCGCGATGAACACCGAGTCGCGCCGGATCGACAGCGCCACCGCCACCGCGGTCACGAGCAGCATCAGCAGAAAGACGGCCGTCGCCGGCAGCAGATGCCACAGCGCATGCGTGGCGAAGAGCGTCGCGTAGAGGATGGCGATCCCGGCGCCATGCATCGCATTCGCCGTGAACTTGTAACCGCGCGCCACGCGCATCTCGCAGACGATGAGCAGCGTGATCCCGGTGATCAGGCCCGTAGCGGCGCGAATGGGCGGCTTCACCCATCCCTGCTCGACGGAATGCTTGAGGAAGAACACCGCCGCCAGTACGAGCGCGATCCCGGCAATCCAGGAGAAGAGCTTCACCCCGACCAGGCTCTCCCAGTCGATGGACCAGGCCCGCGCCGCCCGTGGTGCGAGCGTGGGACGGGGCGGCGGTGCTGCCGAGGG
Source organism: Thermoanaerobaculia bacterium (assembly GCA_036399695.1). Lineage (GTDB taxonomy): Bacteria > Acidobacteriota > Thermoanaerobaculia > Gp7-AA8 > Gp7-AA8 > DASVEE01. The sequence continues at coordinate 44,001 of DASWMP010000352.1, read as the reverse complement.
AGGCTTCACCCGCGGAGGCGGTGGTGGTGGCGGCGTGTAGGTGGTGGAGGGCTCGGGCGCTTCGGGCGCCGGTGTGGGAGTGGGCGGCGGAGGGGCAACCTCCTGCGGGATGACCTGCTCCGCTGGCGGCGCCGGTGTGACGAACGGCGGAGGTGCGGGTGCCGGTGTGGGCGCGGGCTCTGGTGCCGGTTGTGGCGCCGGTTGCGGTGGCGCTTTCGTACCCGCCTGCCGCGCTGCCGGACGGGCCTTTTGCGGCGCCGCCGCCGGCGCCTTCAGTCGCGCGAGCTCCTCCCCCAGGCGAGCCAGCTCAGTTCGTAACGCCGAAGTGCGGGAAATCGCAATCGCCGAGAGCACGATCGGCAACAGCAGCAGCCCGAGAGCGAGAACGACTCCGCAGAAGATTTCCATGTTGGACCGCTGGACAGAATACGCCGCTTGCCGTTTCCGCGGTAACTGTGACGCGGAGTTTGGAGTGCGGCAGCGAGGCTTCATCAGTTGCCGCTTTCCCATAGCCGCAGCGTCGAGCTGCGGCCCGCGCGGCGTACCAGCGAAAGGGGAGGAAGCTCGACGCTTCCCCTATAGGAAAGCGGCAGCTGATGAAGCGTCGCTGCCGCACTCCAAACTATCGCCGTGCCTCACATGCCACTCACCCCAGCCGCAGATAGTCCAGGTAAACCGTCCGCGCAAAAATCACCGTGAAGCGCACGTACGCCGAGTACGCCCTTGCGGCGATGAACGCCAGCGCCAGCATCGACACCGCCAGCGACACGTGATGATCGCTTCCGGCCAGCCCGGCGCCCATCGAGAAGCCGCCGAGAAACAGCGTTGTCATCAACAGGAACGCGAGAGACCCGGACTGCTCCTCCGCCGCCCGCCCTAAGAAATGCAGCAGCAGTGAGATCAGCAGCGCGAGCAGCGAGACGATCGCCAGCAGGTCGATCAGCCCTGTCGCGCCGAACGAGCGCGCCAGCCAGCCTCCCGCCCACGCCGAGCCCGCCGCCGCGGCCACGCAGATCCCGCGCATCAGCGCGAACATCCCTTCGAACTGTTCGGCGTAGGCGGCCTGCTTCTGCTGCACGAGCGCCGAGCGGCAGCGGGCGAAGGCGGTCTGGCGTCGCAGCTCGAGATCCGTGTCCGGCGTGGTCACGTCGATCCCGAGGTCGTGCTCGATGCGCGTCACCAGCGCCTCGCGCGTGGCGGTGTCGAGGTTCAGGTCGTCGCCGTCCAGCAGCCGGTGCGACGGCGCCCGTCCGCCCAGCGTCCGGATCGACATCAGCGAAGCCGTCATCGACTGCAGCAGCGCGCCGGCCAGCCACGCCAGGATCAGCGCGGCCACGATCGAAAAGCCTTCCGACGCCGGCCACCGGTCCGTCACCAGCCCGTACGGCAGCCAGGCGACGGCGAGCAGCGCGAAGCCCGGCAGCAGATAGCCTCGGACGTCGTAGAAGTTGAAACGCTCGATCATCAGAAACGAAAAGGGCCGGCTTGCGGCCGGCCCTCATTGTCGTTGATCTCAGGTATCGGATCGATGGGCAAGGATCTTTTCCCGCCCTGTGAGGTACAGAAGGATGATCAGGATGGCGAACGGGATGAGCGTTAGCAGATCCGACATCGGCCCCGTGTGGAAGGGGTTGCTCTTCGCCAGCTCTTCGATGCGCGCATTGAACGGCCCGAAGTAGGCGACGCCCGCCAGGAACGCGATGATGATGCCGGCGATGGCGCCACCGGCGATGTAGCCCGATGCCATCAGAACGCCCGGGCTCTTGTCGCCTTCGGCCACGAGCTGCTCTTCCGTCAGGTTCTTGCCGGCGTGCTTCTTCGCGATCCACTTGTCGACGGCCCACCGGATCAGGCCCCCGATGAGGATCGGCGAGGAGGACGACAGCGGCAGGTAGACGCCGACCGCGAAGGCGAGCGACGGGATGCCCGACAGCTCCAGCACCACCGCGATCATCACGCCGAGGAGCACGAGCCCCCACGGCAGCTCGCCGCCGAGGATGCCCTTGATGATGTACGACATGAGCGTCGCCTTTGGGGCGTCGAACTTGTCGACCTGGCGTCCGCCCGGCAGCTCGCGGATCGTGCCGTTGATGCCCGGATCGACGTAGTAGACCGGACGGCCGCTGTCGTCGACGAGGTACTTCTCGGCGTTGCCGCCGCCGGGCGGCTGGCGGAACCACACGTTGTACTCGCGCGTGTCGGACTGGCCCGCGATGTTGGTGCCCGGCGCTTCCTTGCCGTGGTACTGGCTCGGCTGCGCCACTTCGCCCGGCTGCACGCCGCCGCGCGTCATGCCTGCCGGCGTGCCGTTGACCGGGACGTAGACCGAGTACGAGTCATTGAGCGTCAGCAGGATCGGCCCCAGCACGAGCGCCGAAGCGAGTGCGCCGATCAGGATGGCCATCTGCTGATACTTCGGCGTGCCCCCGACGAGGAAGCCGGTCTTGAGGTCCTGCGAGGTCGTGCCGCCGTTCGACGAGGCGATACAGACGACCGCGCCGATCGTCAGCGCCGTGACGAAGTAGTTGCTCCCCGTCCATCCGAGGACCACGAAGCAGAGGCAGGTCAGCAGCAGCGTCGCCACCGTCATGCCGGAGATCGGGTTCGACGACGAGCCGATCTCGCCCGTCAGGCGCGACGACACCGTCACGAACAGGAAGCCGAACACGATGATCAGCAGCGCCGCCGCGATACGCGCGCCGAAGCCCGTCCCGCCGACGTACAGCGGGTTCGAGAAGGCGATGACGACGATCAGGGCGATGATGCCGAGGAGCACGACTTTGATCGAGAGATCGCGGTCGGTGCGCGGCGTGGCGGCGGTGGTCGTCGCCTCACCCTTGGACGCGGAGAAATCCTTCATCCCGCCTTTGATGCCGTGCCAGATGACCGGCAGCGAGCGGAAGACGGAGATGATGCCGCCGGCCGCGACGGCGCCGGCACCAATGTAGAGGATGTACTCGTTGCGGATGGCGCCCGGACCCATGTCCCGGATGAGCATCGTGGTCGCCGGCGCCAGCGGCTCCGTGAGCGCCGAGCCGAAGAACTTGATCATCGGGATCAACACGAGGTAGGCGAGGACGCCGCCCGCGCACATGATGGCCGCGATGCGCGGGCCGATGATGTAGCCGACGCCGAGCAGCTCGGGCGAGACCTCGACGGCGACGGACGCGGAGTTGAAGTGGCCGGTGAACACCTTTCCGGCCGCATCCTTCCAGCCGCGGAAGGCGACCATGACGGTCTTGTAGACGAGGCCGATGCCGAAGCCGGTGAAGATCGTCTTCGCGCTCGTGGCAGCGCCGCCGAGGGCAGCCTGCTCGCGCTTGGCCTGCTCGGAAGCCGCGGCCTGCGATTCCTCGCTGGCCCCCGCCTTCAGCACCTCGGCGCAGGCCGTGCCTTCGGGGTACTTCAGGATGCCGTGCTGGGCCACGATGAGCGCGCGCCGCAGCGGGATCATCATGAGGATGCCGAGCAGACCGCCCAGGATCGCCACGAGCATCACGCGCGTGATCTCCAGGTCGAACCCGAGGATCATGATCGCCGGCATCGTCACGCCGACTCCGAACGCGATCGACTCGCCGGCCGAGCCTGCCGTCTGCACGATGTTGTTCTCGAGGATCGTGGCGTTGCGGGCCCCCATCTTCGAGAGGATGCGGAAGAGGGTGATGGAGATGACCGCGACCGGGATCGAGGCGCTGACCGTCAGGCCGACCTTCAGCACGAGGTACAGCGACGAGGCGCCGAAGATCATGCCGAGGACCGTGCCGACGATCAGAGCGCGAGGGGTGAGCTCCCGGAGCGAAGTCTCCGGGGGGATGTAAGGCGTGAAGCTGGACGACGCCGGCTGATCGGGATGGGCGCCGACTCGATCCGGGTGACCTTGCGGGACAGCAGTCATGCTGAGGGCTCCTCGCTAAATGATTGAGGTGGCATTGTATGGCATCCTGCGCGCCGCTATGACCACGCTCGGTGCACTCCTCTGTGAACGTGCGAACAACTCCGGTCAGGCCCTCGCTTTCACTTTCGAAGACGAGCGGCTGACGTTCGCCGATTTGTTCGAACAGGCCACGGCGGTGGCCGCGGCGATGACCGAGGCAGGCGTGAGGCCCGGCGACCGCGTGGTGCTGCTCCTACCCGCCGGCCTCGATTTCGTCCGCCACTTCTACGCCATCCAGCTCCTCGGCGCGACGAGTGTGGCCATGAACCCATACGTCCCGGCGGAGACGGCCAGGAAGCGCGCCGAGCGCGTCAGGCCCCGGCTGATTGTTGACGCGCCGCTCGGCAGAGAAACGATGGGACGCATGGGACGTATCGGACCTATGGAAGCCGCCCTCCCACGGACAACGGACAACGGACAACGGACAACGCCCCTAGCGTTCCTCCAGCCCACCTCCGGCACCTCCGGCGAGTCCCGCTTCGTCATGATCCCGCACCACAGCATCGACGCCGTGCAGCGGGCGGCGATGAGCTTCTTCGGCATCACGCCGGACGACGTCCTCGTCTCCTGGGTACCGCCGTGGCACGACCTCGGCCTGGTCCGCTTCATCATCGGGCCGCTCTACTTCGGGGCCGCCTGTCACATCGTGCCGCCGTCCGTCCAGACGATCCCCCGCTGGCTGGCGAAGATCAGCGAAGTGCGCGGCACCATCACCGGCGCGCCCGACTTTGCCTGGCGTCTCGCCGCGCGGCTCGTCGATCCACGTGCTGTCGACCTGACGTCGCTCCGTGTCGGCACGAACGGCGGCGAGCCGGTGCGCCTCAGCACCATCACCGCATTCGAGTCCCGCTTCGGCCTGCGCAACGTGATCCGACCCGGCTACGGCCTGGCCGAAGCAACCCTCGGCGTCACGACCGTCGCGCCGGGTCTGCCCGTGCGCGCCGACGACCGTGGCAACGTCTCCTGCGGCGGTCCGCTGCCGGGCGTCGAGGTGCGTCTGGCCGATGACGGCGAGATCCTCGTCCGAGGCCCCGGCGTCTTCGCCGGCTACTTCGAAGCGGAGGAGGCGACGCGGCAGACGCTCCGCGACGGCTGGCTGCACACCGGCGACGTCGGCGCCATCGACAGCGAAGGGGAGCTCTACGTCCTCGGCCGCAAGCGCGCCATGCTCAAACGCGGCGGGGCCGTCCTCGCACCGCGCGAGCTGGAGGAAGCAGCGCTGGAGGTGGAAGGCGTTCGCCTGGCCGCCGCCATTGGCATCGCCCGCGAAGGGACGGAGGAGATCGTCGTCGCGCTGGAGGTCGACGGAGATCCGGCGGCCGTCGCCTTCGCGGCCGCGCAGGCCATCCAGCGGATCGCCGGCTTCGCACCGGAGCGCGTCATCGTCCTCGAGACGCACTCCATCGCCCGGACGTATAACGGCAAGATCCGCCACGACGTCTTCCGCGCCGCCCTCGCCGCCGGAGAGCTCGACGCGGCGATCCTCTTCAGCTCATCAACTCGCGGAGCCGCCGGGTGAGCGGCGCGCCGTCGAGATAGCGCTCCAGCCACTGCGCGGCGGAAGCGGCCAGCTCCTCTTCCGTCGCCCCGCTCAGCGCCTCACCGACGACGATCTCGATCCAGAGCCCCCGCCACCGCGCCGCCAGCGGCACGATCGGCGCGCCGGTGATCCGCGCCAGCGCGAAGGCGCCGCGCGCCAGGTGCAGCGTGCCGCCGCGAAACGGCACGCCGATGCGGCTGCTCGCCTGCTCCGGATCCACCGCCATCACCACCAGCCCCCCACCGCGCAAGTGCTGCACCGCCTGCGCGAACACGAGCGCCCGCTGCTGATCGTCCCGCTGCCGCACGATGCCAAACGCCTTACGCGGCAACCGGTCGAGATACGCCGCCACCGCGAACAGCGGCCCCACATGAAACAACCCGAGAATCGCCGCCCCGTCGATGACCGTAGGGCTCGGCCGCACCAGCCGCTGCATGCGCTCGCGTCCAAACCGAGGAAGCACGTCATGAAACCGCTCCTCCGGCAACAGCACCCGCAGCAACCACACAACCAGCCGGAGCATCATCCCCCGACGCGCGCCAGCAACGCCCGCAAGGTGAGCGTCTCCCCCGCGAGCAGATCCGTGACCGTCACCCCGAACTGCTGCTCGATCTCCAGCAGCAACTCCGCAATGGCGATGGAGTCCAGCCCCAGCCCGCTGCCACCAAGCGGCAGGTCATCATCCGCCGGATCCAACGGCCGCGCCACCCGCGACGCCACCAAGCCCCGGAGATCGTTCGCCATCAGGCGGGATTGTATTGCGGGCGCTCGGGCGGGGGAACGATCGGACCTATGGGACAGATAGGACCTATGGGACAGATGAAACCCAGACTTGCTTGCCGGCTTTTATGTGGGACAGACACTCCTGTCTGTCCCGTGCACCCGGAAGGCGGACAGACAAGAGTGTCTGTCCTACATAAGGCGGATCGCTCCGCCCGATTCGCGTTCGCCGCGCAACAGCGATGATTTCCGTCCCGAACGACATCTTTGGCGCGGTATCACTGTTGCTGCGATAGTTCCGGAGTTATGCTTGACTTGAGCGCGAATCAGGTGCCGACGATGAAAACCGTCCTGCGAATCCTGCTGGTCCTGCTGTTTTCCACTGCCGCCCTGGCCGACGACCCGAAGGACATCCCGGACTTCCTGCGCAGCACCCTAGACGATGAACTTGCGTGGGTAGCGGCAGACGCGGCGGTCAATGAGCGCGGACAGATCCGCGAAGAGCTCTTTCTGCTAGGCAGGATTGACAGCGCACGACGTATCGCGCGGCGGAACGGCGCGACCGACGAGTGTCGCTTTTTCTCAGGGCCCCCCACACCTGAGCATTTCAAGCCCACAAACTCGCTGGACACCCTCCTCGAACACTCGGAGACCATCGTTTCAGCAAAAGTCATGGCCATTCGGCAAGGCTTCTATTACGGAATCCCAGGTTCACTGCTTCGCCTGAACGCGAAACAGATCCGCGGCAAGGGGCGCCATGGCCCGCTCTACCTCTTTTATCAACTAGCGAAGATTCCGACTGCTGAAGGTCTGGTCTGCTCAAAGCCGCTCGGGGAGTTCGTTGCTCCAGCCGTCGGCGATCGCATGCTCATCTACTCGTTGGGTAGCCCCGAGCAAACCGATAGCGGTGAAGTGATCTGGGTGGACGCCTCGACACAGTTGATTCACGAGTCCCGCGGAGAACGGCTCGTGACGCCGAAGGCCCTTCAGGAAACGGGAGTCACGTTCGACCTGTTCGAACGTCGGACAACCGACCGAAACAACACCCGCAACTGAGGGCGCCATGAGCCGTTTAGCAGTTGTCATTGCGGTGTCCTTCGCATTCTGCGTCCGGTTGAGCTTCGCGCAGTGCACGACCCAGACACATCCCGAAAATTTCGCCGGTACGATCCGCCTGCAGACTGGTAGCGGATGGGCGGCAAATGGCAAGGATGCTCCGCCCGTCTCCGCCGCGATCAGCATCTGGAGCTCCGGGTGCAACGAGATGGGAGATGCGTATCCGTCGCTCATTACGAGTGGAACCGCTGACATCACGATCACGGTAGATTACGTCCCCGGAAGAATGAACAGCCAGGACCATCTAGACTCGTGCGCCTGGTTCATGCCGGATCTGGACGGTAGCAACCGGGTTGCCGGAGGAACGATCCAGGTCTTCCAGCAGACTGCGAGTGGCGCCGACTGCCTCTGGGTGATGCCGCACTCCACTCTCGACAACCTCATCGCTCATGAGATCGGTCACGTACTGGGCCTTGGGAACTCCTCCTGCTCCGGAACGATCATGGGTGGGGACTGGGCCAGCTCCGGCCCTTCAAGTGCCGAATGCGACGCTGTCGACGCGGCCACCAGTACGCCTCAGGAGCTGGGCCCACCGCCGAGTTCGAACCATGCCACCGCGTGGTTTCGGGGGTGGTGGTGTGACGACGGGTGGTGCGATCCACTCGTGTTCGATGTGAATGGGGACGGAGTCAACACCACGGGCGTCGAGCAGGCCGTCTGGTTCGACGTCGCAGGCGACGGTACGACGGAGCAGGTCGGGTGGACGAACGCCGAGACGATGGAGGCGTTCCTCTGGCTCGATCTCAATCACAAGGACCGCGTCGAAAACGGGAGTGAGCTGTTCGGCATCGGCACGGTCATGCCGGATGGGACGAAGGCGCGTGGAGGATTCGAGGCGCTTGCTTCATACGACGAGCGAGTTCGGGGTGGTAACCGAGACGGATCGATCGATGCCAACGATGAAGTCTGGCAGCATCTGCGACTCTGGATCGATGCGGATCACGACGGCGTGTGCGATCCGAACGAGACGGCGCCGATTGCACGCTACGGCGTGGCGGCCATCGATCTCCGGTCTGTCGAGATGAACGGCTTCGATGACGCCGGCAACCTGCACGTCCGGCGCGGCCGGTTCATGACCCGAGACGGCAGGTTCAAGATGATCGAAGAAATCGCCTTCCGTCGAGCGGAGTGAGTGAGGCAGCTTCTATGTGGGACAGACACTCCTGTCTGTCCCGTGCACCCCGAAGGCGGACAGACAAGAGTGTCTGTCCCACATCAGGCGGAGCCCATAGGTCCTACAGGTCCCATCTGTCCCATCGTTCCCCCGCTCCCACCCCTCACGCCACCCGGTTCGAGCCCCGCGCCGTCGCCGGCGTCAGGTACCTTCCGGTGACGCTGCGCGGGTTCGCGGCGATCTCCTCGGGCGTTCCGACCGCCACCAGCTCGCCGCCCTGATCGCCACCCTCGGGGCCGAGGTCGATGATCCAGTCGGATTGCTCGATGAGCTGCGTGTTGTGCTCGATCACCAGCACCGAGTTGCCGCGCTCGAGCAGATCGCGGAACGTCTTGAGGAGCTGCTCGACGTCCGTGTGGTGCAGGCCGGTCGTCGGCTCGTCGAACAGGAACAGCCGCGGTTTCGCCGTCTCGGCGGACTTTGCGGCTTCGGCCAGGAACGAGGCCAGCTTCAGCCGCTGCGCTTCGCCGCCGGAGAGCGAATCCGTCGACTGGCCGAGCCGCAGGTACCCGAGGCCGACCGAGCGCAGCGCATCCAGCCGCTTGAGCAACGCGCGTTTGTCGACGAAGAACTTCGACGCCTCGTCGACTGTCAGCGCCAGGATCTCGCCGATGTCTTTGCCCTTGTAGCGCACCTTCATCACGTGATCGCCGAAGCGGCGGCCGTTACATTTATCGCAGACGACTTCCACGTCCGCGAGGAACTGCATGTCGATGGTGACCGTGCCGGCGCCCTGGCAGACCTCGCAGCGGCCGCCCGTCGTGTTGAACGAGAACATGCCGGCGGTGACGCCGTTCAGCTTCGCCGCGGTCGTGTCCGCGAGCAGCTTGCGGATCTCGTCCCACGCCTTGATGTACGTCGCCGGATTGGAGCGGGTTGAGCGGCCGATCGGCGACTGGTCGACGAACTCGATGTCGTAGATCTTGTCGACCCCTTCCAGCGCATCCACCTTGCCGCATTCCAGGCCGGCCACGCCGCGCAGGTCGCGCTGGTAGCGGTTGTACAGGCAGTTGCGGATGAGCGTGGACTTGCCGGAGCCGGAGACGCCCGTGACGGCCACGAGCTTCCCGAGCGGGATGTCGACGGAGACGCCGCGCAGGTTGTGCTCGCGGGCGTTGCGGATCGAGATGAACCCCTTGTCCTCGCCGCTCTCGGCCGCAACCGGCCGCGGCACGTGCGGGGCGTTGTAGCCCTTCGAGACGCCGGCGTACAGCACCTCGCCGCCGAACTCGCCGGCGCCGGGGCCGAGCTCCACGTTGTAGTCGGCGCCGTTGATGATCGTCGGATCGTGCTCCACGACGACCACCGTGTTGCCGGCATTGCGCAGCCGCTTGAGCACCGCCAGCAACCGTTCGCTGTCGCGCGCGTGCAGGCCGACCGTCGGCTCGTCGATGACGTACATCGTCTCCGTCAGCGAGCTGCCGAGCGCCGCGGCCAGATTGATGCGCTGCGACTCGCCGCCGGAAAGCGTGCGCGTCTGGCGATCGAGCGTCAGGTACGACAGGCCCACCTCATCGAGATAGACGAGCCGGTTGACGATCTCCCGGCGCAGATGGCCGGCCACCGACTCTTCGGTCTTCGACAGCGCCAGGTACTCCCAGAAGCGGCGGGCCGTCTTCACGTCCATGGCGAAGAGGTTGCCGACCGTCAGCTCGCGGAACTTCACGTTGTCGGCCGCGGCTTTCAGGCGCGAGCCGTTGCACTTCGGGCAGGGCTCGTACGAACGGTACTTGGCCAGCTTCACCCGCACGTGGATCTTGTACTTCTTCGTCTCCAGCCACTCGAAGAAACCCTTGATGCCGTACCACTTGCTGCGGCCGTTGTAGAGCAGCTCCCACTCGGCCGGGGTCAGGTCTTTGATCGGCACGTCGAGCCGCAGCCCGTACTTTTTCGCGGCCCGCTCGAGGTCCTCGTACGAGTCCTCGTAACCGGGCGAGTTCCACGGCGCGATCGGCATCTCGTCGAGCCGCAGGTCGCGGTTCGGGATCACCTTCTCCATGTCGATGCCGATGATGCGGCCGTAGCCCTGGCAGGTCTGGCAGGCGCCGAGCGGCGAGTTGAACGAGAAGAGATGCGGCACCGGCTCGAGGAACTCCGAGCCGCACTTGTTGCAGGCGAAACGCGACGTGAAGCGATGGCTCAGCCACCCTTCCTCTGACTGCTCCAGGATGTTGACGTTCCCCTTCGACACCTCGAAGGCCTGCTCGATCGCTTCCGTGAGCTGCGCCCGCCGCTCCTCGTCGATGCGCAGCCGGTTGATGACCAGCTCCAGTGACGAGAAGCCGGTCGTGTCGATCTCATTGAGGTCGCGCACCTCGCCGCCGATCCAGGCGCGGTAGTAGCCGGCCTTGATGAGCTGCTCGAGCACGATGCCGATGTTGTCCGCTTCGAAGAAAACGGGCGCGAGCACGACGACGCGCTTGCCCGGAATCGCTTCCAGCAGCTCGGCGGTGATCGACTGCGGCGTCTCCTTCTTCACCCGCACATGGCAGTCCGGACACCACGTCTCTCCCGTGTACGTCATGAAGAGACGGATGTGGTCCGCCAGCTCGGTGGCGGTCGCGACGGTGGAGCGGGCGTTCTTGACGGAGTTCTTCTGCTCGATCGAGATGGCCGGCAGGATGTTGTCGATCTCATCGACGTCCGGCCGGTCGATCCGTTCGAGGAACTGCCGCACGTACGTCGACATCGATTCGACGAACCGCCGCTGCCCCTCGGCATAGAGCGTATTGAAGGCCAGCGACGACTTCCCCGACCCCGACGGCCCGGTAATGACCGTCAGCTCCCGCTGGGGGATGTCGACCGAAACGTTCTTGAGATTGTGCGTCCGCGCTCCGCGAATCGCGATCGTGCGTGAGGGCATGTCGGGGTAGAAACGTTTCCGAGGTGGATTGTCATCCCGGCGGGGTTGCACGCCGGAGGCGTCCTCGCTCCGGCACCCCTCGGGGTGCGAATGTTCGGTTGCAACCGGAACCGGTGGCGGCGCGCCTGCGGCGCTTGCCACCGGCTACCTTCCAACACGCCTCCGGCGTGTGACGCCGAATCGGCCCCTGCGCCCGGCCGACGAGGTATCGGCGCACTCTGTGCGCCTCTACAGGCGACCGCGCGACGGGATTGCACGCCGGAGGCGTCCTCGCTCCGGCACCCCGTCCGGGGTGCGAATGTTCGGTTGCAACCGGAACCGGTGGCGGCGCGCCTGCGGCGCTTGCCACCGGCTACCGTCCAACACGCCTCCGGCGTGTGACGCCGAATCGGCCCTGCGCCCGCCCGACGAGGGTATCGGCGCACGCTGTGCGCCTGTACAGGCTACGCCGGCGGGTTGCACGCCGGAGGCGTGCCGTAAGGTAGCCGGTCGCAAGTGCCGAAGGCACGCAGCCACCGGACAACATTCGCCCTCCCCCCACGACCCCGGCAGGGGTCGCGTACCGATCGCCCGACCTTGTGCGCCGATACCCCGGTGGCTGCCGAATCAGCCCGAGCGGTGGCCACTCGCCACCAACAACCAACCAACAACCGCCCCAGCGTCACATCCTGATCGAATGCCGCTGATAAAAGTTGTAATCCCCCAGCCGGTTCCGCAGCTTCTCCAGCACCTCGCCCGGCAGCCGCGACTCCGCCGCGGCCACGTTCATCTCCACCTGGCGTGCGTTGCGCGCGCCGGGGATCGTCGTGGAGATCGAGCCGTTCGCCAGCACGAACCTCAGCGCCCCTTCGGTCAGCGAGCGCGCCGTGCCGCCGATGATCGACTTCACCTCGTCCACGCGGGAGAGCGCTTCCTCCAGCCGTTTCGGCGTCAGGAAGTTCTGGCGCACGTCGTCCGTGGCGAACGCCGTATCCGGGCGGAACTTGCCCGTCAGCAGGCCGGAGGCCAGCGGCACGCGGGCGATGATGCCGTAGCCCTTCTCCTTCGCCAGCGGGAACAGCTCCTTCGACGGCGCCTGATTCAGCACGTTGTACAGCACCTGCAGGCTGTAGCCCCAGCCGTTGCGCACGACCTCCAGCCCTTCCTCCGGCGTCGTCACCGAGATCCCCCAGTAACGGATCTTGCCGACTTCCTGCAGGCGATCCATCGCCTCGTGGATGTCGTCCGTGCGCAGCTCGTCCATCGTCGGGTTGTGCAGTTGATAGAGGTCGACGTAATCGGTGCGCAGCCGTTTGAGCGAGCCGTCGATGGCCAGGAAGAGGTGCTTCTTCGAGAAGTCCTTCTTCAGGCGCCCTTCCGCATCGCGGACGACCCCCACCTTCGTGGCGATCACGACGTCACTGCGCTTGCGCGAGAGCACGATACCGAGGAGCGATTCGCTGCGGCCGAAGCCGTACGAGTCGGCGGTATCGAAGAACGTCACGCCCAGCTCGCGGGCGCGGCGGATCGCGGCCAGCGAATCGTCGTCGCTCGTGCGTCCCCACCCGAACGGCGTCCCCGAGGCTTCGGCCGGCCCGCCGATGGCCCAGGCCCCGAAGCCCACCTCGCTCACCTTGATGTCTGTCTTCCCGAGCTCGCGATACTGCATGTCGTGCGGATTGTACGCATTACAGGCGCACTTGCCTCACCTCGATCGCCTCGGGTGGCCCCCCTTCCCCGCCCGGCCGGGGAAAGGGGGCTCCGATCTACGCTACTTCTCCGCGGTCTTCTTCAGTTCTGCCGCCGCTGCCGGTTTCCGCCGTCTACGCGGAGCCAGCGAGCGCCGGATCTCGGTCACGTGCGGGCGAACCGCGTCGCCCGCGTCCAGGGTGACGTAGCCCTTGGCCACGCGATACAGGCCACGAGCCGTCTTCGAGGCCTTCAGCTTTCGCCGGAGGATCGCCAGGTCGATGCGGCGGGCCAGCGCACGCGCCTCGTCGCGCACGCCGCCGTAGGCGAGCTCGAAGGCGATCGCGTCGCGCAGCTCCACGACGTCGCCAACCTCGTTGAGGGCCGGTGCCGCCTCCACGAGAATCGCGACGTTCTCCAGGGTGGTCACCGAGGTGCCGCGCGCCAGCCGGATGTCGGCCGACGTCAGCGGCTTCGGATCGGCCTCATCCGGGAACTCCTCGGCCATGGAGCGGAGCCGCGTCATTCGCTCCTGGGCGTCGGGCGTGTACTTGTTGGCCGGGTCGTCGGCCGGGGTCGGGCTCGGAACGTCAGGGATAGTGGTCATAAGTTTTTTCTCCTTTTAAGTAAGTGATGGGTGGTGTGAGAGGGGCAGTGAAGCGGGACTCGTTCATCGGGATAACTTTCTACCGTGGCCTTTCGTGCAACCTATATCAACCCGTTCGGGAGGCTGACGGACACAAATATAGGTTCCATACATTGACTTGTCAATGGGAATCTTTTGAGATACATTTATCAGCCTATGGTGTTTCTACATGAGGAACTGCGCAGAGCGAGAGAAAAGGCTGGAATGACCCAGCAGGCGGTAGCCGACCTGGCCGGGATCCCGCGGAACCAGGTGGTGCGGGCGGAGCGGGGGGACAACATCACCCTGGACACCCTGCGGAAGATCGCCGCGCACCTGCCGCTGACGGAGCTGACGCTGCTCGACACCACGGGCCTGCGGGTGGACATCATTGCCGACCCCGAGCGGCTGTTTTTAGCGGCGATGGAGAACGTGCTCCGGCTGGCGGATGCGATGCGGGGCGCCGTCGAGCTGGCCATGGAGGCGCGCCGGTCGGTGGAGCTGGCCCGCCGCCACGCCTCCTCGATGCCGGAGGGTTACGAGCCGCAGCCCGACATCGACCCCAGGTTCATGCTGCAGGGCCTCGACCGCCTCGCCAGCGAGCTCCAGCGTCTCCGCGGGGAGCCCCGCGACGAACCCTAAACCGTTGCCGGCTAACGCTTTCGGCGCGAAATCGCCGTCTGCCAAAGCAGGCCTGAGCGCTTCCACCGGAAGATAATCCTCCCCGAGGATAGAGTGCCGGCCTGCCAGCGCAAGCGCGCGCGCTTCCAGCGGAAGAAAATTCGTTACCGGCGGAAGAGCGCACGCCTGCCAGCGCAAGCGTGCGCGCCGCCCGCGGAAGAAAAATCGTCAGCGACGGAAGGGCGATCACCCTCCCGCGAAGGTGTGGCCGTTACCAGCGGAAGCGTGAGCGCTGCCACGCGCAGCGCAATCGCTACCATCGAAAGGCCGATCGCTGCCACCGGAAGGATCACCGGTCGCCACTGCAGCGGTACGGCTTCCACCGCAAGCGTGCACGCCTCCCGCGGCAGCCGCGCCGGTTGCGAAGGAAGCAGACCCGCCTCGGGCGGAACCGACCGCACCTTCGCGTGGCAGCGATGGCGCTTCCGCTGGTAACGATCGCGCTTCCCGTGGCAGCGATGGCGTCTCCGCTGGTAACGATGACGCTTCCCCCGACAGCGCTCACATTTCGAGAGTCATCGCCCGCATCCGTCCGCCCCCACGCTTCGCCAGCCGCCGCGCCCCCGTCCTCAATCCTCAATCCTCAATCCTCAATCCTCAATCCGGATACCCGCTCTCCGGCCACGCCAGCGCCCCCGCAAACCCCGGCACCGCCGCCGCCAGCTCCTCGGCATGCGCGCACGCCGCATCCTCCAGCTCGCGCGCCAGCACCTCGTCGACCGACAGCCCCCGCCGCTCCGCGAGATACCGAAGCATGTCGCTCTGATACCGCGGCAGCGACGCCCGCCCTCCACCTGCCGCACCGCCTCCGGCAACACCGAGGATGCCTCACCCCCCAGCGCCTCCTCGATGACAGCCAGCCCCCAAACCCGCACCGCCGCCGCCACCATCTCCCCCCGCCCCACCCGCTGCCCGCCCGCACCCGAACCCGCTACAATCGCCCCCATCTCAATCTCCCCCTCCAGCTCCCCCGGCAAAACGCCCAGCCCCGCGGCCGCCGCTGCCAGGGAGAAGGAGGAACGGGTAGAGAGAAAGATCCGCCGAATGCGGTTGCGGGTGGTTTGGTCCATGAGCGCCTCCGTCAATGTGTGCATATAAGCTAAGTCACCACGCGCGATTTGTCAACGGAAACGCGCGTGGCTGATACCACCCGAGAGGAAGGCGCCGTCTTCGGCCCCCACCTGCGCGAGCTCCGTCTCGCCCGCGGCCTCACTCAGGCCGAACTCGCCGCCCGCTCCCGCTCCAACGTGATCTTCATCAGCAAGCTGGAGCGCGGTGTCACCACGCCGACGCTCGGCATGCTGCTCCGTTTGGCGGAGGCGCTGGAGTGCCCGGTGGTCGACCTCGTCGAGATCTTCGACCGCGGGCCGCGAGTGTCGCCGAAGTCAAGGAAGGATTGACGAGCGTCTACGCTGGCAAACGCCGAACCCCCGAGACCTCTGAACCTCTAGAGCCGTCTCCTCAATTGCTGTCCGTGAGATTAAAAATCGTGACGCCGGGTCGCTGAACCAAATTGCGGGGCCGCTTGTAACCCAATGCATTTGCGATGGCGTCGAGCATCGGGCGAGGTGTCTGACACCAAATCAGATAAGCCTGCTCGATCCTGGCTCCGGCGGGAAAGCTTGCCTCATGAGGTAGGTTCTGGAAGTTCTTGTATGTACGAAGGGCACCATCACTAACGAAGTAGTAGTCATCGCGCAGCATCCCGCGAAGCGTGGCATCCCCGCAAAGGTGAAAGAGCGACGATCTGATCAGCTCGAGGTTGTCGCCACCTTGCATGTCCATCGGCTGTGCCATATCAGGTTTGCCGTTGAAGCCGGCATGCGGCTCCGCGTGACAGTCACGACAGAGCGTGATTCCATTCCCGGTCTCGAAGCGCGCCTGAGGGAGAAAGCTTTTCCGAAGGACATGGTGTGCCGCGATTCCTTCATCGTCTTGGCACACCACGCAGCGATTCGCGTCCCGGAGACGAATGAAGCAGCCCCAAAGTCTCAAGCAGTAAGCTTCGGTTCGGCCTCTCTCCAACGCCCGATGCAGGCGCGCGAGCGCAACGTTGAGAGGGTCTTGAGGAAGGTCGGGCATGGTGCCGTACATTGTGGATCGAATCCGCGCGGCCAGCGGCCTCAACGCGTGAAATCGTGATTGCCACGGCCGATGCCTACGCGCGGCCTGAGCAGATCCGGGTCATCCGGCATTCGCGCGGGACGGCGTTCGACTACGCTTCAAAGATGCCGTCGCCGTAGCGCGAGATGTGACGTAGCTGCCAGAGGCGCGCCGGCACAGACTCAATCGATATAATCATCGTCATGGAGATTCGCAATCACCGAGTTCCGCCCGCTGAGCTTCTGCTTGACCCGAATAACTATCGCTTCCACGATCTCGCGACCTACCGATCAGTTGGGAATTCGGCGCGATACGCCGAGGCCGGGGTCCAGGAAAAGGCGCTCCGGCTGCTACAAACGACGGAATCGTTCGAACTCTCGGCGTTAAAGGATTCGATTCTCACAAACGGATTCGTGCCACTCGAGCAGATTGTCGTGGAGCGCTACGGCGAGGCAGAGCCAGCGCAGTACCTGGTCATCGAAGGCAACCGGCGTGTTGCGGCCGTGAAGACCTTGCTGCAAGACTATGCCGAGGGCGCAGTCGATATAAAGCAGGACGTCGTTAATACGCTAAAGGAACTTCCGGTTATCGAAATTATCGGCACGGAAGCGGAGCGGCGCGAGTATCAGCGCACCTTAATGGCGATACGTCACATCGCCGGCATTCGTGAATGGGGTCCATACCAACAGGCGAAGCTTGTTGTTGAGCTGTATGAGACACAGAAACACAGCTTTGGAGCGGTGGCGCAGCAGATCGGGATATCGGCGCGTGAGGTAGCAAGGCGCTATCGCGCTTCGAAAGCACTTCAGCAAATGGAGGATGATGATGAGTTCGGCGAGTTCGCAAGTCCTCGACTGTATTCATTCTTTCATGAAGCTGTATCGCAGCCGAAAGTACGTGAGTGGCTTAAGTTTTCAGACACTACTTACCGCGCAGAGGATGGTGACGCGCGACGCGCATTCTACGAACTGCTCAGTCCCCGCTCGATTGACGGAGCTACGATGCCGCCCAAACTGCAGAATGCCAACAGGCAAGTTAGGCTTCTGAAGGACATCGTGGACAAACCTGTGCCGCTAAAGGTATTGACAGATCCTGAAGAATCATTCGAGGCGGCTGTCAAGGCCGCCGACAGCGAAGAAATCACCGACGAGACCGGAGTTCTTGAACATTCGCTCGGAGTCGCGCTGCACGCCTTGCGTACGCCCAGTATCGATGCATGGTTGGATCCTAGCGAACGTGCCCGCCAAGTATGGGCGGAGCTCGTGACATTGGTGGACAGAGTTCGGACGATCATCAACAGTGAAACGGCCACGGATTGAAGAGATCGCCGATCGTTTAGAAGTTTCGATACCTCAGGCCGCGTCGCCGCGACGGCTCCGGGATGTGGTCGAGGGCGAGCTATCGACCTTTTTCGGCGTTCCGATGCTAGAGGCGGCTGAGCGCGCCGAACAACTCGAGCCCCGGCTTGCGCAAATGATTGCCCGGCGCCAGGAAGAGTGTGAACGCGCAGGAACACTCGCAGCGTTGGTGGTGCTGGGCTCAAGCTTCAACATGGTCGCCGGTGCGTGCCACGTTCTCACAACCGACTCGGAAGCCGTTGCGCAAGCGAAAGCGTCGCGCGCGAACGTTGTGCCGCTCCTGGGACGAATGCAGAGCCTCACCGCCGACGAGTTCGAACTGTTCGGCGCGAAAGTTCTAGTCGAGATTGGCGCGCAGCAAGTTCGTGTTACTCCCCGGAGCAATGATCAAGGCATAGACTTCTACGGAACACTTAATATCGGGAAGCTCACGAACGCACCAGAGCCGTTTTTCCGATTGGCGCACGATATTGCCATTCAGATCGCCGGACAAGCGAAGAACTATCCGAACAAGGCCGTTAGCACTAATGCTATTCGGGAACTGGTCGGAGCGATCGCGCTAGCGCGCTATAAAGCTTTCTCAACAGATGTCGATCTTTTCGAGGATCTAGAGTTAAAGCCGTTCAACCCGTTGGTCGCACTGCTGTTTACGACCGGTCGCCTGACTTCAGGTGCGCAGCTACTTGCCGAGAAATCAGGTGTGATCGCACGATCGGGACATCAGCTGGCTGTGTTCCTCGCAGATCGTGGAGTCGGCATGATCGCGGTGGGCGGTGGTTCGTCATTCGATCCTGCGGCATTCGATGCCTGGCTAAAGGCGTGATCGAGAGTCACAGCTGTCCAAAACAGCCGAGAATGGACCAGAGAACGGCGCTGGATCAAGGCGTCACGTGGTGTGATCGAGGGAACTCTGGGGTCAGAGCTTTGGCCCTCAGCGGTTCCTAGCCCCGCTCTTCAACACGTGGAGTGCGGCGGGGGCCAGGGAGGAAACTCTGGCGGTAGCCTTCCTCGCTCGGGTCTGAGGGGCGCGAAGGACAGAAATGCGAAGCTTCGTCCCCCACAGCCTCCGAAAGCGAAGCCTTGACCCGTACAGTTCTCCTCGCACGAGGAGGAACCGATCGATGGTAAACTTTCCCCATCTCGGGAGGCGGGTAAATGGCGCGTGTTGAAGAAGTTGAGGAAGCAGTCCTTCAGGCCATCAGAGCGAGCGAGGAGCCGCTTCCGAAAACGATCATTGATGAGCTCCAGCGTCGCGCCGACTTCACCGACGCGCTCGTCGCCGAGGCGATCTGGCGCCTCGTGGCCAACCACAAGGTGCAGTTGACGAAAACGCTCCGGCTGCGCACCGATGGTCAGGCCGCTGCGGCGGCGATGTAGCCGAACATCGACAGTCGTGCATGAGGGATGCGCGGTTTCACCCGGCCGGACCTGAAACAGCCTACCGCAGCGCGTTTCAGCGCGACAGGGACCGGATTCTCTACAGCTCAGCATTTCGACGGCTGGCCGGTGTGACCCAAGTAGTCGGCGCAACCGAAGGGTTCATCTTCCACAACCGCCTCACGCATTCACTCAAGGTCGCCCAACTCGGCCGGCGGATCGCGGAGAAGCTGCTCTTCGAACAGCCCGAGCTCACGAAAGACGTGGTTCCGGTCGATCCCGATGTCGTTGAGGCGGCCGGCCTGGCGCACGATCTCGGCCATCCGCCGTTCGGTCATGTAGCCGAGTCTGCGCTCAAGCAGGTGGCTTCCGGGGTCAGCAACTTCGAGGCGTTCGAGGGGAATCCGCAGTCATTCCGGATCCTGACGAAACTCGCGATGCGTAGCTTTGAGCAGGACGGCTTGAACCTTTCGCGGGCGACACTGAATGCGGTCCTGAAGTATCCCTGGCTTCGCGAAGCGGCGGGGGACCGGAGTGAGAAGTGGGGCGCTTACCATTCCGAGCGCGACGTGTTCGACTGGGCGCGAAACGAAGACACAGTCGCGAATGATGTGAAAACTGCCGAGGCGGAGATCATGGATTGGGCGGATGACATCGCCTACTCGGTGCACGACGTGGAGGACTTCTTCAAAGCGAACCTGATTCCTCTCGACCGTCTCGCTGTCTCCGATGCCGAGCAAACGCGCTTCTTCGAGCGCGCCAAGGAGCACATCAAGATCGTACGAGAAGGCAAGAAGCGAAAGCTCACGCCGACTGAGCAGAACGCCCTCTTCAAGAGATTTCAGGACGAGATCGCACCACTTTTCCCGCGCGAGCGTTTCGAGGGCACACGTCCGCAGCGCGCCGTACTGCGGACATTCACCTCTACGCTCATCGGACGCTACATCGACGCAATCCAACTTCGAGAGCCCTCGCCTGGTTCACCGCGTGCGGTAGAAATCGCTTTTGAGATCGAACAAGAGGTGAACCTCTTGAAAGAGCTTACGTGGGTGTATGTCATCCGCAACCCGGCGCTGGCGACGCAGCAACGAGGTCAGAAGCAGTTGATCACGTTCCTCTTCAACGCGTATCGCGAAGCCACTGCAGAGAAGGAGCCGGACCTGCTGCCAATGTCCACGCGTGATCAGCTTCTGAAGTTGCGTGCCGACGGGCTGGAAAATG
The DNA here is from genome assembly GCA_036399695.1 of Thermoanaerobaculia bacterium. GTDB lineage: Bacteria > Acidobacteriota > Thermoanaerobaculia > Gp7-AA8 > Gp7-AA8 > DASVEE01. The sequence goes on along the minus strand of DASWMP010000352.1, from coordinate 23,621 downwards.
ACAGCACACGCACGCGACTCGTCATCGACCTGATCGCCAGCATGACGGAAGTCCAAGCGCTCGAGACCTACCAGAAACTGACAGGCCTCATGCCCGGGTCGGGTCTCGATGTTTTGTTACATCAGAGCATCAGCTGACCATTGACGAGACGAAGCTCCAACCGTCACATCGCTGCCCCTCTGACTCCTAAGCGCGTCAACAGCAACGCATAGTGGTCTGCACGAGAATTCACGCGTTTACCCTCCTCCATTTTGATGCTAACTTCCATCCTGCATGCCGGCCGGACCGCTACACGCATCGGATGCCGAGGTGTTGTATGTGCGGCATTTTCCGGTGCTGCTCGACACCGCGATGCAGAAGTTCGAGATGAACCGGGACGCTCACGAACTCGGACAGCCGATCGAGCTTGCACGGGCCGAATACGATCGCGGACGGCTCCTGCTGCGCAAGGGTCTTTACGCGCAGGCCGTCGAACACCTTCGCGCCGTTCGTCACCGCTTCCTCATCCACTCCCTCGCCGAAGAGGCGGGACTCTGCGGGCTGGAGATGGTGGAAGGCCTGCTGATGCTCGCACGTGCGGATGAAGCCGAACGCCTGGCCCGGACGATCATGAGCGAGTTTCTGGCCGCGAGCCTCAACTCGCGCGCCATCACCGCCCTCGGCTATCTCACCGAAGCCATTGAGGCCCGAAACGCCACGCCCAGGACCGCCATGCGGGTGCGGGAGTATGTACTCTCGCTCCGGACGTCTCCGGAGCGAGAGTTTGAAACGCATGAGTGATCGCTACGGCCGTGGGATCGAGATGCCGTCGCCGATGTTCGTCACGGTCCGCTTGAGGAACCGCACGAGCCGCTCCATCGGGCTTTCGCGCTTCCCGCGCCACGACGACTCCCCATTGCCCGGCATCGCCGATGCCGACACCGCGACGAAGACGACGACGAGAAGAACGGAAACACCACGACCAACCAAATTCCGATACTGACGCATACAACTCCTCCTCATCCGGCATAGAGCCGGTCCGATCATTTGAGGAGGGGGCGCCCTCTCCAGCTTTACGGGGTGACGTGAGACGTTCTCACGGCCCCGGCCGTCCCGAAGTATCGCGCATTCGGGCGATCCGCCAGTTTGAAGACTTCGGATGAGACCCGTTGGTTGCGACCGGGCGCGTGGCTAAGGGTGATGACGCGCAGGGGCGACTTCGGAGAACCGGGCGCCTGCGGCGCGGACAGACAAGAGTGTCTGTCCCACATTGAAGCCTGCCGTGCCCGCCGGATGTCGACATTCGCCGAGAGCTGTATGTGGGACAGACACTCCTGTCTGTCCGCGCCCGCAGGCGCCGTTCCTCACCAACTCCCTTTGCCGTCGCACTCCGGCGAAAGCCCGGGGTCGATCGGATGTTTCCTTCGATCGAGCCGGCGTGAGCCGGCGACACGCGTCGCAAGTGCCGCCGGCTTACGCCGGCTCCGAATTGATGGGGGCCCTTTTTCCCCGGGCTTTCGCCCGGGGCTACGACGCTGCCGCCCGCTTCGCGGGCTTGTCCCGCCGGCCCAGAACCGCGCCAGGGAGCGTTGCGGTGCGTCCCACATTGAAGCCTGCCGTGCCCGCCGGATGTTCGACATTGGGCGAGAGCTGTATGTGGGACAGACACTCCTGTCTGTCCGCGCCCGCAGGCGCCTGCCGTAGAATGTGATGGCATGCAGGTGACGCTCGATTTGCCGGATGACATCTCGGCGATCCTCGAAGATCGCGGGCCGGACCTGCCGCGGCAGGCGCTGGAGGCGCTGGCCGTCGATGCGTACCGCACCGGCACCCTCTCCGAAAGCCAGGTGCGGCGGCTGCTTCAACTCGAGACGCGGTTCGAGGTGCACGCGCTCCTCAAGAGTCACGGCGTGCCGCTGCGCTACACCGAGGCGGATTTCGAGGACGACCTGGCCGCGCATCGCGCGCTCGGTATTCTTCGGGACTGATGATCGTTGTCGCGGACAGCACTCCGCTGCACTACCTGATCCTTCTCGGACACGCTGAGATACTTCGGCAGCTCTACGAGAACGTGCTGATTCCGGACGCGGTGGCGGCGGAACTACGGGCATCGTCAGCGCCGCGGCAGGTCAGCGAGTGGATGTCCGCGCCGCCGTCGTGGCTCCTGATCGTTGAGATCGCGACGGAAGATATCGTCACGGTCACTGCCGAGTTGGACCGCGGCGAGCGAGCGGCGATCGCCCTCGCGGAGAAGACCGGCGCGGACCTCATGCTCATCGACGAAAGCGCAGGGCGAGCCGAGGCGCGGCGGCGGAGCTTGCGAGTCACCGGCACCTTGGGCGTGCTCCGGGCCGCTGCCGAGGCTGGGCTGCTCGACGCGAGAGACGTCGTGTCCCGACTGCAGGCCACAAACTTCTACGTCGACGAAGCGCTTCTGAGGACCGTCTTCGCGAAGTGGCTGCAGAACGAGTAACTAGCCGTGGGCGGCGGTCGACGTGCACGTCGAGCCCTGGAATCGGCTCTGCGATTGGCGCTTACCGGCGTAGCATCCTCGGCCATGCGAATGGTGTGGGTGCTTGTGCTCTTGTTGACCGCTGCGATTGCGAATGCGGCGCAGCGGCCGTTGACTCGGTTGACGGCGAATTCGGGGGCGCCGCGGGCGGCGGAGCAGTTGGCGGTGGTGTTCGAGGGGGCGGATCTGCGGTTTCGGGTGGATCCGCGGCGGCGGTCCATCGACGGCGATGCGGCGTTGACGTTTCGGGCGGTGTCGGAGGTGGAGCGGCTGGTCGTGGATCTGGATCGCAATCTGCGCGTTCGGGGCATCGACGTCGATGGGGTGGCGCTCGCGCGGAAGGCCTGGAGCAATCCGGAGGGGCGGTTGTTCATCGCGCTGCCACGGCCGCTCGCGGCGGGTGCGGCGACGACGGTGCGCATCCGCTACGGCGGAAAGCCGCACGTGGCGAAACGGGCGCCGTGGGATGGGGGATTCGTCTGGGCGAAGACTCCGGGCGGGCAGCCGTGGATCGCGACGGCGGTGGAGGGCGAAGGGTGCGATCTGTTCTGGCCGTGCATCGATCATCCGGCGGCTGAGCCGCAGCAGGTGACGCTGCACATCAGTGTGCCGGCGCCGCTGGTCGCGGCGTCGAACGGCGTCGCCATCGGGATGGACGAGGCGCACGGGTGGCGCACGTATCACTGGCGCACGCGGCAGCCGAACACGTACGCGATTGCGCTCAACATCGCGCCGTACGAGCTGCTGTCGGGCGAGTACCGGAGCCGCTTCGGAAACACGATTCCGCTCCGCTTCTATCACCTGCCGGAGAACGGGACGAAGGCGCGCGAGCTGTTCGCGGAGCTGACGCCGATGCTCGACTTTTACGAGCGGACGATCGGTCCGTACCCGTTCGCGGACGAGAAGCTCGGCATCGCCGAAACGCCGCACCTCGGGATGGAGCACCAGACGATCAACGCTTACGGCAACGCGTACACGAAGACGCCCGAGGGGTATGACTGGCTGCTGCATCACGAGCTGGCGCACGAGTGGTTCGGCAACCAGATGACGAACGCGGACTGGGACGACCTGTGGCTCCATGAGGGATTCGGGAGCTACATGCAGCCGCTCTATCTCCGCCAACTGTACGGCGACCGGATGTACCACGCGCTGCTCCACCGCATCCGCGCGGGCATCCGCAACAGCGCGCCGCTGGTCTCGGGGAAGACGCACGCGGCGGAGGATGTCTTCCGCGCCGACCGGGGCGGGCCGGGGCAGGACGTCTACGGGAAAGGCGCGCACGTCCTGCACACGCTGCGGAACCTGATCGGCGACGAGGCGTTCTTCCGTGCGACGCGCATGCTGGTGTACGGCACCGCGGAGCCGCGTCCGGGCAATTTCGCTCCGCGTTATGCGACGACCCGCGATTTTCTGCAGTACGTCAACGAGGCCACGGGCCGCGACTACGGGTGGTTCTTCGACGTGTACGTGTTCCACGCGGAGCTGCCGGAGCTGACGACGACACGCGATGCGACCGGCGTGACGCTGGCGTGGAAGATCGCCGGTGACCGGCCGTTCCCGATGCCGATCGAGGTGCGCGTGGGTGATGCGGTGCAGACGTTGCCGATGAGCGATGGTCGGGGGCGCGTGACCGTGGCGGAGGAAGCGGCGTTCACGGTGGACCCGGCGTCGAAGGTGCTGCGCCGGGAACCGCATGTGGAGGCGTATCAGAAGTTCGAGGATGCGAAGAAGAAGGGGGCGGCCGGGCGGTAGGTACGCGCGGGCGGTGATTTACGGGGGAACGATAGGTCCTATCGGTCCCCTTTATCTTGCTGGTCACGCATCGCGTCGACGCGATCGCGCAGTTCGGTGAGCTCCGCGCGAAGGCGGGCTGTCTCGTCGCGCGACTCGCGGCGGAGGGTGCGGATCGTCGTGAGGAGGGCGCGATCGACGGCGCGTTGCTGGACCCAGAAAACGCGGATCGCGCGGAGCACCAGGCGCCGCAACGGCGTCATGAGGCGCTGCATCGGGGAGGGGAGATCAGGGCGGGGCGACCCGAGGAGCGACTCCGCGGCCATGGCGTCGCGGTCGAAGTCGACGGGCGGTACCCACGTCTCGCGAGAGATCTCACGAGCGACGGGCACCGGCGCGGGGGGCTCGATCGAAACGGGTGCGGCGGTGAGCTGGGGCTGTTCGCGGTTTTCCTCCAGCAGGCGGCGCAGCAGCGCTCCGCGTGCACGGGGGCTGTGCAGCGCCTCGATGTCAGCGCGCGCGCGGGCACCGGTGGCTGCCGCAGCGTCGCGGTCCGCGTAGACGCGCCTCATCTGCTCCGCGGCAACGTTGACGTCGGGCTCACCCCAGCGCGAGCGCGGCGGATACGGCGCCGCGTGGTCGCCGACTTCCGTGAGCCGTGCCGGCACGAGATAGCTGTTCGACTCGGTCGTGAACTCGAGCGTGGAGGAGTACGCGGTGCTGATCACCGGCTTCCCCAGCGCCATCGCTTCAGCGACCGTCAAGCCGAACCCCTCGGAACGATGCAGGGAGACATAGCAGTCGCAGGAGTCGAGCATGGAAAAATAGTCATCGCTCGAAACATACCCATCGCGAATGACGATGTTCGACGAATCCGCCGCGGCGAGGCGCAGCTCTTCCTCGTCCGCCACGTGCCGCGCCGCATTGGTGGTCTTGATGTAGAGCACGACGTCGGCGCGATGGCCGAAGGCCTGCTGGAAGGCGGCCACCGCGGCCAGAGGGTTCTTACGCCGGAAGACGCTGTCGTAATCGAAGCAGAAGAGAAACAGGAAGCCTTCCGGCATTCCGAGCTCGGCGCGCGTGCGCGGCCGTACCGCCGGCACGACGACCGGCAGCGGGAAGGCGCGCACGGGTTTGGTGAGGCAACGCGCCAGCGCCTCAGCGGTGAAGCTGCTGATGCCCCAGACCTCGTCGAGAAAGCGCTCGCTTTGCGCCATCAGCGGCGGGAGGTCTTCGACTTCCCACGCCCAGAGGCCGATGTTGCGCGCGCCCTGCGGCAGTTGGCCGCGCATGCTCTCGAAGAACAGCGGCAAGGGATCGGCGTTGACGCAGATGAGATTCGTGTCGAACGCCGGAGCCGCCGCGCCGAGATCGCGAAACTCCCGCTGCTGCCGGCTGGTGGGGTGCTGGACCGGCACGACCGCGTACGGAATCCCTTCCGCGGCGAGTGCGGCCGCCACCGAACGGACGATCTGGCCGGTGCCGCTCTCGGCGTACGCGTAGCCGTAGACGTTGACGCCGGGAGTCAGCGTTCGTGGCTGGGCTACGGGCAACGCCGCTGCAGCCGGAGCAGGGATGAGCCGCGGAGAGATGTGCAGCTCGCCACCGGCCTGCGACCTCACCCACTCGAGGAACCGCTCCGCGTCGACGGAGTCGATGCGTGGGAAAGCGATGCGCAGGTCTGCGCGCTCGAGCCAGATCTCACGCAGATACGAGGGGACAGCCGGCGCCTCCGCCGATGGCCGCAGCAGGCGCTGGAGGACATCCTCCGCGCCCTCCGGCGAGAAGGGATCCGGAAACGGGACAGCGCGCTCCGCCGCTTCGTCCTGCACGTACGTGCGGTGCAGCACCCGGCGCGCCCGTGCGTCGAGAGGGAGCCCGGCGGCAGTCGTCGCGAAGCCGTACGGCAACGTAACGCAGGCGGCGAAACCGGCCTCCTCCAGCCGCTCGGCATAGCGGCGGCACAGCTCGGCGAGCAGCGGCACTTCGCTGAGGCGAATGCGCGGTGAGTCGAGCTGATGCTTCGAGAGGAGATGACGCGCGCGGGGGGAGAAGCCGCTGTAGTGGACGAAGCGCAGCGGCTGGCCGTTGACGAGGATGCGATCGCCGTCGCGCGTCAGAACACGGTGCGGCAGATTCCAGTAGGCGACGTTGTAGCCGGGGTCTTTGAGGATTTCGGACTGGAAGAACGCGGGGGCGAAGTCGATCCAGCGCTGGTCGACGAACAGACCGTGCGCGGGGTCATTGAGGCAATCGCGCCTGAGCCGCTCGCGCCACCAGGGAAGGAACGCTTTCGCCGCCTCGGCGGAGAGCGCGAGAAAGCCGAGGTTGTAGATGCCGGAGATCAGCAGATCGCGCTCGTCCGGATGGTTGCCGTCGCGCGGCAGCGGCTCGGTGATGTGCGGCGTAATGACCATCCCGTGTGCGCGCGTCAACGGCTCGAGCGGGCCGAGAGAGTCGAAGACCTCGATGTCAGGATCGAGATAGATCACCACCGACGCACCGCGCGCGAAGAAATGCGCGAAGGCCCAGGGCTTCAGCGCGGTGGCCAGCTCGGTGACGTCGTACGTCGCTGCCATCGTGTAGAGGTCGGACGGCGGGTCGAACGGCAGCTCGCCGGCGCGGATGATCTCGAACGATGGCTCCGCGGGGACGCTGCGCCGCGGATCGTCGAGCACCACCACGCTGAGGCGGGCGTCCGGATTGTGCCGGGCCAGACTGGCCGCGAGGACGCGTGCGTGAGCGAGATAGTTGCGTGCGACGATCGTGAAGACCTGCGTCGCACCGGTCAGGGGCGCCTCGGCCGCCGCGAGTAGTGGGGCGGGCTCGTCGGCGGAATCCAGCAGCTCCTCGCGTGGAGCAGCGCTCTCCTGCAGCGCCGCGACCTGCTCGCGCGTCGCGGCGGCGAGCCGATCGATCTCCGTCTGAATGGCGTCGCGCGAGTCGCGCAGCGCCGCCGCGTCGTCGAAGAGCTGGCGCCGCTCGACGTGGCCGGCGATGAGGATTTCGGCCGCGTGGGTGGCGACGAGCTCGCGATGCTTGTCGTAGATCCGGCGCAGCGTCGCCGGATAGTCGGTGCGGCGCAGGAATCGCTGGTGCATCGAATCGGGACGGATGCGGTACTCGAACGCCGGCCGCGGAATCCGAAGGAAGCGCCAGCCGCGCGCCGCGGCACCGAGCCAGAAGTCCCAGTCCTCCCAGTCTTGAAAGGCGACGTCGTAGCCACCGACGCCGCTCCAGACGGCACGGCGCACGACGGCGCAGGCGTCGATGTAGTTGCTCCAGAGCATCCGCGGCAGATCGAGCTCCGGCACGGTGACGTCGCCGCTGCGCATGCCGAACTCACGGCGATCGCCGTAGACGACGCCCGCGGCGGGATCGCCATCGAGCAGCGCCACGGCTTCCGCGGCGAAGCCGGGCAGCAGGCGGTTGTCGGCGTCGAGCGGCAGGAAGTAGTCGCCGGCGGCTGCCGCGACGCCGCGGTTGCGGGCCGCGGAGATCCCGGAGTGCGGCTGCTCGAGCACGCGGTGGCCCGCCTCGCGAAGCGCGGTCAGCACCTGATGCGTGCGGGGCTGCGTCGAGCCGTCGTCAACGATGATGAGCTCCGCGCCGGGCGCGTGTTGCTCCACGCTGGCAACAGCTTCGAGCAGATAGTCGCCGTCGTTGTGACAGGGGATGACGACCGAGAGGCGCGGCCGGGTTCCCCCGGCCGTTGCGATCCGCGTGCGCTCCTCATCGGTCATGGCGTCTGCTGTCATCAAGTTCCCATAAACATGCGGTTCTCACACGCATTGTAGTAGGCTCCGGCGCGGCCGCGGTCCTGTGGGGGGAAGTGGTGATCTGGCGCTGAAGGGCGTTGGTGGTTTTCGGTTTTTGGTTTTTGGTTTTTGGTGCTGCGCTACACGACCGATCCCGGCTTAGCGCAGCACCACAAACCAACAACCAACAACCAACAACCAAAACCCATCCCCCCACACCGGTGAGATCAATCAAGAATGCGCGAAAACATCGGCCGAACGAGCCTGCTCATCGGCCTGGTCTGCCTCGTGATCTACAACGTCAACGGACGGGGGATCACCGCCGGCGATACCTATCCGGCCCGTTACCTGCCATTCGCGATCGTGAAGTACCACACGATCTTCCTCAATCCGGTGGCGAAGGTCGCGGCTCAGGGCCGCGGTGACGGCGCGTTCTGGATGTTGCCACGGCCTGACGGCCGCATCATCTCTTTGTATCCGGTCGTGGTGCCGGTGCTCGTCGCGCCGCTCTACGTTCCGGCGGCCGCCTATCTGCAACTGAGGGGTTGGACGGGCGGGAATCTGGATCACCTCGCGAGGATCATGGAGAAGCTCTCCGCCTCGCTGGTCGCCTCCCTGAGCGTGTCGCTCCTCTACCTGCTGCTGCGACGGCGGGCGAGGGCATCGATCGCGCTGCTGCTCACGGTGGCCTATGCCTTCGGCACGACGACGTGGGCGATCAGTAGCCAGGCTTTATGGCAGCACGGAATGGCCACGCTTCTGGTCATCGGCGTCCTGCTGTTGCTGACCGGAGCGTTGACCGCGCCGCGGGCGTTTGCGGCCGGCCTGCTTTGCGGGCTCATCGCCGCCAACCGTCCGCCGGACGCCATCCTGGCGGCGGCGCTGGGGCTTTATGCACTCTTCCGGACAAGCGGGCGCCAGAGGCTGTTGTTCGTCGCGGCATCTGCACTGCCCCTCGCTGCCGTGCTGCTCTACAACTTCGGCGTGGCAGGCAACGTCCTGGGCGGCTATGGACTGATCGGTAAGGCCGCGTTCTTCAGCCACGACCTGCTTCCCGGCGTCGCGGGACTACTGTTCAGCCCCACGCGCGGACTGCTGGTCTTCTCGCCCTTTCTGCTTTTCCTCGCGCTGGTGGGCCGCCACATGCCCCGAGGTCGCGACGAGCGGTTCCTGACGATGGCGATGATCGTGGCCGTCGTCCTCCAGATCATGCTGTACGCGAAGGCGGACTGGCGCGGCGGCCTCTCCTGGGGGCCGCGCTACATGACCGACTTTCTGCCGTTTCTCATCTGGATGCTGGTGCCGGTGGCCTGCGCGTTGCGCGGCGTGGCGCGCATCGGTTTCCACGTCGCGGTCGGCGTGGCGATCCTCATCGAAGCGATCGGCGCCTTCTGCTACTCCCCTTCGTTCGATCTTCCGATCTTCGCCGCGGACCGTCCGGGGGCTTACGACACACGAGGGGTGTGGCAGTGGCGAAACGCACCGTTCGTCACGTCCCTGCGACAGGGTGTCGTGCCCGCCGAGTTCACGACCGGGATTCGCGGCGCGTTCGACGCGATCGAGGTGGCTGGCCGCCCAACGTCGGTCGTCACCGCCGGGCAGGAGGCCGCCGCCATCGGCTGGACGCTGGCCGGTCGGGCAACACCGTGGCAGGTGGCGATCGTCATCGACGGCCGGCCGCCCGCCTCCTCCGGTGTCTTTTTCGACCGCCCTGACGTGCGCACGACGCTCGGTGAGCCGAGCCCCGCCGGCTGGCGTATCCCGATCGACACGACAGGCATGGCCGCCGGCGAGTACACGGTGACGGCGTTCGTCTGGACCGCGGAGAAAAGCGAGGGCTACTACTTCCAGGAACGCAAGCTGACGGTGCAAACGGCACCGGCGGCTGCCGACGACGATCTCGGCGAGAACGCCAGGAAGGCGGCGGCGCGGATTCGCGAGCACCAGCAGGCGGAGGGGTACTGGCTCACGGCCTTCACGAGCGGGACGCGCTTTCACGAGCCGCGGCCGGAGATGAACACCTTCCTCACCGCGCTCGTCGTCGAGCTGCTCGATCCTGTCGCCGCTGCCGGCGGTCTCGAACAGAACCTGCAGCGCGCGCGGCGGCACCTCACGAGCCAGATCGAGGCGGGCGGCCTGGTTCGCTATCACGGACGGCCGGACGGTCCGGGCATCGGGACGCTCGGCTGCGCCATCACACCGGACACGGACGACACGGCACTCGTCTGGCGGCTCGCGCCCGCTCCCGACCGGAACAGATTGACGGCCGCACTGGCAACGATCGGGCGTTACCGGACGTCCGACGGTCTTTATCGCACGTGGCTCGCACGGCGGGAGGACTACCAATGCCTCGATCCGGGCAGCGATCCGAATCCGGCCGACGCGACGATTCAGATGCACCTGCTGCTGCTGCTGGCTGAGGCCCAGCCGCCCGCCGGCCGCGCGCTTTGTGAAGCGCTGCGGCCCGTCGTCGATGAGGATCGGGTGTGGGTCTACTACCGAAAGGCGCCGCTGGTCCCGATGCTGCGGCTGCCCGACGTGCGCCGCGCCGGGTGCGCGCTGGAAGTGCCGGAGTCACGGATGCGCACTGATGTGCCGGGCCAGCAGATCTGGATGTCGGTGGCCCGGCTGCTGACGGAGCCGGCGGGCGATGGCTCATTACCCGACACGGTGCTCAAGCGGTCCATACTGCGCGAGCTGGCCCGGGACGACTTCGCGCTCGTGCGGGCGAACCCGCCGCTCTTCTACCACAACGACCTCACCGCGACCGTCCCCCGATTTTACTGGTCCGAGGACGTCGGCTACGCGCTCTGGCTGAGACTCTATGACCAATACGAACATCGCGGTGGAACGCATCCCGGCCGGTAAAGCTTCGGCTGCCGGTGCAGCGTCCGCGCTTCGCTATCTGCGATGCCTGCGCCCGCAGGACATCCTTGCTCTGCAAGGCCCGCCTCTGCTCGGCGCCGCCTTCGCGATCGGTAGACCGTCCGCTCAGGACCTCGGTCCGCTGGCGATCCTCATCATCGCCAACGTGCTGCTGGTGACGCACATCTTCATGCTCAACGACTGGTCCGGCCTGACCGCCGACTTCGCCGACCCGAACAAGGCGGCGCGGGTGTTTACCGCTCGAGGCGTCGGACGCAGAGAGATGGGTGTGCTGACGGCGAGCCTCCTGGTCGTGAGTCTGCTGCTCTTCAGCCGGCTGGGTGTGGTGGCGCTGGGTCTGTCGTTCGCGGTCGCGGGCCTGAGCGCGCTCTACTCTCTGCCCCGATTCAACTGGAAGGGCATCCCGCTGCTCAACTCGGCCGCCCATCTCGCCGGCGGCATCCTGCACTTCCTCCTCGGCTACTCGCTGGCGCGCCCGCTCGATGGCCGCGGTCTCGCGATGGCCGCTTTCTTCGCGGTGGTGTTCGCCGCCGGCCATCTCACCCAGGAGGTCCGCGACCACCAGGGCGACACCGTCAATGGCATCCGGACCAACGCGGTCGTCTTCGGGCCGCACCGCGTCTTCGCGGCAAGCCTGGTCCTTTTCGCAATGGCCCAGGTCCTGCTGGCCGGGCTGGCGCTCCAGGGGATTCTGCCGCGCTCCCTCGTTGTGCTCGTCGCACTCTTCGCCTTGCAACTCCACTGGTCCGTTCAGACTCTGCGCGAGGGGCTGACCTACTCGAGCGTCTCCCGGCTGCAGACGCGCTATCGCGTGCTTTACGCAGTCATCGGCGCGGCCATGGTGGCGGGGCTGTGCGGCGTCTTTGTGCCGTAGGTCCGATAGGACGAACCTACAACCGCACCTGCCGCACCTCGATCATTTCGCGGTAGCTGCGGAGGAAGCTGAGGGTGTCGGCGTCGAGGGGGGAATCGACGGTGATGATGGCCATGGCGCGGCCGCCGCTGCCGTGGCGGGCGAGGTTGTACTCGGCAATGTTGATCTCCCGGTCGCCGAGGAGCGTGCCGACCTTGCCGACGACGCCGGGGACGTCGCGGTTGATGATGTAGATGATGTGGCCGTCCGGCTTGAACTCCACGCGGAAGTTGTTCACGCCGACGATGCGCTGGTTGTTCTCGTGGAAGACCGTGCCGGAGACGCAGACCTCTTCGTCGCGCGACGAAGCGCGGAAGGTGATGAGGTTCCCGTAATCGAGCGGCGAGGGGTACGTCGACGACGCCAGCGCGATCCCGCGTGATTCGGCGCTCTGCTCGGCGTTGACGAAGTTCACCTCCGCGAGGTGCGGCGTCAGGAGGCCCTTGAGCGCGGCGACGGAGAGGATCTTCGTCAGCCGTTCCTCGATGCCGTGCAGCTCGATGGAGACGCGATCCACGGCGCCGTTGATGATCTGCGCGGCGAAGGAGCCGAGCTTCTCGGAGAGGCGGATGAGCGGGGCGGCGTCGGCGTCGGAGAGCCCTTCGAACGGCAGGTTGACGGCCGAGACGAAGATCGAGCCGCGCAGCGCTTCGACGACCATCTCCGCGGTCGTGACGGCCACGCGGTCCTGCGCTTCGATCGTGTTCGCGCCGATGTGCGGGGAGACGATGACGTTCTTCGCGCTGACGAGCGGGTGCTCCTTGCCGGGCGGCTCCTCGACGTAGACGTCGATGGCGGCGCCGGCGATCTTGCCGGAGTTGAGGGCGTCGGCGAGCGCCTGCTCCTCGTAGATGCCGCCGCGGGCGATGTTGAGCACGACGACGCCCGGCTTCATCTTCGCGATCTCGGACGCGCCGATCAGCCCGCGCGTCTCCTCGGTCAGTGGCGTGTGCACGGTGATGACGTCGGCCTGCGCCAGCAGGTCGTCGAGCGAGACGTTCTCGGCACCGACTTTTTCGTACGTGACGTCGCTGATGTAGGGGTCGTAGGCGATGACGCGCATGCCGAAGCCGCGGGCGCGGGTCGTGACGCGCGAGCCGATCCGGCCGAGGCCGATGACGCCCAGCGTCTTGTTGTTCAGCTCCATGCCCATGAATTTCGAGCGCGACCACTCGCCGCGCTTCACGCTCGCATGCGCCTCCGGGATGTTGCGGCAGAGCGCGAGCAGCATGGCCATCGTGTGCTCGGTGGCGGACATGATGTTCGCCGTCGGCGCATTGATGACGAGGATGCCGCGCGCGGTGCAGGCCTCGACGTCGACGTTGTCGAGCCCCACGCCGGCGCGGCCGATGATGCGCAGCCGTGAGCCGGCATTCACCAACTCGTGCGTGACGGCGGTGCCGCTGCGCGTGATCAGCGCGTCCGATTCGGCAACGGCCTGCAGCAGCGCATCGCCCTTGAGCCCGGGACGGTAATCGAGCTCCACGTCCTCGGTTTTATGCAGGATGGCCAGGCCGGAATCAGCCAGAGTATCGGTGACGAGCACGCGGTATCGGGTCATGCCGGCATTGTATGCGGCACGCGCGCCGAGGCTGGGCCGGGGCCGGTGGACGATGGGACCAATGGGACAGATGGGACAGATGGGACCAATGGGAGGCGATCGCAGGGATGGTTGGAGCGCCGGTGCTCACACTCCGATTGATCCCATCGCCTATGAGTCTCATAGGTCCATCGTTCCCATAGGTCCCATCGTTCCGGTACCCAACAGACGCCTATAAGTGTCTACTCCACGTAGACTTAGCTACCCACTGCTACCATGCCGTGGATGTCGGTGCAGAGCTCACTGGAGCGCGTTCTTGCGAACTACATCGCGGCCCGGAGCTCACCATTTCGCGGTGGAAGTGCGATCCACGAGGCGTTCGACGATGCCACGGAGGAGTTGTACCGGTTCGATGCGGTGCAGCGGTATCCGTCGCTCCTGGTCGACTACTCCGTCGGCAAAGGCAAGTGGGCACTCCTGCCGTACATCTCCATCCTCGACTCGCGCGAGACGACCACTCCCCAGCGCGGGTTCTACTGCGAGTTTCTGTTTCGCGAGGACATGAGCGGCGTCTATCTGACGCTGACGCAGGGCACCACGGAGCCTGGCGAGCGGCTCGGCCGCGGTGTCAGGCGCGAGTGGCTGAAGCGGAACGCGGCGCTGGTCCGCGCGGAGCTGCCGGAGCTTGCCGCGCGCTTCCGGCTCGACGACGACATCGACCTGCGCGCGACGCGCAGCCAGGGCCGCGCCTATGGCCAGTCGACGATCGCGTACAAGCTCTACGAGCGCGGCGCTGTGCCGGCCGACGAGGAGATCGCCCGCGACGTCGAGCTGCTCGTCGATGCCTACGAGCAGTTCCTGGAGAAGAAGCTCCGGCAGACGCTCGTTCCCCGGCCGGCCGTGGCGGAAGAAGACGCGCCGTTCGATCGTGTAGCCGCACTCGAGGAGCTGATCCGCGCCATCGACGCCTCCGGCTTCATCTTCGAGCCGTGGCAGATCGCGGCCTACGTGACGGCGCTGCGGACGAAGCCGTTCGTGATCCTCGCCGGCGTCAGTGGCACCGGGAAATCGCGGCTGCCGGCGCTCGTCGCCAGGTTCACCGGCGGTGCGTACGATCTCGTCCCGGTGCGCCCCGACTGGACCGACAGCACCGAAGTTCTCGGCCACCCGAATCTGGACGGACGCTTCCAGCCCGGCGCCGTGCTGCGCGACGTGCGGCGGGCGAACGAGGGGGCGGATCGCTTCTTCACCTGCATCCTGGACGAGATGAACCTCGCCCGCGTCGAGCACTACTTCGCCGAGTTCCTGAGCTTCATCGAAAGCCGCGTGCCGGCGGCGCATGGCGGCTTCCGTTCGCGAGCGCTCGTCGGCGCCGCGTTGCAGCAGGACGACGCACCGTGGGCGGACGTCTACCTCTCGCCGAACTTCGGCCTGGTCGGCACCGTGAACATGGACGAGAGCTCGAACGCCTTCAGCCGCAAGGTGCTGGATCGCGCCTTCACCATCGAGCTCTCGGACGTGACGCTGACGGCCTGGTTGACCCGCATCGGCCGCAACAACGGCGAGACACAGGAGGAACGAACGGCGGTGTGGCCGGTCCACGCCTGGTATCCCCGCGCGATCCAGCTCTCGGATGCTTCGTTCAACACCGCGGAGCTGACGCGTGTCGTGACCGTGGTGAATGCGCTGCAGGAGGTGAACGGCTTGCTCGCGCAGGCGCAGTTGCAGGTCGGCCATCGCGTGTGCGAGGAGATCGCCTTCTTCGTCACTCATGCCGCGGAGGTGCAGCCGTCGTTTCGCACGGCGTCGGGAGAGAGCGTCGATCCGCTCGACCTCGCGCTGTCGATGAAACTGTTGCCGCGCATCGCCGGCGGCACGAATCCCGTCCGGCGCGCGATCCTGCAGATCCTCGGCTGGTCGGTGCGCGGCACGCCGTACCGTGAGGACCGCGACGCCCTGGAGCCGGTCGAGCGGTGGACGCTCGAAGGCCGCCCCGGCTTCCTCCGCGGCGCCCGCTTTCCGCGCACGGCCGCGCGGCTCTGTCTGATGTGGGACCGCCTCACTGTCGATGACGTGACCTCTTTCTGGCTCTGATCCCGTGAGCGACGTCTTCCGCATCGCAACAGACCGCATCGACCTCCGCTGGATGACGAGCGGAGCGGCGAAGACCGTCGAATCGGCCGCCGGCCGTCTGCTGGTCGTCCCGCGACGCAAAGGTTTGGAGTTCCGGGAGATCTTCCGGGCGGGCGTTCCGGCGCCCGCCGCGGCCGATCCGGAGCAGGAAGCCGGACCGGTGCTCTTCGAGCAGACCAGCTACAAAGTCGTGCTGAAAGGCGCCGGCGGGCGGCGTGTCCGACTCGACCATGACGATCCGCTCGTCACGCACGACTTCGATGCATCCGCGGACGACGCACGCTTCGGCGTCATCAACTTCAAAGGGCAGATCGGCCGAAGCCGCTTTCGCGTCTACTGCGATGACGAGCTGGAGCTCGAATTCGAGGTCGAGGTCTTCCCGTCGAAGCTCGACTACGCCACCGACTACTACGACCTGCTCTCCGACACGCAGGAGATCGTGACCGGTCTGGCCGTCGAGTACCTGCGGGCGACGCACCGCTCCGGCGGCACGAAGCCGTCGACCGGCATGCCAACGTTCGTCGAATGGCTGACGATCCTTCGCGAGAACATTGACACCCTGCAGGCGGGGATTCAGCGGATCACGCGGCAGCCGCTGCGAACGCTGGAGCGGGAGCCGACGCGGACGCGCGTCGAGCGGATCACACGCGTCGATCCGGCCGTCCGGCGCTCGCTGCGCAAGAGCGGCAGCCGAAAGCCGAAGGGCTGGCTCGAGCAGATGCGGTCGCAGCCGACCCTCGACACTCCGGAGCATCGCTGGCTGAAAGGACAACTCGTAGCGATTGGGGCCGGGCTCCTGGCGCTCCGGAACATCGAGGAGAAGCAGGGGCAGAGCGTACGACGCGAAGCCGTCCTGCGCGACCTCCGGAGCTTCGAGGCGCGCATCGCGCGGATGCGGCAGGCGGAGCCGATCGCGGCCGCTGCCGGTCCGCCGCCGGCCGGTTTCGCGTCGCTGCAGTTGATGCGGCTCGACGGCTACCGCGAGGCGTACCTGGCGTGCACGCGTCTCGCGCAGGTGCTGCACCACGATGCCGAAGCGCTGCACATGTCGGTCAAGGACATCGAGGTGCTGTACGAGTACTGGTGCGTGCTGGCAACGATTCGCGCCGTCTCCCGTTGCACCGGCGTGCCGATTCCGCTCGCCGACATTCTGCAGGTGAAGCAGCGCGGGCTCGCCGTGACACTACGCCAGGGCCATAAGCGCACGGTGCTTTTCAATGAGACGGGCCGCCGCTCGATCGCCGTTACCTATGCTCCGCGCTTCAGTGGGCCGGACTACCTCATCGACCAGACGCCTGACCTCGTGGTCTCGGTCGAAGAAGATGGGTGGCCGGTGATCCAGGTGGTGCTCGACGCCAAGTACCGGCTCGAAAGCGGCGAGTCTTACGTGAAGCGGTACGGCAGCCCCGGCCCGCCGAGCGATGCGCTGAACGTGCTGCACCGCTATCGCGACGCCATCATCGTCGAAGGGGAGGAGCGGCAGAACGCGCCACGCTACAAACGGGTCATCGTCGAAGCGGCGGCGCTCTTCCCCTACCGCGAGCGTGCGGCGGGCGAATTCGAGGCGAGTAGTCTCTGGCGCTCGCTGCACCGGATCGGCATCGGAGCGATTCCGTTGCTTCCCGGTGGCGAGCGCTATCTCGAGGAATGGCTTCGTGGCCTGCTCAATCGGGGAGGCTGGTCGGTGGCCGACCTGGCGATCCCCCACCAGCTTAACGAGAAGGCGTGGGCGTTTCAGAAAGCGGCCAGCGAGATCGTGCTCGTCGGCTCGCTACGGCGAAAGGAAGCCGAGCAGCTCGCGTGGACGCGCGGCCAGCGGCTCTACTACACGCCGATGAAGAATCAGCCGCGCCTCTTCAACGTGCGGGCGGTGGCGCTGTACGTCCGCGCCGGCGGCGGCAAGCCGGGGACGGTCCGTTACTGGAGCGACGTGGAGGACATCCAGGTGCTGCCGCGCCACGAGCTCGCCACGCCCTGGGTGTCGAAACAAAGTCCGGACGAGCCGCAGATCGTCTATCGCCTCCGCGACCTTCGCGACGGGCTGAACATCGTCAACAGCGAAGGCGACCGCATGCCGGCGTATCGTCTTTCCTCACGCCTTGCCCTGCAGCGCGCGCGAACGCTGCGGGAGCTGGCGTTGGAGACGGAGCCGGAATGGCGGTTGACCGAAGCCCTCCGCGCCGCCGGCCTCCCGTTCACGTTCGCTCCCGAGAGCTCGAAGAGCGAGGAGATCATCCGCGGCCGCGCCACGTTCGTCGTCGGCGACACCCGGATCCGCCACCGTGGCGGCGACCGCTTTCAGTTCGAGCCACCGAACGAAGCATCACGCGAGCTGCGCCTCGAGGAGCTGGTGCGGCTGCTCATGCCGTCACGGTAGCGCCCCCAATGTGGGACAGACACTCTTGTCTGTCCGTCTACCCTCCCCCCGCCCCGTGGTAGTTTTCGCGCGTGTCGGCGTCCGAGTACTTTCTGGAGATCGAAGCGCGCTTTGCCGAGCGGCGGGGCACGCCTTTCATCCTCTCGGCGAAAGACTGGGCCCTCATGAAGAAATGGCATGAGGAGGGGATCCCTCTCCCTGTCGTCATCGAGGCGATCGACACCGTCTTCGAGAAGAACGAGACCAGCGGGCGGCGCAAGACGATCAGCAGCCTCAATTACTGCAAGCACGCGGTGAAGGATCTGTGGGAAGAGCGGAAGGCCATGGCCGTCGGCGGCGAGTCGTCCGCGCCCGAGGAAGGGGCGGAGGAGCTGGTCCTCGCACTGGCGAACGATCTCGACGCGGTCGGGCTCGACGCTGCGTCCGCGATGGCCGCACGCGTGCGGGAGCTGGCGAAGGAGCGGAGCGTCCCGAAGATCGAGGAACGGCTCATCGAGCTGGAGCACGAGCTCATCGAGCACGTCATCGCCACCCTCCCCGACGTCGCTGAGCTCCGCGCCGAAATCCTCCGCGCCCTCGGCGACACCTCCCGCCTGGACGAAGCGACCCGCGTGCGCACCGAGGAGGCGAATCTGCGCCGCGTGGTACGTGAGAGGTTCGAGCTGCCGCGGATGACGCTGTTCCGGTAATCAATTCCCGAGATCAGGTCAGACCAGGAGCTCGCCCTGGAAGACCGTGATCGCGCGACCGCCGAGCTTCACCCGGTCGCCTGCGAGACGCACGCGCAGCTCGCCGCCGCGTGCTGAGGCCTGGTAGGCGGCGAAATCCTTCTTGCCGAGGCGTGCTGCCCAATAGGGAGCGAGCGCGCAGTGGGCGGAGCCGGTGACCGGATCTTCGTCCACGCCCGAGCCGGGGGCGAAGAAGCGGGAGATGAAGTCGAAGTCTTTCGAAGTGCTCGTGACGATCACGCCGCGCACCGGCAGCTTGCGCAGGACCGCGTGGTCGGGACGGAGCGCGCGGACGAGCTCCTCGGACGCGACCTCGACGAGGTAGTCGAACTTGTTCCGGCCTACGTAGACCGCCGCCTCGATGCCGAGTGCCGGCAGCAGCTCCGGCGGCGGCGTGGCCTCCTCTCCCACGGTCGCGGGGAAGTCGAGGACGATCACGTCGCGCTCGCGGGTCGCCGTCAGCAGGCCGCTGCGCGTGTGGAAGCGGGCCGTCTCGCCGGGCGCTATGAGCGATTCGCTCCAGAGGGCGTGGGCGCTGGCGAGGGTAGCGTGGCCGCAGAGGTCGACTTCCACGGTGGGCGTGAACCAGCGCAGCGACCAGCCGTCGTGGTGGCGTTGCAGGAAGGCCGTCTCCGACAGATTCATCTCGGCGGCGACCCGCTGCATCCAGGCAGCGGGTCGCGCATCGTCGAGCAGAACGACCGCGGCGGGATTGCCACGGAAGGCTTCGGAGGCGAAAGCGTCGATCTGGAGGAGCCGCACTAGAAGCCGGAGACTTTAGCGGATTTCCCGTAGAGCAGACGCGCGGCGATGAAACCGATCACAAACACTCCGAGGAGACACCAGTCGGCCGCGGCGTTGCCGTACATCTCGGGGTAGTGGTTGCTGATCATCGTGAAGACGAGCGGGACCGACATGAACGTGTTCTGGCGCGAGCGGAGACCGGCCAGCGCGACGAGGTTCGCATCCGGCGCCGTCCCTTCCTTCACCGCGGCGATGATCTTCTTCTGCGACGGCCAGATCACCATCCAGACGTTCATGGCCATCATCGTGCCGAGGATCAGGCCGATGTGGATGTAGAGCGAGCGGCCGCCGAAGTGGCCTACGCGCTGGAGGAAAATGTACACGCCGGCGAGGAGCGCCAGACAGATCGCGCTCGCCACGGCCACGTTCTTGATGACCTTCATGATGGCGTTGTAGACGAGAAAGCCGACGATCATGATGACGACGACGATGGCCAGCCAGAGCCATGCGTTGTTGTTCGGATCGCTCGGGTCCTCGAACACCGCCTTGCCGTGATAGTAGATCAGGCCGCCGAGGAGGATGCCGGTGATCCAGGTCCAGGCGGCGCCCCAGCGGAACCAGTAGAGAGCGCGCGGCATCAGCTCGGGCGTCACGATCTTCTTCGTGGGCCCGTCGAGCACCTTGGCAAAGTGCGCGTTGACCCAGTTGAAGAA
Organism: Thermoanaerobaculia bacterium; assembly: GCA_036399695.1. Classification (GTDB taxonomy): domain Bacteria; phylum Acidobacteriota; class Thermoanaerobaculia; order Gp7-AA8; family Gp7-AA8; genus DASVEE01. Next base: position 3,607 of record DASWMP010000352.1, on the reverse strand, counting down.
ATAGAGATGGCCGATCCAGATGATGCCGGCAACGACGTGAGCCCAGCGGAGAATGAGCTGCAGGGTGGAGTTGATCTCGGGAGGCATCGGGTCACTCCTCAATCTTCAATTTTTTGGGGTAGCCTGCGCGATTATGAACGACTTCGGTGACAAAGTCGCCATCGTGACCGGCGCTTCGAGCGGCATCGGCCGCCGGACCGCGGAGCTGCTGGCCGAGCGTGGCGCACGTGTTGCGATTCTGGCGAGAACGGCGGAGAAGCTGCACGCCGTCGCAGGTGGCAGCCTGCTCGCGGTGGCGGGAGATGCGGCGAATGAAGCGGACATCGAACGGCTGTTCGCCGAAACGGAAGCGCGTCTCGGCCCCTGCGAGCTCCTGGTGACGAGTGCCGGGATGATCGATCCGAAGCCGCTCATCGAGACCGACCGCGCGAGCTGGGAGCGGATGTTCGCGGTGAACGTCCACGCCGTCTATCTCGCCGCGCGGCGTGCGTTGCCGTCGATGCTGGCGGCGCGGCGTGGGGCGATCGTGAACGTTGCTTCGATCTCGGGCGTGCCGGGGCCGGTGAAGTTTCCCGGCTTCGTCTCGTACGCGGCAAGCAAGGGGGCGGTGATCTCGCTGACCGAAGCGCTGGCCGTCGAGGTGAAGGAGCACGGCGTGCGGGTGAATGCCGTCAGCCCCGGCTCCGTCGATACACCGATGTGGGCGGCGGCGAGCGGCGGCGCGCCGGCCGACATGACGACCACTGAAGTCGCCGAGACCATTCTTTTTCTCTTATCGGATCGCTCGCGGGCGATCAACGGACAGAACGTTCATGTCTTCAGTTCCTGAGATGCGCCCTACGTGGGCAGAGATCGACGTCCGCGCTTTCGAGCGGAACGTCGAGGCGATCCGCGCGCGGTTGCCCGAAGGGGCACGTCTCGCGGCGGTCGTGAAAGCGAATGCGTACGGCCACGGCGCTGTCGAGCTGGCGAAGCGTTGCCGGCCGGAGAGCGTGGCCATGCTCGTCACGGCGCTGCTCGAAGAAGCCCTCGAGCTGCGCGCCGCCGGCATCACGCTCCCTCTCCTGGTCCTCGGCGCGCTGACTGACTGGCAGGTGCGCACCGCTACCGAAGAGCAGATCCTGGTCGGCATCCCCGGCCCCGAGGCGCTGACCAATGCCGCACGCGTGGCGCGAGAGCGGGAGGTGCGCGTGCACCTGAAGCTCGACAGCGGCATGGGACGGATGGGCATCACCGAGGGAGAGCTGGCGGACGTCATCGAGCTGCTGCGGTCGACGCCGGGGCTGCGCGTCGAGGGGATCTATACCCATTTCGCCAGTGCCGGCGATCCGCGCGATCCGCTGACGGAGCAGCAGCTCGCCCGTTTCGAGGCCATGCTGGCCACGCTGCGCGAAGCGGGCATCGACGCGCCGATTCAACACACGTCCAACAGCGCCGCCACGATGCGAGGGCTCGTGCGGCCGGGCGACGTCGCCCGCGTGGGGCTGTCGCTCTACGGCGCCGAGCCGCTGGACGTCGGTACGTCGGTGCTCGAGCCGGTCATGCGCTGGCGCACCGCCATCGTCCGCCTCAAGGACCTGCCGGCCGGACATTCGGTTGGCTACGGGGCCACCTTCCACACCACGCGCCCCAGCCGCATCGCCACGTTGCCGGTGGGATATGCGGACGGCTACAACCGCCTCTTTTCCAATCGCGGCGAAGTGCTGGTGCGAGGAAAGCGGGTGCCGGTCGTTGGCCGCGTCTCCATGGACCTCGTAACGATCGACGTCACGGACGTCGAGGCGGAGGTGGGGCACGAGGTGGTCCTCCTCGGCGACGGCATTACGGTCGAGGAGCTGGCCACGAAACTTGATACGATCTCGTGGGAAGTGCTTTGTGGCGTCAGCGCGCGGGTACCGCGCGTCTATGTCGACGGCGATGAAGTCTTCGCGGTGCACTCTCGCTTCGACCGATGATCAGGCTTCTCGAACGCTTCGGCGGCGTCTTCATTCGTCTCTTCGAACAAACGGGGCGCTGGTTCACCATGCTCGGGCGCACGGTGGCCTGGACCTTCCGCCCGCCGTGGGATCTTGCCGAGTGGCTGCGCCAGATGGTGCGCCTTGGCGTCGATTCAATCCCGGTCGTCATCCTCACGACCATGTTCACCGGCATGGTGCTGGCGCTGCAGACCTACGCCGGCTTCCAGCGCGTGCACGCGGAGAGCTTCGTCGGCAGCGTCGTGGCCCTGGCCATGCTGCGCGAGCTGTCGCCCGTGCTCGTCGGGCTCATGGTGACGGGGCGCGTCGGATCGTCGATGGCGGCGGAGATCGGCACGATGCGCGTCACCGAGCAGATCGATGCGCTGCAGGCGCTGGCTACGGATCCGGTGCAGTACCTGTTCGTGCCGCGCGTGATCGCCGGCATCGTGATGCTCCCCTTCCTGGTGATGATTGGCGACGCCCTCGGCGTTTACGGCGGCTATCTCGTCGCCGTCCGCCTCATGGGGGCGAACCCGGTCGTCTACCAGCAGAACACGTACATGTTCCTCGAGCTCGGCGACCTCTGGAGTGGCCTCATCAAGGCCGCGGTCTTCGGCCTGATCCTCACGCTCACCGGCTGCGTGCGCGGCTTCTACACCAGCGGCGGCGCGGAGGGCGTCGGCCGCGCCACCACGGCCGCCGTCGTGAGCGCGTCGCTCATCATCCTGCTCAGCGACTTCTTCCTGACCAGGATCCTGTTCTAAGACATGGCCCAGATCTCCCTGCAGAACCTGAACAAATCGTTCGACGGGAAGCGCGTCCTGCGCGACATGTCCATCGACGTGCAGCGCGGCGAGTCGCTGGTCATCGTCGGCGGCTCGGGCACCGGCAAGAGCGTCACGCTCAAGCACATCATCGGTCTCATGAAGCCCGACAGCGGCAAGGTGCTGGTGGACGGCCACGACATGTGCTGCATGCCGGTCGTGGAGCTGAACCAGTTCCGCCGCCGCTTCGGAATGGCCTTCCAGGAAGGGGCGCTGTTCGACTCGATGTCCGTCTTCGAGAACATCGCCTTCCCCTTGCGCCGTCACACGAAGATGACGCAGAAGGAGATCCGCGCTCGGGTCGAGGAGTGCCTGGAAATGGTCCACCTCGACCAGGCCGCCGGCGCGAGACGGCCGTCGCAGCTCTCCGGAGGTATGCGCCGCCGCGTCGGCTTCGCCCGCGCCATCTCCCTCAAACCAGAGATCCTCCTCTTCGACGAGCCCACGACCGGCCTCGACCCCGTCATCAGCGACGTCATCGCCGACCTGATCGTGGAGATGGACCAGACCCTGGACACGACGACGGTAACGATCACCCACGACATGAAAGTCGCGTTCAAGATCGCCGACCGCGTCGCCATGCTCAATGAGGGTCACATCATCGAGCAGGGAACGCCGGAAGAGTTCCAGCGCTCGAAAAGCCCCATCGTCCAGCAGTTCATCGAAGGCCGCGCCGACGGCCCGCTGACGGATCGCGACTGAGCCACGGGGGTCAACGAGGGCGCCTCCGCGGGCGGGCACGGCCCGCAGCGCTGGTTGGCCTCAGGCTCAGCGCACGGCGTCGCGATCAACAAGTTCATAAGTAGGGTCGACTGAGGCTTGGCC
>DASWMP010000351.1:0-2508 GCA_036399695.1 Thermoanaerobaculia bacterium | reverse complement strand
AGCGCTGGTTGCCTCAGGCTCAGCGCACGGCGTCGCAGTCAACACGTTCACAAGTAGGGTCGACTGAGGCTTGGCCAACCAGCGCTGCGGCCCGTGGCCGCCCGCCGGAGGCCTCTCGTCCGGTCCTCTAACGCACCGCCTTGGCCACGCTGATCGCTCTGCGCAAAGCTGCTGACTTGTTCTCCGTCTCCACGAACTCCGTCGCTGGATCCGAGTCGTAGACGATCCCTGCCCCGGCCTGCACGTACGCTTTGTCGTTCACCAGCGTGACCGTACGGATCGTGATGCAGGAATCGAGATTGCCGGAGAAGCCAAAGTAGGCCACGGCCCCGGCGTAGGGACCGCGGCGTGTGGCTTCGAAGCGGTCGATCAGCTCCATGGCGCGGATCTTCGGGGCGCCGCTGACGGTGCCGGCGGGGAAGCAACTGAGGAAGGCGTCGACCGGGGTGCGGTCGTCGCGCAGTTCGCCCGCCACGTCCGTCACGAGATGCATCACGTGGCTGTAGCGCTCCACGTGGCTGAAGTCCGTCACCTCGACCGAGCCGCTGCGGCAGATGCGGCCGATGTCGTTGCGTCCTAGGTCGACGAGCATCAGGTGCTCGGCATTCTCTTTCGGGTCGGCCAGAAGCGAGCGCTCGTGCTCGAGGTCTTCCTCCCGCGTGGCGCCGCGTGGACGCGTGCCGGCGATCGGGCGCGTCTCGGCGTGGCGGCCGGTGACGCGCACCAGCATCTCCGGCGACGCACCGACGAGCGTGCATTCGTTCGTGCGCAGGAGAAACATGTAGGGCGATGGATTGATCGAGCGGAGCGTGCGGTAGAGCGTGAGGGCGTCCGCGGTCGGGTAATCCGTCTCCCAGCGCTGCGAGAGCACGATCTGGAAGATCTCGCCGGCAACGATCTCCTCCTTCGCGTCGCGAATCATCTGCTCGAACTCCGCGCGCGTGTGCGTGGAGGTGAACTGTGCGAGCGGCGCGTCGGGAAAGGCGATCGGCTCGAGCGTGGCGCGGCGGAGGCGCTCGACGGCGAAGTCGAGGCGCCGCTCGCCGTCTTCCAGCGACCCGTCCTTCGTGAAGATGTTGGCCACGACGTAGAGCTGCTGCCGGACGTGATCGAAGACGACGACGTTGTCGAAGAAGAGGAGCTTCGCGTCAGGGATGCCGTAGTCGTCGCGCAGCGTGTCGGGAATGCGTTCGGTCCAGCGGTTGACGCCGTAGCCGAAGTAGCCGACGGCGCCGCCGAAGAACGGCGGGAGCTTGTCCTCGCCGTAGACGCGCAGCGGGACGAGCTCGCGGTGCAGCGTCTCGACAGGGTCGGCGGCATCGCGGCCGATGCGCAGGTTGCGGCGCGGCTCGAAGCCGACGAAGGAGTAACGCCCGACATTTTCGCCCCGCTCGACGCTCTCGAAGAGGAACGCCTCGGCGCCGTCAGGCGAGAGGGCGGCGAAGGCGACGAGCGGCGTGAGCGTGTCCGCGGAGAGCTCGCGCACGAGCGGGATGACGTCGTATTGGGAGCGGAGGGCTTCGTAGTCGGCGGGAGTCATTTCACAATCCTGCGGAAGAGCTCATTCTGGCGGCGTGCCTGGGCGTGGAGGAGGTCTTCTCCCGTGTAGCGGGCGTAGCCCTCGTGTTGTCCGTTGTCCGTTGTCCGTGGTCCGTTGTCCGTCGTCCGTTGTCCGTAGGCGGCTTCGATGAGGGTCATGCCGGGTTTGAGGGGCAGGTCGATTTCGGCGCCTTTGGTGACGGTGTTGATGATGATCTCGCCGTCGAAGGTCCGGAGCTCTTCGAGCGGGCGGGCGTTCAGTTTGTTGGGCGTGCGGTTGTAGACCGTTACGTGCATCTGTTCGCGTTGCACGGCGATGAGCGCCGCGCGGGCGGTGCCGCCGGCGCCGACGATGGCCACGCTCTTCCGGTCTTTGCCGCAAACCTCGCGGAGGATCTCGGTGAAGCCGTCGACGTCGGTGTTGTCGGCGTAGATGCGGCCGTCGTCGAACAGGAGCGTGTTGACGGCGCCGCAGGCGATGGCGTTCGGCGCGAGCTCGGCGCCTGCACTCTGCGCGTAGCGGAAGGCGTCTTCCTTGAACGGCGCGGTGATGCTGAGGCCCTTGATCCCTTTCGCGCCGAGGATCTCTTCGAACTGATCGAGATGCGCGGCGGTGTAGACGGCGTTGAGCCCGTGCTCGCGGAAGAGCGGGTTGTGGATCGTCGGCGAGAGCGAATGCGCCACCGGATTCCCGACGACGGCGAAGACGGCCGGGTCGCGGTAGGTGCGGCGGTCGCCGTAGATGGCTAACGCGCGCTCGAGCGTGAGCTGGCCGGGGGCGGCGCTTTTCTCTTCGCTCGGCGCGACGAACATCAGCGCGGAGCCGAGGAATGGCGCCAGGATGCGCGAGTAGAGGCCGCGGTCGCCCATGCCGATGAGGGTGAGGGTGATGTCCGTTGCTCGTTGTCCGTTGTCGATCTGCTGTGGGACAGGCTGCGCCTGTCCGGACAGGCAAGAGTGCCTGTCCCA
>DASWMP010000350.1:0-29530 GCA_036399695.1 Thermoanaerobaculia bacterium | reverse complement strand
CAACCAAAAACAAAAGCGGCCCGCAGGCCGCCGCTTTATCCACTGCCAACCGCCAACTGCCAACCGCCAACTAGCTCGTCAGCGCGCCTCCGCCACCTGCGCCACCGACAGATCCGCCACGCGTCCGGAAACGCGATCGTGATAGTCCTGCTCGAACGTGCGGACCTTCTTCACGTACTTTTGCGTTTCCTTGAACGGCGGGATGCCGCCGAAGCGTTTGACGTTGCCTTCGCCGGCGTTGTAGGCGGCGATCATCTTCGTCTCGTTGCCGTCGAAACGGTCGTTGAGATACTTGAGATATTTCGCACCAGCGGCAATATTCTGCACAGGGTTGGTGAGGTCGCGGGCGCCCATCCAGCGTCCGGTGCGGGGGACGAGCTGCATGAGACCGACCGCGCCGGCGCCAGAACGGGCCGTCGGTTTGAATCTCGACTCCGCCTGCACGACCGCCGCGACGAGCTCGGGACGGACGCCGTTCTTCTTCGCCTCGTGATAGATGATCGAGCCGAAGGGCACTTCCTTCTTGAAGAACTCCTCGCGCACGGTCTCGGTCACGACCGTCAGCTTCTTCGGCGCTTCGGCGAAGGCCTTGAGGGGAGAGGTCACGGCCGACTCAGCGCCGCCGACGGCCGCTTCCACGCCGCCGGCAACCTGGCTGGCGATGCTCTCCGCGCGCTTCATGTCGCCGGCAAGAGCCTTGTCGATGGAGATGGTGTGGCCGGACGGATCGTTCTCCGGTCCGTGCTGGGCGTTCTGAATGATCTTCAGCGGGCCACCGATACCGCCGATGGCCAGCGATGCACCGAGAGCCCAGGTGGCGTACTTGCGCTTGAGTCCCTTCAAACCTCGCGGTTTCGTGGCGGCGACTTCCTGCCGCAGACGCGAACGGTCGAATCCGTCGAGAAAGCGCTCCTGGTAAGGTCGGTTGGTCTTCAGCTCGGCCATCTTGGGGTCCTCCATGTTGCGTACACCCTTGTTATTTGCAACCGGTACGCCACATGGAAATAGCTGATCCATATCAACTTAACTGTAGAGCTTCGGCTCCCGAAAGCCATGGATTGGCATGCATCGTGACCTGCGCTTAGAATTGCGAGGTATAGCCATGGAGAAAGGTCTATTACTCGCCGTCGTGCTGACGTTGCTGCCGGCCATAGCCCCGGCGCAGACGTATCTTTGCGAGGAAGAGGCCCGAGTCGACGGCGAATTCGTCATGAGGTACTGCGATGGACTGGCCCCCATCGCGCCGGTCCGGCCCGATCCGCTGCGCGAGCGGCTCTTCCGTTACACGCAACTGCAGTTCAAGCATCGCGTGGACGGGCTCGCCAGCTACTATTCGTCCTTCTTTGACGGCAGGAAGACCGCCAATGGCGAGATCTTCCGTAACAAGCGCTACTCCGCCGCCCATCTCACGCTCCCGCTCGGCTGCTGGATCGAAGTGACGGCCCGCGCCACAGGCAGGAAATTGCGCATGCGCGTGAACGACCGCGGCCCCTACGCCAGGAAGTTCATGCTCGATCTCTCCCAGGCCGCCGCCAACTTTCTCGGCGTCGACCGCCATCCCGACCGCCACGTCTCGGTCCGCGTCGTGGCCCTGCCGGGCGAAGAGCCGCTGCCGGAGATGAATGAGCAGCAGGCGTTGACGGTGGCGAGCGCCAGGTAGCGCGGCACTGCGCGCAGCGCGCGCGTTTTTGGTTGTTGGTTGTTGGTTTTTGGTGGCTCCGCGGCGCGGTGGGCTATGCGGAACACACACGCGTACACACCAACAACCGAAAACCGACAACCAACAACGCGCGCGCAGCGCGCTACTGCGGCAGCGTGAAACAGAACGTGCTCCCCTCGCCGAGGGTCGATTCCACGTTCAGCTCTCCGCCGTGGCTTTCGACGACGCGGCGGACCATGTACAGGCCGTAGCCGGGGCCGCCGCCGCGTTGTTTGTCGAGTTTGCTGACGCCGCCGAGCTCGAAGACCTGGCTGGCGTAGCGGGGGTCGATGCCGGTGCCGTTGTCGCGGATGCAGAAGCGGTAGCCGGTGCCGTCGTTGGAGCAGTCGATGGAGAGCTCGCGCTCACCCTTTGGCCGGTCGGTGAAGAAGAGGGCGTTGGCGATCAGCGCGCCGATCGCTTCGCGCATCTTCTCCGGATCGACGTTCACGACCGGAAGGTCGGTCGGAAGGTTCACGCGGACGCCACCTTCCTCGATCATGTAGTTGTACTTGAGGATGACCTCTTCGACGATCTCGCGCAGAGGTGTGGGCTTCCGCGCATTGGGGCGCGAGAGCAGCTTCACCATGTGCGACATCTCGTCCAGCACCTTCTTCATGTAGCCGGCGCTGGAACGGACACGGCGCAGGAAGTCCTGGCCGTCCTCATCGAGCTTGTCGGCGTAATCGCTCAGCAGCAATTCGCTGAAACCGTCGACCGCAAAAATCGGAGATTTGAGGTCATGAGACAGGATGCTGAAGAAGCGGATCAGCTCCTCTTGAGTGACCGGTTTCTCAGCCGTTGACTCCACGGTCGCGATGGCTACACCTCCCAGACGTGAGGCGGACCCTGCAACGCGCAGGCCACGCGATCAGGCTTTCCGAAACACTGCGATCTGCCCGTCACCGGCGATCGCCGATGCTCCGTCCGCATCGATCACAAGGGCGGTTTTCGCGGGGATTCCGACCCCGAGCGTCACTTCCGGCAACGACATCAGCCGGCGCAGCACCTGGTCGTTCTGCGGCTCGAAGCCGGTGTCGATGACGGTGTTCGCCAGCCAGCCGAGCGCCGGCAGCACCGACCCGCCGCGCATGTCGCGGGCATAGGTGCCGAAGCATGACGCGGCGGCGCCGATGGCCGCTACGATCGCGCCGTTTGCGGCGGCTTCGCGGATGGCGGCGTCGGTCGGCGTTTCGCGGATCGTCATCAGGAGCTGGTTCGTGACGCCGCCGCCGAGGTAGATCAGGCCGGCCCCGGCGATCGCGGCGAGACTCTTCTGCCGGCGGCTGTCCCGCCCGCGGTAGATCGGGACGTTGACCGTCTCGACGGTAGGGTCGAGCTCGTGAAAGTAGCGGCCGATGTGGGAGGCGTACTCCGCCGAGCCTGACGCCGTCGGCAGGAAGGCGATCGTGCGCCGGCCCGGCGGCATGCGGCCGAGCAGCAGGGTGTCAATTTCCCGCGTGTCGCCGAACGAGAACTCCCCCCCGCCGATGAGCACGAGCGTGTGAAGAGGCGCAGCCAGCGGAATCGACAGCGGTTTCATTGAGCGGCCACGATAGGACAAATGGGACCGATGGGACAAATGGGGATGGAGTTTGGACTGCGGCAGCGGTTTTCCTAGAGCCGCAGCGGCGAGCTGCGGCCCACGTGGTGCACCGGAGCGGGCGGAAGCTCGACGCTTCCGCTGTGGGAAAGCGGCAGCTGATGAGGCTCGCTGCCGCACTCCAAACTCCGCCTACCCCGGCGGCAGTGGCAACCGGATCGTGAAGCGGGACCCTTGCCCCTCTTCACTCTCCACCATGATCGCGCCGTGGTGCGCCTCGACGATGGCCCGGGCGATGTACAGCCCCAGCCCCAGCCCGCCGTAGTAGCGGCTCGAGACGTTGCGGGCGCGGTGGAACCGCTCGAACAGCAGGGGGATCTCGTCGCGCGGGATGCCGATGCCGTGATCGGCCACCGCGGTGAGGATCGTCGAGTCCTCCACCGCCAGTTGCACGTCGATGTCGCTCCCCTCGGGGGAGTACTTGATCGCGTTCGAGATCAGGTTGTCGATGACCTGGCGCATGCGGTCCGGATCGGCGATGACGGTCAGTTCCTCGAGCGCCGGTTCGAAACGGATCGTGCGGTGGGGGTTCTGGATGCGGAACGCCGACACGCGGCGCTCGATGAACTCGAGCCAGCGGATCGGCTGCAGGTGAATCTGCAGGCGGTTCGTCTCGATGCGGGAGACGTCCAGCAGCTCCGAGATCAGCCCCATCATCCGCTCGATCTCGCTGAGGACGGCGTTGAGGTACGTGGCCCGCTCTTCCGGCGGCAGGTCGTTGACGGTCTGTGAGAGGAGCTGCGTGTAGCCTTTGATGGTGGTGAGCGGCGTGCGCAGCTCGTGCGAGGCGACGGAGAGAAACTCGTCCTTCTTGCGGTCGAGCTCCTGGAGCGCCGTGATGTCGCGGATGACGAGCACGGCGCCGACGATGCCGTTGCTCTCGATTGGCGCGGCTGCGATGGAGATGTCGATGTCCTTGCCGCTCAGCAGGTGTTTGCCGATGGCCAGGTAGTCCGGCACGGTCACGCCCCGCAGGGCCCTGGCGTACGGCAGCTCGTCCTCGGGGACGCGGCGGCCGTCGGGGTAGCGGAGGTGGAACTTCTCGAACGAGCCGTGCTCGACCGCTTCGGTGCGGGACCCGAGGCCGAACATGTTCAGCGCGGCCTGGTTGATGTCGACGACCGTGCCGTGGGCGTCGTAGAGCCAGAGCCCGTCCGTCATGGAGCCGAGGATCGAGTCGAGGCGGGCCGAGCGCTCGGCCATCATCCGGGCCAGGCCATCGATCTCCTGCGTCGCGCGGACCTGCTCGGTGACGTCCTGGATCAGCACCGTGACGCTCTGGGTGATGCCGGAGAAGCGTCCGCGTGCGGCGGAGATGATGCGGTTGATGTAGATCGGCGCGCCGCGGCCCGTGACTTCGAAGGCTTCGTCGATGCGCATCTCTCCGGTCTCGGCGACCTGTTTGAGCGTCTGCTCGAGGCCGGGGATCGCTTCCTCGACCGCGAGGCCGAGCATCTTCGTGTCGGCGGCGATCTTGCCGAAGCGGCCGGCGAACTCGATGAAGCGGGCGTTGGCGAGCTCGAACCGGAGCTCGTCCGCCGAGAAGACGGCGATGCCGATGGGAGCGCTTTCGAGGACGGCCTCGAAGCGCGCACGCGCGTCGACTTCGCGTCTGGCCAGCTCCTCGGCCGCGCGATGACCTTCCTGCGCGATACGCGTCAGCCGGTGGATGTGGCTGGCGGCGCCGATCCGCTCGGCGACCGATTGCACGAACTCGAGGTCCTCCGCGTCGAAGTTCCGCCGCGGATCGGACTGCGAGACGATGATCGCGCCGATGCGCTCTCCGTACGACTCGATGGGGCAGGCGATCAGGCTCTGCTCGTGAAGCAGCGTCTTGATGCGGCGCTCCTCTTCGTCACGCGCGAAGTCGAGGAGCGCATCGCCACGGATTTCGTAGAAGAGCAGCGGCCGCCCGATCTGGAAGACCGTGCCGGGCAGACCGTCACCCGGACGGTAGGGGTTGCGCTGGAAAAAGGCGCGATGCTTCTCCATCTCCGGATCGATGGAAGCGCAGCCGACGAGATCGAGATGGCCGGCGCCGGAGTGATAGAGATAGATGCGTACGGTGCCGGCGACCGCCTGGGCGATGCGCGTGGCGGGATCGTCGAGATTTTCGAAGGTCGGCTGGCCCGAGACCATCTCGATGCCGAGGTTGGCGAGACATTCGGCGCGGCGGCGGCGCCACGCTTCGCGCTCGGCGTTCTGCCGTTCGTCCGTGACGTCGCGGGAGAGGACGACGGAGCCGATGATGCGCTGCTGGTCATCGCGGATAGGGGCGGCCTTGAGGTTGACGATGCGGTCGTCGGCGCTGCGGCCGTCGCGCACGAGGTAGTCGGACTTGACGGTCTCTCCCTGCACGGCGCGCATCGACGGCAACTCGCTCGGCGACAACGGGCTGCCGTCGAGGTAGCGATGGCGGCTCTGCCGCACACGGCTTTCAGCGTCCGAGTTGAACAGCGAGCCGGGCTCGCGCTGCGCGGCGGCGTTCATCCGTTCGAGCTTGCCGGTGGCGTCGTAGATCGCGGCGGACTCGGGGATCTGGTCGAGGATGGCGTTGACCTTGGCCATCTCGCGCACGGCGCGGTTGTGCAGGAGCGTGTTGTTGAGGGCGAGCGTGGCGTAGCGGCCGATCTCCTGGAAGAGCGAGATCTCCTCGTCTGTCCACTCGCGCACCGAGGAGCACTGGTGCATCCCGAACGCCCACGGCTCTTCTTCGCGCGGCCGGAGGACCTGCACGATCTTCGAACGGATGTCGAAGCGGGCGGCGAGCTCCGGGTCGAGGTCGCTGTCCCCTTCGAGGAGGACGACCGGCCCCGGCGCTTCGAGCGCCCGGCGGATCAGGTTCTGCGAACCGCCGAGCGGGACCGGGCCGTGATCCTCGAGCTTGGTCGAGCAGCTCGGTCCGGTGACGGAGAACGCCACCTTCGCGAACTCCGTGTTCTCGGTGATCGGATGGAGCAGCCATGCGCGGTCGGCGTTGAACTCGTCGCGGGTGATCGTGACGATGCGCCGCAGCACCTCGTGCAGGTCGAGCGTGCCGGTGAAGGACTCGAGGATGGTGGAGAGAAAGCGATAGCGCTCTTCGTTGGAGAAGCGGGGGCGCTCCGGCTGTGGCTGCTCGAGGTAGCGGACCATCAGCCGGCGGACGACGGAATCGTCCTCGCCGTTCGAATCCGGCAGCTCGAGCACGCGCGTCATCGGTTGCCTGCTCTCGGCGGCCTCGCGCACCCGCTGCCAGGCGGCGCTGCCGCTCACGGCGATGAGGCTGAACCGCTCCCGGCCCACCAGCTCCACCGCCTCTTCGGCCGAGCCGATGACGACCGGCGTGAAGCGGAGCGACCGCGCCACTTCCGCGGGCGTCCGCGCGGCGGCTTCAGCCGCAACGATGAGGACCTGTTCAGGCATGGGATGCCGGCATGGCCGCCGGTGGGTGGGGACATGCTAGCAGACGTTCTGTGTCCCGCCGCAGGGCCCACTACAATGCCGGCCATGCCGAAGCGCACGTTCGACGAGCTCGTCACCCTCATGACCACGCTGCGGGGGCCGGACGGCTGTCCGTGGGACCGCAAACAGACGCTGCCGGACCTCAAGCCGTTCGTGATCGAGGAGGCGTACGAGGTCGTGGACGCCATCGACGGCGACGACCGGGCCGCGCTCCGGGAAGAGCTGGGCGACCTGCTGCTGCAGGCCGTCTTCATCGCCGAGGTGACGCGGGAGGAGGGGACGTTCGACATCTACGACTCCATCACCGCCATCCACGACAAGCTGGTGCGCCGTCATCCGCACGTCTTCGCCGACGTCGAGGCCAACGATGCCGAAGAGGTGCTGGTCAACTGGGAGAAGCTGAAGAACGAGGAACGGAAAGCGGAGAACAAGAGCGTCCTTGCGGGCGTCCCGGCGTCGCTGCCGGCGCTGCTGAAGGCGTCCCGGCTGACGGAGAAGGCGGCCCGCGTCGGATTCGACTGGCGCAGGACGGAAGAGGTCTTCGACAAGCTCGACGAGGAGATGGCCGAGCTGCGGGAGGCGGTCGGCACGGGCGACGTCCAGCGGATGGAGGATGAGGTCGGCGATCTCCTCTTCACGATCGCGAACATTGCGCGCAAGATCGGCGTGAACGCCGAGGAAGCGTTGCAGTCGACCAACCGCAAGTTCACGCGCCGCTTCGGCTCGATGGAGTCGCAGGTGCGCGAGCGGGGGCAGAACCTCGACGAGCTGACGCTCGAGGAGATGGACAGCCTGTGGGACGAGGCCAAAAGCGCCGAACGCTCCTGATCGCCGGTGCGGCGCTGCTCGTCGCGCTGATGATTCACGATTTTGCCGTCCCGCCGGGCCGGTCGTACAGCGCCCGCGCCGCCGTGGCCGCGATCGACCAGTACCGGGCGCATGTGTCCGGGCATCTGAAGGGACGCGTGTTCTGCCGGTTTCAGCCGACCTGCTCGGCGTACGGGCGGGAGGTGTTCCGCAAGTACGGGTTCGCGGTGGGGGCCTGGAAAACCACGGTAAGGCTGGCCAGGTGCGGCCCGTGGACCCCGATGGGGACGGTGGATTTGCCGTAGGGGGGGACGCGGGACCTATGTGACAGATGGGACCTATAGGACCTATGAGAACCGGGGGCGGAGAGACAGGAGTGTCTGTCCCACAGAAGCCGGAGGATGAAAATGTGGGACAGGCACTCTTGCCTGTCCGGCTCCACCGTGGACTTTGGGGTCAGGCCTTTCCCGTGAACTTTGGGCCATGGACTTTGGGGTCAGGCCTTTCCATGAGTCCCGTAGGTCACAGAAGCCGGAGAATGAACTGTGGGACAGGCACTCTTGCCTGTCCGGCTCACCGTGAACTTAGGGGTCAGCCTTTCCCATGTAACCATGGGGTCAGGCCTTTCCCAAGACTTATAGGGTCAGGCCTTCCCTATGAATCCCATAGGTCCGATCTGTCCTATCGGTCCTATCGTGCTCCCGCTTTTCGCGCTCGCGGCTTGGCGGCCGGCTTGGTCGGCGCTTTGGCCATCTTGGCCTTGCCCTTGGGCACCGCCTGAGGCAGCTCCGCACTCGGGCAGACGTCATTCAGGCGGCACTCGGGGCACTTGGGCTTCCGGGCGATGCAGATCTGGCGGCCGTGGTAGATGATCCGGTTCGCGAATGACGTCCACTCGTCGCGCGGGATCAGCGGCATCAGGTCTTCTTCGATCTTCACCGGGTCGGCGTTGGCCGTCAGGCCGAGGCGGGCGGAGAGGCGGGTGACGTGGGTGTCGACCACGATCCCGACGGGCTGCTCGAAGGCGTTCGACAGCACCACGTTGGCGGTCTTGCGGCCCACGCCCGGCAGCGCCGTCAGGTCGTCCATCGACGCCGGGACCTGGCCGCCGTGGCGCTCCATGATGGCTTGCGAGCAGGCGATCACGGCTTTGGCTTTGTTGCGGAAGAAGCCGGTCTGCTTGACCGCCGTCTCCATCTCCACCTGTGAGGCTTCGGCGAAGGCCTGCGGGCCGGGGTACTTGCGGAAGAGGGACTTGGTGACGATGTTCACCCGCACGTCGGTCGACTGCGCGGCGAGGATCGTGGCGATCAGCAGCTCGAAGGGGTTCGTGAAATCGAGCGCGATCTTCGCCTCCGGGTACATCTCCCGGAGGCGATCGAGGATCTTGCGGACGCGCTTCTTATCCGTCACAGCGCTTTGAAGATGTCCTTGCCGGCGTAGAGGGCGGCGTCGCCGAGCTCTTCTTCGATGCGGAGGAGCTGGTTGTACTTGGCCATGCGGTCGCTGCGGGAGGCGGAGCCGGTCTTGATCTGGCCGGCGTTCGTAGCCACGGCCAGATCGGCGATGGTCGAGTCTTCGGTCTCGCCGGAGCGGTGGGAGATGATCGAGCGGTAGCCGGCGCGCTTGCCCACCTCGATCGCTTCCAGCGTCTCGGTGAGCGTGCCGATCTGGTTGACCTTGATGAGGATGGCGTTGGCGATGCCGCGCTCGATGCCTTTGGTGAAGATCTGCGGATTGGTGACGAACAGGTCGTCGCCGACGAGCTGCATGCGCGCGCCGAGCGACTTCGTGAGCGCTTCCCAGCCGTCCCAGTCCCCTTCGCCCATGCCGTCTTCAATGGAGATGATCGGGTACTTGGCGGCGAGCTGCTCGTAGTACTTGACCATGTCGTCGCTCGACGACTTGCCGCCTTCGAAGTTGTAGTGGTTCTTCTCGTGGAACTCGGAGGCGGCGACGTCGAGGCCGAGGTAGATCTCCTCCCCCGCTTTGTAGCCCGCCTTCTTGATGGCCTCGAGGATGAGGTCGAGCGCTTCGGCGTTCGACTTGAGGTCGGGGGCGAAGCCCCCTTCGTCGCCGACGGCCGTCGTGAGCTTGCGGTCGTGCAGCGTCTTCTTGAGGTGGTGGAACGTCTCGACGCCGGCGCGGAGGGCGTCGCTGAACGTGTCGAAGCCGGCCGGGATGATCATGAACTCCTGGACGTCGAGGTTGTTGTCGGCGTGGGCGCCGCCGTTGATGACGTTCATCATCGGGACGGGGAGCGTGCGCGCGCCGGCACCGCCGAGGTAGAGGAAAAGCGGGAGGCCGGCCGCTTCGGCGGCGGCGCGGGCGACGGCCAGCGAGACGCCGAGCATGGCGTTCGCGCCGAGGTTGGCCTTGTTCTCCGTGCCGTCGATCTGCTTCATGACCAGATCGATCATGGCCTGCTCGCGCGCGTCCATCTCCTGCACTTCGCGGGCGATGATCTCGACGTTGTCGACGGCGTTGCGCACGCCTTTGCCGAGATAGCGCTTCTTGTCGCCGTCGCGGAGCTCCAGCGCTTCACGCGAGCCGGTCGACGCCCCGGACGGCACCGCCGCCCGGCCCAGCGCCCCCGACTCGAGGAGGCAATCGACTTCGATGGTGGGATTACCGCGAGAGTCGAGGATCTCGCGAGCGAAGATTTCGACGATCTTGAACATGGGGGCGGATTATAGCGGCGCGCGCAGCGCGCGCGCCGCGTTGTTGGTTTTCGGTTGTTGGTTGTTGGTTGTTGGTTGAACCAAAACCAAAAACCAAAAAAGCCCGGCACCAGCCGGGCTTTTCCGCGAGCGCAGCGAGCGCGCTACCTCTCGATCGGCATCTTCGCCGCGAGCCACTCGTTCCAGCCGCCTTTGAGGGCGGCGGCGTTCTTGAAGCCGGTGCGGTTCATGTCCAGGACGGCGATGGCGGCGGTGTGCTCCTCGATGCAGGCGCAGTAGGTGATGACCATCTTCCCCGGGGGGATCTGGCGGATGGCCGAGACCATGTTCGCGCGCATGATGCTGAGGGGGATGTTCACGGCGCCGGGCAGGTGGCCCTTGTCGAACGAAGCTTTCGAGCGGACGTCGACGAAGACGGCCTTGCCGGCCTTGACGAGCTTCTGCGCTTCGTTGCGGTCGATGCGCTTGGCGGCGGCGAGCTGCTGCTCTTCCGTCTGCTGCGTCTGCATCGGCGTGGCGGTGCTCTGCTTGGTCGTCGTGCCGGTGGCCGGCGCGGTCTGCGTCACCTTCATCTGCGCACCCGCCACAGCGGCAACGAGAACGCTCGACATCATCAAAACGGCTGCTTTACGCATCAGGGGAAAGGCCTCCATGTTTCAGATTGGTAGCAGTCTGAATTCCTAATCCAGACCGGTGAAGAAGCGGTTGAAGCGGGGGGCGAACCAGCGCGAACGGTCGAGCGAAAAGGCCACGGCCGTCGCTTTGCCGACGATGCGGCGCCGCTCGATGAAGCCGATGAACCGGCTGTCGTTGCTGTTGTCGCGGTTGTCGCCCAGGACGAAGTAATTGCCCGGCGGCACCTTCGTCGGGGCGAACGAGCGGACAGCCGGCAACTGCGGCGTCAGCATCACTTTGTGCAGGTGCGAGCCGAGCATCTCGCTGGCGACGTAGGCCACGCCGTCGTTGTCGTCGATCTCCACCGGCTCCGTCTGCCTGGCCGGCTGGCCGTTGACGAAGAGCTGGTTCTCGGCCATCGCCACCTCGTCACCCGGCACCGCCACGACACGCTTCACGAGCCGCGTGCCGTCGACCGGGGAGAAGAGGACGACGATGTCCCCCCGCTCCGGGTCGTCCCAGCCGAAGATCTTCACGGTGGTGAACGGGATCTTCAGGTCGTAAGCGAGCTTGTTGACGACCACCCGGTCCCCTTCCTGGATCGTCGGCTTCATCGATCCGGTCGGGACGTCGTTCCAGTCGGCCAGCGCCGAGCGGAGCGAGCTGACGATGAGAATCATCAGCAGGAAGATCTTGATCTCGTTGAAGACCTTTTTCTTGTCGACAGCCATGGTGACGTTGGCGTGCAACGCGGACGGGGCTGAACCTGTTCCCGGGCGGGGTTGGGCGAGGGACGAGTTGGCGGTTGGCAGTTGGCGGTTGGCAGTTGGCGGTTGGCGGTTGGCAGTTGGCGGTTGGCGGTTGGCGGTTGGCGGTTGGCAGTGGAAGTGGCGGGGGCCGGGCGATCGCCGATCGTGAGTGCCGCCGGCGGACGACGGGGCACGGGCGCTCCGTGCCTCCGCCAACTGCCAACTGCCAACTGCCAACTAATCGACTCTACGCCGCCCCGATCCTCTTCACCTTCGAGAGCAGCTCGCTCATCTGCATTCCCGAGAGGGCCTCGAACAGCGCCGGCACCTGCGCGGCAATGGCCGTCAGATCGCCTGTGATCTTGTTCGCGCCGGCGGCGGCGCCGTCTCCGGTCGAGACGATCGTGATCTTGTCGATCTGCGACAGCGGGGCGGCCATGGCCCGGACCATCTCCGGCATCGAGGAGATCAGCTTGTCGACGACCGCCGCCTCGTTCCACTCCTGATAGGCCTCCGCTTTGACGTTCATCGCCTTCGCTTCCGCTTCCCCCTTGAGGAAGATGATCGCCGCTTCCGCTTCACCTTCCACGCGCACCGACTGTGAGCGCCCTTCGGCTTCGAGGATCATCCTCTGGCTCTCGGCGGCGGCGAGCATCTCGATCCGTTTGCGCTCGATCTCGGCGCCCTTCAGCACCGTCGCGATCAGCTCGTTTTCGTGACGCAGGATCTCGGCCTCCTGGACTTTGATCTGGGCCTGTTTCTCGACCTGCTGGACGCGCACCGACTCGGCGACGACCTGCTGTTCCATCACCTTCGTCTGGATCTCGTACGCCTTGTCGGCCTGCGCTTCTTCACGCTTGGTCGTGGCCTTGAGCTGCGCCCTCTTCACGTCGAGGTCGTTCTGCGCTTCCGCCTGCGCGGCCAGCGACAGTGTCTCCGCGAGCACCCGCTGCTGGTCCGCCTCCGCCCGTTTGATGGCCGACTCACGCAACGCCTCGGCCCGTTTGATGGCCGTGTCGCGCTCCGCTTCCGCGGCGGCGATGTCGGCCAGCATCTTCATGCGGGCGATGTCCGGCCGGCCCATGTTCTCGATGTACTCGTTGCGGTCCCGGACTTCCTTGATCGTGAAGGAGACGACGTCCAGCCCCATCTTGTTCATGTCGTCGGCGCAGGTGGCGCGCATCCGGTCGGCGACCATCTCCGGCTCCTTGACGATCTCCTCGACGGCGAGCTGGCCGATGATGCCGCGCAGATGCCCTTCCATCACCAGACGGATGAGGCCTTCACGCTGCGTGGCGTTCTTCGACAGGAACTGCTCGGCGGCCGTGAGGATCGACTCCTGGTCGCTCTTCACCTTGAGCTGCGCGACCGCTTCGACCGTCACGGCCACGCCCTGTTTCGTGTAGAGGTCCTTGGTCGGCGCGACGTCGAACGACATCAGCTCCAGCGACAGCGTCTTGCAACTGTGGATCATCGGAAAGATCAGCGTGCCGCCGCCTTTCACCACTTTCGTGCCGCCCATGCCGTAAACGATGAACGCTTCGTTCGGCCCGACTTTGCGGAACATCTGCGCCGCGATCGCGAACCCGATCATCAGCGTCGCCACGACCATACCGCTCACCACCAGCCAAAACGAAAGACTCGATAGCCCGAACATGACCTTTCACTCCTCCTGATCTTCCGGTACTGCCGGAAGCTCTGCCCACGTCGCTACGTAGGCGATGCCTTTTTCATAACGGGTGACGACGACTTCGACGCCCTTGCCGAGCGCGCGGCCGCAGTCGCTGCGGGCGGCGCGCACCTGGCGCGTCCCCTGATGCGTGAAGACCAGCTCCCCGGTGCCGTTGCCGGCGCGGATGGGGACGGTGAGCCGGCCGATGGTGCCGATGATGGTGAGCCGCTCGGCGGTGTGCTCCTGGCGCATCAGCGCCCCGAGGAGCCGGTTGATCAGCGCGCCGCCGAGAGAGCCGATGGCGATTGCGCCGCCGCCGAGGAGCGGTGCTGTGTCGGTAGCCTGCTCGAGGAGCAGCCCGCCGCCGCCGAACCAGACCAGGAACGCCGTGATCGCGGCGAGGTTCACCGCCGGCGCCTTCGTCTTGCCGCCGTGCCGGAACATCTTCGGCAGGTGAACGTGGCGCCCGTGAAAGCCCGAGAGGAACGTGACGCCGCTGAGGCCCAGACCGGTGAGGAAGGTGACGACGAAGAGCGTTGACATGGAGTCTACGTTCTCAATGTGCGCGCTCCCCCGAGTGCGGGCAATGTCCTTTAGGAGATCTTTCGGTACGCACGTTACAAACGTCATGCTGGCGGGATGACGCGCGGCAGTGGGCGCGGCGCGAGCGGCGGCTTACTGTGTGCGCATGCTCATCAGACTGTTGCTCCTGCTCTCGCTGTTGTTCGGCCCCGCGCTCCAGGCGGGCGTCGTGTTCCGCAATGCCCGTCTGTTCGACGGCACGGCGGTGCTGGCTTCGACGGACGTGCTGGTGGAGGACGGCAGGATCGCCGCCGTCGGCAAGCAACTGAAGGTACCGGAGGGGACGCAGAGCATCGACGCCGCGGGCAAGACGCTGCTGCCGGGTCTCATCGACGCGCACGTGCACGTCTACGGCGATGCGGCGGTTGAAGCGTTGATGTTCGGTGTCACGACGGAGCTCGATCAATTCACGTTGAGCGACTTCGCCGCTTCGCTGCGCGCGGAGCAGGCGGCGGGGAAAGCGGGTCATCGGGCGGACGTCTTCTCCGCCGGCATCCTGGCGACGGTGCCGAAGGGACATGGTACGGAGTACGGATTCCCGATCCCCACGCTCACGACGCCGGCCGAGGCGCAGGCGTTCGTCGACGCGCGCCTTGCCGAGGGATCGGACTGGATCAAGATCGTGTACGACGATGGGAAGGCGTACGGGATCAGCTACCCGACGCTCGACGAGCCGACGATGCGCGCGCTCATCGAGGCCGCGCACAAGCGGAAGAAGCTGGCGGTGGTGCACATCGGCACGCTCGCCGGTGCGCGTGCGGCCATCGGCGCCGGCGCGGACGGGCTGGTGCACCTGTTCGCCGACCGTGCGCCCGACGCGGAGCTCGGCGCCTTCATCGCGCAGCATCAGGCGTTCGTCATTCCGACGCTGGTGGTGCTCAAGAGCCTCAGCAGCCCCGCGGGCGGCGGCGCGTCGCTCGTCAACGATGAGCGGTTGAAACCGTACCTGAACGCGGCTACGCGCATGCGGCTGGAGCACGGCTTTCCGCCGCGGCCGAAGGGTCCGGCCACGACGTACGCGGCCGCCGAGGCGAGCGTGCGTCAGTTGCAGAAGAACAACGTGCCGATCCTCGCCGGCAGCGACGCCCCGAACCCCGGCACCGCGCATGGTGCGGCGCTGCATCGCGAGCTCGAGCTGCTCGTCGCCGCTGGGCTGACGCCGGTGGAGGCGCTCCGCGCCGCGACGAGCGCGCCGGCGAAGGCGTTCCGTCTCGCCGATCGCGGCCGCATCGCCAAAGGGCTGCGCGCCGACCTGCTGCTGGTGAACGGGGACGCCACGAAAGACATCACCGCCACGCGCGACATCGCCGGCATCTGGAAAGCAGGCGTGCCGGTCGACCGCACCGCGTGGGCGAAGAACGTCGCCGCCGAAGCCGCCGCCGTGGCCGCGCCGCCGCGGGATCTCGCCAGTGGCGCGATCAGCAACTTCGAGACGGGGACGCCCGTCGCGGCGTTCGGCACTCCCTGGACCGCGACCGCGGACGACATCGCCGGAGGCGCATCCACCGGCACCGTGACCGTCGCCGACGGCGGCGCCGCCGGCACGGCGAAGTCGCTGGCCATCAACGGCACGATCGACGCGAAGATCCCGTACGCCTGGTACGGAGCGATGTGGTCCCCCACCAGCACGCCGATGCAGCCGGCCAATCTGTCCTCGAAGACGGAGCTGCACTTTTATGCGAAAGGCGACGGCAGGACCTACCGCGTGATGCTCTTCACCCGAGCCGGCGGCATGATGCCGCTGAGCCGCACGTTCGTGGCCGGGCCGCAGTGGACCGAGGTCACGATGCCGTGGAAAGCATTCGGTACCGATGGCAAGGACATCATGACCATCATCTTTGCGGGCGGCCCGCAGCCCGGCGCGTTTGCTCTGCAGGTGGACGAGGTGGAGCTGCGCTAACCCCGTCTCGGAGTGGGGTGTACGGCAGAGTGGGGCGGGAGCTTGCTACTCCCGCTGCCCGCGCCGGTTCACGATGGACATGAACTCCTGCCGCGTGCGCTCGTCGTTCAGGAACTCTCCGCGGAGCACGTTCGTCTCCATGAACGACGACTCCTGCTCCACGCCGCGCATGACCATACAGAGGTGCACGCCGCCCATCCAGACGGCGATGCCGCGCGGCTCGAGGATCTGCTCGATCGTGTCGGCGATGTCGTGGGCCAGATGCTCCTGCGACTGCAGCCGGCGCATGTGCACTTCCACGATGCGGGGGATCTTCGAGGCGCCGATGATCCAGTTCTGCGGGATGTAGCCGACGATGAACTTGCCGAAAAAGGGCAGGATGTGGTGCGCGCAGAGGGTCTTGTACGTCCCGCCGATCACCACCATGTTCTGGCAGTTCTCGTCGGCCCGCGAGCAGGCCTGGCGGAAGAGCGTCGTCAGCTTCTTCTCGTCCGTGTAGTCGTAGCCGCTCGTCATCGTGATCAGCGACTCCGCCCAGCGCTTCGGCGTGTCGAGCACGTTCTCGTCGTCCAGATCGACGTGCAGCGTCTTCAGCGCCTCCCGCAGATGGTGCTGCAGCTTCTCGCGGTCGATGGCAGGGCGCGGCGTCGCCAGCAGGCTCCGCTCTTTGAGCAGAACGTCCAGCTCGTTGAGGTCGGTCATGGACACAAGTGTAAGGGACCAGGGCCCTGGGCCCGGGGCCCGGGGCTCGGTGGGGGCCGGGCGCGAGGTCAGGGAGGCCGCAGGGAGTGCCGCGGGCGACGCCGCCCCCGGAACCGCGGGCCTGACCTCCACTGAGCCCGGGCCGAGGACCGCCGGGGGCCGGGGCTCGGGGTCCGGACTCGAGGTCAGGGGGGCCGCAGGGCGCGCCACGGGCGACGCCGTCCCCGAAACCGCGGGCCTGACCCCCACTGAGCCCCGGGCCCAGGGCCCCGGGCCCTCAGTTGACCCTGAATGACCATTCATTCACAATCGGGCCTGCCGCTCCGCAATGCGGAACGATTGTTGTAAACGACCCTCGGTGTAAGGAGCTGTTCTATGGCTGAAGTCAAAACCCAGGGCGCCGTCGAAGCGATGGAAGTGGCGGAAGCCTCTCGCGAGACGGAGTGGGAAAAGCCCTCGTTCGTCGGCGATCTCTTTCTCGGCAAGCTGAATCTCGATCTCATTCATCCCTTCCCCGTGCAGCCGGCGGCCGACAAGGCGGAGGGCGATGCCTTCCTCGCCAAGCTCGAGCGCGTCCTCGCCGAGAAGGTCGATCCCGAGAAGATCGACGAGCAGGGTGAGTACGACTACGACCTCTTCAACGACTTCAACGAGATCGGCGCCTGGGGGATGAAGATCCCGAAGGAGTACGGCGGCCTCGGGTTCTCGTCCACGAACTACAACCGCGCCATCGGCCTCGTCGCCACCTGGTGCGGCTCGTCGGTCGCCTGGCTCTCGGCCCACCAGTCCATCGGCGTCCCGCAGCCGCTCAAGCTCTTCGGCACGCCGGAGCAGAAGCAGAAGTACCTGCCTCGCCTGGCGAAAGGCGCGGTCTCGGCCTTCGCGCTCACCGAGCCGGGCGTCGGCTCCGATCCCGCCAAGATGGAGACCCGCGCCGTCCGCTCCCCCGACGGCAAGGGCTGGATCCTCAACGGCCAGAAGCTCTGGTGCACCAACGGCCTGAAGGCGGAGCTCATCGTCGTCATGGCCCAGACGCCGCCGAAGGTGGTGAACGGCAAGGAGAAGAAGCAGATCTCCGCCTTCATCCTGGAGACGAATACCCCCGGCGTCGACATCGCCCACCGCTGCCAGTTCATGGGGCTGCGGGGCATCGGCAACGTCCTGATCAACTTCAACGACGTCTTCATCCCCGATGAGAACCTTCTCTGGGGCGAAGGCCTCGGCCTGAAGCTCGCGCTCATCACGCTGAACACCGGCCGCCTGACGATTCCGGCCGGCTGCGCCGCCGGCGGCCGCCGCATGCTGGAGATCGCCCGCGACTGGGTGAACGACCGCGTGCAGTGGGGCCTCCCGATCGGCAAACATGAAGCGGTCGCGGCGAAGGTCGGCTGGATGGCGTCGCACACGTTCGCGATGGAAGCGATCGTCTGGCTGACCTCCGGCCTGGTCGATCGCGGCGACGTCGACCTGCGCCTCGAAGCGGCGATGGCGAAACTGTTCAACACCGAGGTGGCGTGGCAGTGCGTCGATCACCTCATGCAGATTCGAGGGGGACGTGGATACGAGACCGCCGCCTCGCTGAAAGCCCGCGGCGAGAAGCCGTGGCCCGTCGAACGGATCATGCGGGACATGCGCATCAACCGCATCTTCGAGGGAACGAGCGAGATCCAGCATCTCTTCATCGCCCGCGAAGCGGTCGACCCGCACATGAAGCGCGGCTACAAGATCCTCCTGCCGGAGACGCCGGTCGGCGAGAAAGTCTCGGCCGCGGCGAAAGCGGGCGCGCACTACGCGGCCTGGTATCCGTCCAAGTACGTCGGCTGGTCGCGGTTCCCGAAGCACGGCGAGTTCGGCCGCCTCTCGAAGCACATGGGCTTCATCGAGCGGCAGTCGCGCCACCTGGCCCGCTCGATCTTCCACGCCATGATGCGCTTCCAGGCGAAGCTCGAGCGCAAGCAGATGGTGCTCTTCCGCATCGTCGACATCGGCACCGACCTCTTCGCCATGTCGGCCGCGATCAGCTACGCCGCAATGCTGGAGAAGCAGGGCAACAAGAACGCGATGGAGCTGGCCGATCTCTTCTGCTCCGAAGCCGCGGTGAGAGTGGACCAGAATTTCCGCACCCTCTTCGACAACCACGACGACCTCTCGTACAAGGTCGTGCAGAAGCTGATGAAGGGGGAGTACGAGTGGCTGGAAGGCGATCTGGTCGAAGGCATGCCGAGCGCCGAGCAGGTCGAGGAAGCGATTCGTAAGCTGGCATAGCCCCGCTCTACGTTCTAAGCAACGTTGGCTGATGCGGAGCGAGTCTCGGAGTGCGGTGCCGCTGCGCCACCGCACTCCGAGATTACGGCGTCGCGCACGCCACCTGGACGCTGACCGATCCGCTTTCTTCTGATCACCAGCCGCGCTCAGCGCGGTGCCCGGCTTGCGACTCCTCCTGGCGCGGCCCGCGCCATGCGCGCATACTTTCCCCATGCAGCTCGACGTACTCGCGTCCTTTCCTCAGCTCTTCGACGCCCTCCTCGACGCCGCTCCTCCTCACCTCCGCAACACCAGACCCGCGGCCGGCGGCTTTTCGCTGCTCGAGCACGCGTGGCATCTGGCCGACCTCGAAGAGGAGGGTTACGGCGCGCGCATCGCCCGGCTCCTCGGCGAGCCGAATCCGACGCTGCCCGACTTTCGCGGTGATGCCGTGGCCGCGGAGCGGCGCTACTTCGAGCAGCAGCTTGCGCCGGCGGTGAAGCGCTTCATGACAGCGCGCGCGGCGAACGTGGCGCTGCTGCGCGGTGCGTCGGCGGAGCAGTTGGCGCTTACCGGCGAGCAGGAAGGCGTCGGTCCGGTCACGCTGGCAAACGTCGCGGCGATGATGGCCCGTCATGACCGCGATCACGCCGCCGAGATCGAGCTGCTGCTGGGAGAACTGCGCGGCGTCTGATCTCCCACCTGCTCCTTCTGCGATTTAATGCGCGCGCGCATGTCCCGCCCCACCGTCCGCACCGTCATCCTCTTCTGGCTTCCGCTCGCCGCCACCTGGTTCATGATGGCGCTCGAGGGGCCGTACATCGCGGCGATCGTGGCGCGCCTGCCGCACGCGGCGCGGGGGCTGGCGGCGTTCGGCGTGGCGACCTCGCTGGCGTGGCTGATCGAGTCGCCAATCATGATGCTGCTCTCGGCGTCGGCGGCCCTCGTGCGCGACCGCGCCTCCTACCTCGCGCTGCGCCGCTTCGCGCACGGGCTCAATGCACTCGTCACCGTCGGCATGGCCATCCTGGCGCTGCCGCCGGTCTTCGACCTCGTCGCCGAGCGCCTCATCGGCCTGCCCCATGACATCGCCCGCGACGCGCACATCGCCACCGCGTCGATGATTTTCTGGCCCGCGGCCATCGGCTACCGCCGCTTCTACCAGGGCATCCTCGTGCGGCACCACCTCACGCGCCGCGTCGCCTACGGGACGATGATCCGGCTCGTGACGATGTCCGCCACCGCCGCGCTGCTCGCCTTCGTGGCCCACCTGCCGGGAGCGCTCGTGGGCGCGCTGGCGCTCCTGTCCGGTGTCGTCTTCGAGGCGGTCGCCAGCCGCCTCATGGCGCGTGAGATCGTGCAGTCGATCGTCGCCAGCGAGACGGTGGCCGCCGGGACGCTCCTCCGCCAGCGCGACATCGCCCGCTTCTACTTTCCGCTCGCGCTCACCTCGATCCTGGCGATGGCCGTCGGCCCGCTCGTCACTTTCGGCCTCGGGCGCGGACGCTTTCCGATCGAATCGCTCGCCGTCTGGCCGGTCGTCAATTCGATGGCCTTCCTCTTCCGCAGCGGGGGCGTCGCCTTCCAGGAAGTCGGCATCGCCCTCGACAGCGACCGGCAGGTCGGGCGCACGGCCCTGCTCCTCGGCAGCATCGCGTCGCTGGCCCTCGCGCTGGTCGTGCTCACGCCGCTGCAGACCGTCTGGTTCGAGCGGTTCTCCGGCCTCACGCCTCACCTCGCCGGCTTCGCCGTCTGGCCGATGCGCATCCTCATCCTCTTCCCGCTGCTCGAATACATCCTCTCGGTCCAGCGCGCCCGCTGGATCCTCGACCACCGCACGCGGGTGGTCAGCACCGCCACCGCCATCGAGGCCGGCACCCTCGCCGCTGCCCTCTTCTTCGCCCTCGGCCGCTTCAATATGATCGGCGCCGTCGGCGGAGCCGTGGCCATGCTCACAGGCCGCGTCGCCGCGAGCATCTATCTCTACATTTGCCGGCGGCTGGCGCCAGTCGCCCGCGTTCAGGAGGCCTCATGAAGGAGCGGCGGATCGTGCTCGTCCGGCACGGACGCTCGGCGCACGTGCACGCCGGCTGGATCGATTACACCGGGTTCCTCCGCTGGCGCGAGACGTACGAGGCCGCGGGCATCGACCCGCGCGAAGTTCCGCCGCCCGAGCTGCAACAGGTCGCCGCGACGGCCGGTTTGCTCCTGGCCAGCGACGCCCCGCGTGCCATCGAATCGGCCCGCCTGCTCGCTCCGGGTGCCGAAGTGACGGTCTCCCCGCTCCTCCGCGAGCTGGAGCTGACGCCTCCCAACCTCGGACGCATGCGCCTGCCCCTGGCCGGCTGGGCACTCGTCTTCGGTGTAAGAATGCTGCGACACCCCCTCGTCAGCCCCGCCGAAAAAGAGCGCGCCCAGACCGTCGCCACGTGGCTCGCCACCCTGACGGAGCAGCACGGCACAATCGTGGTGCTCACCCACCACTCGTTCCGCTCGCTCCTCGCCAAAACCCTCACCGCCGACGCCTGGCAAGCCACGCTCCCCCGCCGCCGCTCGAGCCACTGGAGCATCTGGTCGTTCGCACGGTAGCGTCGAGCAGGTTTGGGCGAGAGGGTCGCATCGGCTCGTGTTCAGGGACGCTTAATAGTCAAACTGCTTATTAAGAGTTTGAGCCGTAACTGTTAATACAGCGTAGCGTCACGATCCTGGCTCAACGTCTTAAGATACCGGTCGTACACGAAAATGCGATTCCTTTTCTGGCCGGTCAGCTCCCGGACGACGTTCAGGGAGATGAGCAAATCAACCGCTGCCGCGGTGGCGGGGAATGACAGGCCGGTTGCCTCCGTGATCGCGGACAATGACGAGATCGGCCGCGCCTTGAACGCGTCGTGGACGCGGACCGCGGAGCTGGCGCGCCGCCCCTGTTGTTCGACTTTCGCGCGATCTTCGCGGAGGAGGGCGGTCAACGCGTCTGCCGTGGCGACGGCGTCGGTCGCGGTCAGTTCGATCCCTTCAAAGAAGAACGTGAGCCATGCCTCCCAGTCGCCCTCACGACGGACGACGTTCAGCAGATCGTAGTAGGTACCGCGGTGCTGCTTCAGGAAGAGGCTGAGATAAAGCAGCGGCTCACGAAGGATTCCGGCAGAACAGAGCAGGAGCGTGATCAGGAGCCGTCCGACGCGACCGTTCCCGTCGAGGAAGGGATGAATCGTTTCGAACTGTACGTGCGCGATGCCGGCGCGCGCGAGCAGCGGTAGCCCGTCGTCCGCGGCATGGAGGAAGCGTTCGAGGTCGCTCATCGCGTCCGCGACGGCGGTCTGGGGGGGCGGAACGAACGCAGCATTTCCGGGGCGCGAGCCGCCGATCCAGTTCTGCGAAGTCCGGAACTCGCCAGCCTGTTTCCCGCTGCCGCGTCCGCGTGACAGCAGGACGCCATGAATCTCCCGAATCAGCCGGGTCGAAAGAGGAAAGCCTCCACGAATCCGCTCGAGACCATGTTCCAGCGCCGCCACGTAGTTCGACACCTCCGTCACGTCGTCCAGCGGTACGCCCGGGGCGGCATGCAGCTCGAAGAGGAGGAGATCACTGAGCGACGATTGCGTCCCTTCGATTTGCGAGGAGAGCACCGCTTCCCTGCGAACGTAGGAGTAAAGAAAGAGAGAGCGGTCAGGAAGCAGCGTCGAGACGCCGTCGAGGCGTCCCACTGCGAGAGTCGCTCGCTCCATGAGCCTCTGCAACCCGCCTTCAAAGGCGACCTTAGGCGAGGGAGGAAGGGGCGCAGGAATGAACGCCTGAACCCTCTCGCCTCCCGCGATGGTGACTTCGAACGTGCCGGTATGTGGGCGTTTCATGTTGCTGGCGAGGGTGTGTTATTAAATTATAGCGCCCGAGACTTAATAAGCGTCTGATGCTGCGCGAGCGCGTCGCCTGCCGCACGGCATCGAGGCCGGCAGCGTAACGATGCTGCGCCACCCAGAGGACACTCGATCAGCTCGCAGTGGCGCGATCCGGGTTAAACCTTCCGCACCGGCCCCGGGTAGCGCGCCAGTTGCGCGTCGGCGGTCAGGAGGGTGATGCCCTCAGTCAGCGCTTGAGCCAGCAGGATCCGGTCGAACGGATCCTTGTGGAACTGCGGGAGGGAATCGATGCTCACGGCGTGCTCGCTCGTAACCGGCAACTCGGTGTAGCCGTTGTCCAGGAGGCCGCGCCGCAGCAGTCGAGGCTCAACGTGGAAGTCGTCACGCCCGAGGGAGCTCTTGATCGCAATCTCCCAGAGACTGGCGGCGCTGAACAGGAGCTCGTTCTTCGGGTTCTCGAGCTGCTTGCGTGCGGCGGCGGAGAGACGCTCGGGTCGGCCCGCTGCCCAGAGCAGCAGTTGAGTGTCGAGCAGGAGCTTCACTCAGCAGTCCCGAACATTGCTTCGATCTCGCGTGCGCCCATCTCGTCGAAATCGTCCGGCACCTCGATCTCACCGGCGAGAAAACCGAGACGTTGAGGCAGGGGGGGCGCATCGAGCGCCGACACCTTGACCAGAGGCTTGCCGGCTTTGGCGATGATGAAGGATTCGCCCTTCGCTGCCCGTTCGACGAGGCGCGAGAGCTGAGTCTTCGCTTCATGAATGTTGACGGTTTCCATGTGCCCTCCGGTTGAACTAAGTCGGGCGGACTAAATTGTATTCCGCGCCGGATCACCTGCCATCCTCCGCCCTCCCGTCCCGTCACCAGTCACAACCGTTGTATCCTCGGCCCCGTGAATCCCCGATTCAAAGACATTCTTGCCGGAATCCTTGCGGGCCGGGCGCCGGAGGATCGTGTGCGCGATCTGCATCCGCGGTTGCCGGACGCCGATCCTTTGCCGCCGAGTGTGCCGGCGAAGGATGAGTACACGGCCGAGGCGCTGGAGCAGCGGCGGGCGTTTCTGAGGGAGCGGGGGTTCGGGCTCGAGCATCTGGAAGGGCGTGGCGGCGATCCGGTGCCGGAGTCGTTGCGGGCGAACATCGAGGGGCTGGTGGGGTTTGCGCGGATTCCGGTCGGGGTTATCGGGCCGCTGCGGATCAACGGGACGCACGCGCACGGCGATTACTACGTGCCGCTGGCGACGACCGAGGGGGCGCTGGTGGCGTCGTATCAGCGGGGGGCGAAGCTGATCAGCCTCTCCGGTGGTGCGGCGGCGCTCTGTCTCGTGGAGTCGGTGCTGCGGGCGCCGGGACTCATGTTCGCGAACATGGCCGAGGCGGCGACGTTCGTTGCTCACGTCATCAGCCGCTTCGACGAGCTGAAGGAGAAGGTACGCACGACGTCGCGCTATGCGCAGCTCGTGCAGCTCGACCCCATCGTCACGGGCAAAGAGGTCTACCTCATCTTCCACTACACGACCGGGGATGCGGCGGGGCAGAACATGGTCACGTTCGCCACCGGCGCGATCTGCGAGCACCTCCTGGCGACCTCGCCGGTGCAGCCGCAGACGTGGTTCATCGAGGCGAACATGTCGGGCGACAAGAAGGCGACGCACATGGCCTTCCAGGGAACACGCGGCAAGAAGGTCGTGGCCGACGTGACGGTGTCGAAGGAGCTGGTGCGCAAGTACCTGCATACGGAGCCGGAACAGATCTTCCGCTACTGGCAGGCAGCGATCGTCGGCAGCCTGCAGAGCGGCTCGATCGGGATGCAGGGGCACTACGCGAATGCGCTCACGGCGCTGTTCATGGCCTGCGGCCAGGATGTGGCCTGCGTGGCCGAAGCGTCGGTGGGCGTGACGCGGATGGACGTGACGAAGGACGGCGACTTTTACGTCAGCGTCTCGCTGCCCAGCCTCATCGTCGGCACCGTCGGCGGCGGCACGCACCTGCCGACGGCCCGAGAATGCCTGGAGATGCTCGGCTGCTTCGGCGCCGGCGGCGCGAAGAAGTTCGCCGAGATCTGCGCCGTGACGGTGCTGGCAGGCGAGCTGTCGATCGCCGGAGCGCTGGCCTCGGGTGAGTTCGCGCAGGCGCATAAGGCGTTTGGGAGACGGTGAGGGTGAAGCGAGTTGACGGTTGTCGGTTGGTTGTTGGTTTTTGGTAGGCAGACATGCGCATCGAGCACCGCGCCCGTTTCGACATCATCCGCTACGCCAACTCCTGGGAGGACGCGGACGTGCTTTGCGACGCGTTGCGGCCGGCAGCGGGGAAACGGATGCTGTCGATCGCGGCTTCGGGGGACAACGCGTTTGCGTTGCTCGCCGAAGGGGCCGAAGTGGTGGCCGTCGATCTCAGTCCGGCGCAGCTTGCGCTGATCGAGTTGAAGCGGGCGGCGATCCGGCAGCTTTCGAACGAGGCGCTGCTGCGGTTTCTCGGCGTGCATGACGACGCGAGCCGGGTGGAGACGTATCGCACGTTCGAGCTGCCGGAGGACGTGCGGGCGTACTGGGATGCGAACGTCGAGGCCATCGCCGCGGGGGTCATTCATCGCGGGCGGTTCGAGAACTACTTCCGGCTGTTCCGCAAATACGTGCTGCCGCTGGTGCACAGCCGGCGCGATGTGGAGGCGCTGCTCCGCGAGCGGACACCCGAGGAGCGGGAACGCTTCTATCGTACGCAGTGGAACACCTGGCGATGGCGGGCGATGTTCCGCGTCTTCTTCAGCAGGTTCGTCATGGGGCGTACGGGCCGTGATCCGGAGTTCTTCCGCTACGTCGAAGGATCGGTGGCGGAGCGGATCTTCAAGCGCGCCGAGTACGCGCTGACGGCGCTGCCGACCCATTCGAATCCGTACCTCGTCTCCATCTTCACGGGGAACTACCGCGCCGATGCGCTGCCGCGCTACCTGCGCCGCATCGACGACGTGCGGCGGCATCTCGACAAGCTCACGCTGGTGCGGGGCTCGGTCGAGGAAGCGGCGCACGGGAAGTTCGACGGCTACTACCTCTCGGACATCTTCGAGTACATCGACCCGGAGCTGACGGCGCAGATCTACGGCCGTCTGCTCGACGCCGCCAATCCGAGGGCGCGGTTCGCCTACTGGAACCTGCTCGTGCCGCGGCGCGCGCCGTCGCGGTTTGCGTCGCGCATCACGTCACTCGGCGAGGAAGCACGCGCGCTTTTCGCCCGCGACAATGCCTTCTTCTACAGCGCGTTCGTCCTGGAGGAAGTGCGCTGATGGTGACGCCGCACGATATTCGCGGCGCGCTGATCATCTCCGCTCTTTTCTTCGCCCTCCTCGTCATCGCCGAGCTTTGGATGCGCCTCGGCAAGCCGAAGCCCGAGTGGACGCGCAAGCTCGTGCACCTCGGCGGCGGGATGATCGGCATCTTTCTGCCGTGGCTCATCGAGTCGCCGCTCGTCGTGCTCGTGCTCACGGTGTCGCTCTCCAGCATCTTCCTGCTCGGCGACAAAACGAAGCTCCTCAAATCGCTGCACGGTGTGGAGCGGAAGAGCCGCGGCAGCGAGTACTACCCGCTGGCCATCTGGCTCGTCTTCGTCATCGCCGCCGACCGTCCGTGGCTGTATCTCTCCGCCGTGCTGGTGCTCGCGCTCGCCGACGCCTTCGCGGCGTTGGTCGGCAGCCGCTACGGCGCCGTGCGGTACGAGGTGGAGGATTCGTACAAGAGCGTCGAGGGCTCGGTCGTATTCTTCTTCATCGCCTTCATGGCGCTGCATCTGCCGATGCTGCTGATGACCAACCTGCCGCGCGCCACGTGTGTGCTGGCGGCACTGCTGGTGGCGATGCTCGTGACGATCTTCGAAGCGATCTCGCTCGAAGGGACGGACAACATCTTCATCCCCATCGCCGTCGTGTTCGTGCTGCAGAAGATCACGACCAAGCCGGTGGCGGAGATCGCCTACCAGAACCTGAGCCTCGTGGCCATCATCGTCGTCATCGCCCTGCTGGACTGGAAGTTCCGCTGGTTCAACGTCGGTGGGGCGCTGACGGTGATGCTGTTCATCTTCGCTACCTGGTCCCTCGGGTCACGACGCTGGTCGGCGCCGGTGTTCATCGCCCTGGCGGCGCTGGTGACGATCCGGACGCTGCTCGCCTCGCGCGTGGAAGCGCCGCTGAAGGTGCGCACCATCTCCCGCGCCCTCATGGTGCCGTTCCTCTTCCTGCTGACGGCGAACATGACCGGCCGCTACGACTTTTTCTACGGCCCCTACGTGGCCGCCTGCGCCGCCGTGCTGGCGTTCATTCTCTGGACCGGCGGCGTGCGGTTGCGTCTGTTCGGCGGCTGGAACCGCGTCGTCGTGGCCGTGGCCATGGGCGTGGCCAGCGCCGCCATCGTGGCCTTGCCGATGTGGGCCATCTACCGGGCGACGCCGTGGGCGGCGATCGCGGCGGTGGTGGTGCTGATCGCGGCGATGTCGCTGGTGAACGTGGCGCTCACAGGGCGCAGGATTGCGGCTGGGTGGACGGCCACGCCGTTTCTGCTGGCCGCGCTGACCGGCGCGCTGCTGCTGGTGCTGCAGCAGGCGCATTTCATTGCGGCGTGGCGGTCGTGATCTCGGAGTGCGGTGGCGAACGCCACCGCTCTGGTACACGTGTAGAAGAGCGGTGGCGTTCGCACGCCACCGCACTCCGAGACTCGAAGCTAGTCCCGCCGGCGCTGCTGCTCGGAGTTTCGCCAGGCGGACCACCAGATGTCCCGCAGCAGACTGGCCCCTGCCGCCAACCGGCTGGTGGCAAAGTCGAATCCCTCGGCGGAGACCGGGCGCAGCGTGTCGAACGCCCGGGCCTTGTCGAGCTGGTAGATCCGCTCCGTCAACGCGTTCGAGGCGCGGAGGTGCTCCACCGCCGTGGCAAAGTAGTCGGTCCGGAGGACCGGCTCCGCGGCGAGCTTCGGCACGACGTCCTTCGTCTCGACGGCATGGGAGACGAAATCGCGCTCGAAGCGGGAGTGGGTGCCGCAGTCGTTCGGATAGCCGTTCGGGTTCGGGCCGGCCCAGCCGTTGTAGTGCGTCGTGGCGTGGTGCGGGTTGGCGCCGTCGGCGACGAAATGGCCGAGGGTGCCGGCCAGATGGATGATGTCGTTCTCGATGGCCTGCCGCTCGCTCGAGCCGGGCTGGCTGGCGCGCCACAAGCGGAACTCCACCTGCAGCGCCTGCGCGACCTCCGCGATCTGCCACGGCAGGAAACCCGCCTCCGAGTTGGTGATGCCGTGCTGGCGCAACCGGTTCGACGAGTACATCAGGTCGAGAAACTGATAGCGCTCCGGCGGCAGCTTCAGCCCTTCGACATACTCCATGTCGAGGAAGTGGTTCGGGGCGTTGAAGGCCTCGAGCGATTCCCCCCCGCCGCGCTGGCGGTCGGGATCGAAGCCGAGCCAGACGAGCTCCGGGAAGCGCTTGTAGAAGAACGTCGGCATGTCGTTCGGGAGCCCGAGCGTCGCCGCTTCGTTGGAGATGTAGTGCCCTTTTTCACCCCACGCGAGAAGCGAGGTGGAGGAGAGAGCGACGAGCAGAGAGAGAACGAGGATGCGTCTCATCTTCATGTGCCGCAGGATTGTAAGGTGGATGGTCATCGAGTTCCTGTCGGTGTTCTGACCGACATTGCAGGACGCGAGGTCCGAGTCCCGGGGCGATCTGCTGGACTTCAGACTATGCAGCTTCGCCGCTTCGTCACATCCTCGGTCGGTCCAAGTTCGGCTTTTGTGTGGCAAGATGACGCACGAATGGGCGAGGTCACGAACGAGTTCCCTCGGCCGGACTATCCGAACTCCCCACTAGAGGGAGTCGTTTTTGAGATTCGGTTTCCTGGCGAGCCCGCCATCGAGTGCCACCGGGACGAGTTCTTCGCGATGGCGCGCGCGGAGTTTCCAACCGTCCTCGTTCCGAAGCTACAGACCGGTGAGGCGGTGGCACTCTCGCCATATCGCTTCCAGCGCGCCGACAACTCGGCATCGTTGATGACGGCCCTTAACCTATTCGCGTATCAGACTTCCCGCTATCCCGGCTTCCCCAAGTTTAAGCATGATGCGCTTCGATGGGTGAAGGCTTTCGGGCAACGCTTCGAGATTGGCCGTCTAAGCAGAACAGGATTGCGCTACACGAACATCATCCCGTACGCCCCTGGCGACGTTTTTCCGGTAGCCGACTTCTTGGACGTCTCCGTAAAACTTGGCGTGGTAGAGGCCGCCAGTTTCTCGCATTTCCAGCTCTCAGCGGTGATACCGAGCACATCGGGCGAAATAACGGTGCAAATTCAAGAGATGGAAGGCGCAAACGGTATCGAATCCTCCATTTTTCTCGACTTTGACTTCGCGATGTCGGGAGGCGAACTGCATCTCGATCGCGTGGACGAATACCTCGAGAACAGCCACACGGAAACGAAACGGCTGTTCGAGGGGTTACTGACATCCCGGTACCGTAGCTTCTTGCGAGGAGAGGGATTGGAATGAGCGTCGCATTTCTGGACTACGAGCCGCTTTCGTCAGCGCGGAGGCTTCGTCCATCACGACCACGAGTGGAAACCTATTCGTACATTCAGGACCGACCTGCTGTAACGGCCGTCACTCCGGCTGTACTGCCCCTTTTTTCATTCGTCGTTGCCGGTGTTACCAAAGCGCTCCGCCATCCGCTCCTGCTTCGCATTGCGATCGAGCAGGGAGAGTACTTCGTGGAGAACGACGCACTACGGATCTTTGGTAACGGTAAAACGCTACAAGAGGCGGTGAGGTCGTTCTCACACGATCTCGAATACTTCTGGGTGTACTACCGGGGGCTTAGTACACCATTCGCTAAATTCGCGCACAGGAGTAATCTAGGAGGAAACGTTGGTGGGGAGGGCGGGTGTGAGGTGGACAACGCCATATCGGATCGAGCTGAGCGAGGACGAGCAGTCGGTGCTTGCGGAACGTGCGCG
>DASWMP010000349.1:0-2755 GCA_036399695.1 Thermoanaerobaculia bacterium | reverse complement strand
GGGCACGCTGGCATTCAATGTGGGACAGACACTCTTGTCTGTCTGCGCCCGCAGGCGCCGGTTTCTAATCAGGCCATCAGAGTGTGTGCGCTCCGTTGAGACACCCTCCTATCGCCACCGCACTCCTGGATACCGAGTCGTTTTAAGGGATTCAGCGTCCACGGCGCGAAGGTCGTGGCGTCGGGGGCGATGAGGCGCAGGTCGAGATCGTTGATGAGAATCTGGCCGCCTGGCGTCCCGGCCGGATCGGTCCAGGCCAGCGTGACGTGAAGCTCGGGCGTGCCGGAGGGGACGAAGAGCGTCGCCGTCCATGCGTTGCCCGGACCGGTGCCGGTGAGCGTGCCCTGGCGAAGGCCGCCCTGCCGCAGCAGGTTCGCGGCGCTATTGCGGCGCGGCAAGCTTGTGTCCTAATCGCGCGCACGCCTTGTTAGCTCCATCACAGCTCGGTTTCGACGAACCTCCTACTCTTTGCGCCGCCGGAGTGGTCCTCCGGCGACAACAAAAAACCGGAGAAAAGATGAGATTCGATTGGAAAACGGTAGCCGCTGGGGCGGCTGTGGTCGTGGTGTCGGCGGTCGGTGTGCAGGGCGCGGGAGACGCGTTGTCGCAGTTGGGGATTCCGCTGCAGCGGGCGAAGCAGGAGATCGTCTGGTCGCTGCAGAGCGGTCAGGTCGGGGTCTCCGAGGCCAGGCGCGCGTTCAAGGCGGCGGCGCCGGCGGCGCGGGCCACGCTCGTGGAGGGAACGCTGAGCTGGGCCAAGGCGTACACGCAGACGCCGGAGTTCGCGAAGGCGTACGCCGCCGCGCGTGACGAGGCGAAGCCGGCGCCGCCGGATCACATGACCGTGGACGCGCAGATCAAGGCCGACGTCGCACAGCAGAAGGAGTACGTCGCCTCGATGAAGCAGGAACTTGCGAACGCCGCCGACTACGCCAAAGCCGATTACCGCGAGACCGTCCGCACGGCCGAAGCCCGTCTGAAGGAGATGCAGACGCCCGCGTACCGGGAAGAAGTGAAGTCGAACGTGGAAGGCGGCGTGGAGGCTTACCGCGAGCAGATGCAGCAGTGGAACGCCGACTATCCGGCCGATCCGAAGGTGCAGATCCGCAAGCGTCTCGGCGAGTTCCTGACCGAAAGCGCCAACGTCGATTTCAACGCCAGGCTCGTTCCGCAGGGACGCAAGATGCGCTTTGCGAACGAGGCCTACGAGGGCAAGTCGGGTGAGTGGAAGATGTGCTTTCGCGCCGGGAAAGAAGCGACCACCGCCGCGCGGAACTTTGCGGGAGCCTGGTACAAGGAGCTCGGCGGCAAGTAATCTCGGAGTGCGTGGCGCTGGCCACCGCTCTGCTACACGTGTAAAAGAGCGGTGGCTGGTCGCCACCGCACTTCGAGATGGCTGCCTCTATCGCTACTGACATGACCGCCCGATCCATCGCGCAGCGGCGCTTGCACAGCCAGCTCCTCGCGGCTGGTGGTGATTCACCGCACGAAGTGGTCGCGCATCTCGGCGCGGTGCAGGCGCAGGACTATCTGGGGGCGCTCTGGGCGGTGGGAGCGCGCACGCGCAAACCGGTGCTCGAGGGCGACGTAGAGCGCGCGCTCGCGGAGCGCACGATCGTCCGCTGCTGGCCGATGCGCGGGACGCTGCACTTCGTCGCCGCCGAGGATGCGCGCTGGATGCTGGACCTGCTCGCGCCGCGCGTCCTGGCGCGGCATCGCGCACGGCTGGAGCGCGATTTCGAGCTCGATCCGGCCACGCTGCGCCGCTGCCGCAAGCTCGTGGAGCGTGCATTGCGCGGCGGCAAGGCGCGGACGCGGCCGGAGTTGTACGCGCTCTTCGAGGACGCCGGCATCGCCACCGCCGCCAGCCGGGGGCTGCACATCCTCTTCACGCTGGCGCACGAGCGGGTGGTCTGCTTCGGCGCACGCCGCGGGAAGCAGCCCACGTTCGTGCTCTTCGACGAATGGCTGCCGTCCGCGCCATCGAAGACGCGCGAGGAGGCGCTGGAGGAAGTGGCGCGCCGTTACTTCAACGGACATGGTCCGGCCACGGTGGCGGACTTTGTCTGGTGGTCCGGCCTGACGGTGAAGGAGGCGAACGAAGCGATCGCCCTGTCCTCGTTGACCGAGGAGGTCATCGACGGCCAGACGCTCTGGTCTGGTCGCGCCTCGGCCGGGAAGCCGAAAGAACGGGTGCATCTCCTGCCTCCGTTCGACGAATACACCGTGGCGTACAAAGACCGCTCCGCCGTGCTCGATGCGGCATTCGCCAGGAACGTGAATGCCGGTGGCGGCATGATCAACGCCATCGTGGTGGTGGACGGAATTGTGGCGGGCAACTGGAAGCGCACGCTGAAGGGCAGATCGGTGGAAATCGCGGTCGCGCCGTTCCGCGAGCTCAGCGCGCGCGAGACCAAAGCCATCGAGCAGGAAGCGGAGCGCTTCTCACGGTTTCTGGGCTGCGAGTCGACGGTGGTGCGGTTCTGACCAACCGCTGACCACCACCGTTTTTACTGCGGAAACGCGCTCCCGTCGATCCCGGGGATCAGCTTCAGCGCGTTCTTGTAATAGATCTTCTTGAGCACGTCGTCCGGCAGGCCGAGGCCGTACATCTTCCAGAAGGCGTGGCGCTTGCGGTAGTAGTCGAAGTACTCGTCCTCCGTCTCCAGCACCCGAAAGTAGACGGCGTACTCCTCGGGATTCCAGATGTCCTTGCCCATCAGCACGCGGTCCTGGTACTTGATCATGAAGGCGC
>DASWMP010000348.1:0-7424 GCA_036399695.1 Thermoanaerobaculia bacterium | reverse complement strand
GCTGCGGCCCGTGGCCGCCCGCCGGAGGCCTTTCGTCGTCTCCCTGTCGCCACAGCTCCCAAGGGTGACAGCGCTCACCGGCTGGACCTCACCGCCGGGTAGAATGCGGGCATGGGTCGGTTGAAAATACTATTTGTCTGGTTGCTCTTCGTGTGCTCGGTTGCGGGGGCACAGACCATTGAAACACCGCCGGCGACGGCTGGTGGGCGGCTATTGCAGACACTCGTCGAAGAAGCGCGCATGGACGAGTTGCGGTGGCCGGATTTTAACGACTACCGGCGGCACCTGCGCAACTTCTACGCGCCGATGGGATACACCTTGGCGTGGTCGAAAGACGGGAAAGTCACCCAGCAGGCGCGCACCGTCATCGCCTTGTTCGAAGCTGCTGACGCCAAGGGAGTGAACGCCGTTGATTACGACGGCGGGCGCTGGGCAGGGCGGATGGCCACCTCGACCAACGAGACCGCGCTGGCGCGGTTCGACATGGCCATGTCCATCACGTTGATGCGCTACATCTCCGATCTGCACATCGGGCGCATCAACCCCGTGAACATCGAATTCGACCTCGACATCGAAGCCAAGAAATACTACCTGCCGAAGCTCCTCGCCGACATCAAGGCTTCGCCCGATCCGGCGGCCATTCTGGCGCAGATCGAGCCGCGGTACGAGGACTACCGGCGGTTGCAGCAGCAACTCGCGATCTACCGGCGCATCGCCGCTGATACCGAGAAAGAGACGCCGCTGCCGGTCGTCAAGAAACTCTCGCCGGGCGGGACGTACGACGGCCTGCCGCAGCTCGCACGGATGCTGAAGCGGTTCGGCGACCTGCCGGCCACCGCGACCGTCGAGGGGACGGCGTACAGCGGCGCGATCGTCGACGCCGTCAAGCATTTCCAGAAGCGCCATGGGCTCGATGCTGACGGCGTGCTCGCGGCGAAGAGTTTCGCGGCGCTCAACGTGCCGGCCAGCCAGCGGGTGAAGCAGATCCAGTGGGCGCTCGAGCGCTGGCGCTGGGCGCCGATCGACTTCGTCACGCCGCCGATCATCGTCAACCTCCCGGAGTTCAGGCTGCGCGGGTGGGACGCCAACGGCAAGACCGACATCACCATGCCGGTCGTCGTCGGCAAAGCCTACAAGCACGCCACGCCGGTGTTCTCGGGAGACATGAAGTACATCGTCTTCCGTCCCTACTGGAACGTGCCGCCGAGCATCCAGCGTGGCGAGATCGCGCCGAAGGCGGCCAAGGATCCGGGCTGGCTCTCACGCAACAACTACGAGATCGTCAGCAACAGCGACGCCCCGCTCAGCGCCACGGCCGACAACATCCGGCGCCTCAAGAACGTCGAAGTGCGCGTCCGTCAGAAGCCCGGCCCCTCGAACGCGCTCGGCCTCGTCAAGTTCATGTTCCCCAACCAGAACAACGTCTACCTGCACCACACGCCATCGACGGAGCTCTTCAGCCGCTCGCGCCGCGACTTCAGCCACGGCTGCATCCGCGTGCAGGACCCCGTGGCCCTCGCCGCCTGGGTGCTGCGCGACCGCCCGGAGTGGACTACCGAAAAGATCAAAGCGGCGATGAACGGCGAGGGGAAAGACATCCACGTCATCCTCAAGAAGACCATCCCCGTCATGATCATCTACGCCACCGCCGTAGCCACGGAAGACGGCGAGATCCACTTCTACGAGGACATCTACGGCCACGACGAAACGCTGGAGAACGTGCTGGCGGCGGGGTATCCGTATCCGGCGTAGCGCGCGCGACTCGCGCGCGTTGTCCGTTGCGCGTTGTCCGTGGTGGTTTTTGGTTTTTGGTTTTTGGTTCGTCTTATAGGTTCTATTCGTTGTCTCGGCGTTGCGGCTCTTCGTCAGAAGCGCCGCACGGCGGAGCACCGAAAACCAAAAACCGACAACCAACAACTCCCATCCGAACGCGGCGTGGTTGGTGGCCCAGCGAGCCGCGTGGCTGGAACTTCCCAGCCACGCACCACCACTGACCACCAACCACTCGCGCCGCGCGTCATTACGACGCCGGCTGGCCGTTCGCGCCGCTGTTGGCGACGGCTTCGGCCGGACCGGAGGCCTTCCACTGGCCGCCGACCTTCGAGTACTTCTGCTTCTGCGTGATGGTCGTGACCTTCTCGCCGCTGGCGGTCTCGGTGACGAGCTTCGCGCTGGAGGTGGCGACGGCTTCGTTGCCGTTCACTTCGATCGACTGCAGGTCGTACTTGAGCGCCTTCACCGACGTGGTGGCGTCCATCTCCTGCTGAATGGCCGCGCGGTCGGCGGCATTGGTCAGGAGGCTGGCGTCCTTGCGCTCCCAGGCCAGGCGCTGCGTGGCGCTGCTCTGGTACTCGAGGGCCTTGATGTGGTCGCGATCGGCGGTCGCGCAGGCAACGAACGTCAGGGCGAGAAGAGAGGAGGTCAGGAGCGATGCTGTTCTTTTCATGACCTCAATTACGCCCCAGCACACAAAGGGTTCGTGAACGTTTTGAAACGCGTATCGGACATAATTTCGTTACATGCAAAACCTAACCGGCAGCGAGTCTCGCGCGTCTTACTCCGTCTGGAAAGTCATCGGTGCATCGGCCGCAGGCACGATGATCGAGTGGTATGACTTCTATATCTTCGGCAGTCTCGCGGCGATCGTCTCCGGGCTGTTCTTCCCGAAAGAGAATCCCACCGCCGGCTTCCTGCTGACGCTGGCGACGTTCGCCACCGGGTTCGCGGTGCGCCCGTTCGGCGCCATCGTCTTCGGCCGCGTGGGCGATCTCGTCGGACGCAAGTACGCGTTCCTCGTGACGCTGCTGATCATGGGCGGCGCGACGTTCCTCATCGGCCTGCTGCCGACGTACGAGCAGGTCGGCATCGCCGCTCCGATCCTCCTCGTCCTGCTCCGCCTCCTGCAGGGCCTCGCCCTCGGCGGCGAATACGGAGGCGCGGC
Organism: Thermoanaerobaculia bacterium; assembly: GCA_036399695.1. Taxonomy (GTDB): domain Bacteria; phylum Acidobacteriota; class Thermoanaerobaculia; order Gp7-AA8; family Gp7-AA8; genus DASVEE01. The sequence goes on along the minus strand of DASWMP010000348.1, from coordinate 4,483 downwards.
GGTGTACGTCGCCGAGCATGTCCCCGACGCGCGCCGCGGCTTCTACACGTCCTTCATCCAGACGACGGCCACGCTCGGCCTCTTCGTCTCCCTCGGCGTGATCCTCGTGGTGCGCACGGCCATGAGCGACGCCGACTTCCGCACCTGGGGCTGGCGCATCCCGTTCCTGCTCTCGATCGTCCTCGTCGGGATGTCGTTCTACATCCGCTTGAAGCTGCGAGAGTCGCCGCTCTTCACGAAACTCAAAGCAGAAGGCAAGACCTCCACCGCCCCGCTGCGTGACTCCCTCGGCAATCGGAAGAACTGGAAGATCATCATCATCGTCCTCTTCGGCGCCGCGGCAGGCCAGGCCGTCGTCTGGTACACCGGCCAGTTCTACGCGCTCTTCTTCCTGCAGAACGTACTGAAGGTGGACTTCATCCTCGCGAACGTCATCGTGGCCATCGCCCTGGCGCTGGCCACGCCGTTCTTCATCCTCTTCGGCGCCCTCTCCGATCGCATCGGCCGCAAGAAGATCATGATGGCCGGCAATCTCATCGCCGCGCTGTCGTACTACCCGATCTACCAGGCCATGTACCGCTATTCGCAACCCACGCCGAACGCCGTGATGCTCACGCTGCTCGTGTTCATCCAGGTCCTCTTCGTGACGATGGTCTACGGCCCGATCGCCGCGTTCCTCGTCGAAGCCTTCCCCGCCAAGATCCGCTACACGTCGCTCTCACTCCCCTACCACATCGGCAACGGCTGGTTCGGCGGCTTCACCCCGCTCATCGCCACCGCGGTGGTCGCGCGCACGGGCCACATCTACGCCGGCCTCTGGTACCCGATCATCATCGCCCTGAGCACCTTCGTCATCGGCTCCCTGTTCCTGCGCGAGAGCAAAGACGTGGAGATCTGGAACGAGGTGGAGTGAGGTTGGCGGTGGGCAGTTGGCGGTGGGCAGTTGGCGGTTGGCGGTTGGCAGTTGGCGGTTGGCGGTTGGCAGTTGGCGGTGGGCAGTTGGCGGTGGGCGGTGGGCACCCCGAGATCAGCGATCGATCACCAGAATTCAGTCTCCAGCAACCAGCGTGGAGCCAGGAGCGTCGGGCGCTTCGCTCCACTGCCTACCGCCAACTGCCAACTGCCAACTACCGTCAGACCATCGCCGCTGACCCGATCTCCGGGTGGGCGCGGACATACTCCACGAGCTTCGGCAGGTAGTCGCGAAACCGCGGCGCGGGCACGCCCGCGGCGGCAGCGTTGCGGGTGTCGTAGAGCGTCGGGTGGACGAAGTAGTTCACCGCGTCGGCCGGGATCTTCATCAGACGGTAGACGCCCGGCACGTGGTTCAGCGACGCCCGGGCCATGCCGAGCGTCAACGGGATGCGCAGCACCTTGCGGCCGCAGGCGGCGCCGATGGCGTCGATCGTCTCGTCGACGGTCAGCGGCTCCGGATCGGCCAGCGCGTACGTCTTGCCGAGGGATGTCGGCATCGCGCTGAGCCGCTCGATCGCGTCGATGACGAAGTCGCGAGGGACGACGTTCAGACGATAGCGCGTGGGACGCCCCACCACCGGCAGTATCGCGATCTTCGGCTGCCGCATCAGCCAGCGCATGACAAAGTAGACGCCGTCGTACTTTTGCGTCGCCCCGGTCGTGCTGTCGCCGACGACGATCGACGGACGGTAGATCGTCGCCGGCAGCCCCTGCGCCATCCGCTTGCGCACTTCTATTTCGGCGAGGTGCTTCGTCTCCTCGTAGAAGTTGTTGAAGGTCTGCCCCTTCTCCAGATCGCTCTCCAGGAAGACGCCGGGATGGCGTCCGCTGACGTAGCAGGTGGAGACGTAGTGCACCCGTTCCAGGCGCGGCGAGCGCTCGGCCAGGTCGAGCACGTGACGCGTCCCGTCGACGTTCACCGCCATGCCCAGCGGCCGCTTCACCGAGAGGTCGTACACGGCGGCGAGGTGATGCACCTCGCGGATCTCGTTCGCGTCCACCTGCGTCAACGGAGCGGTGATGTCGCCCTCGACGATGCGGATGCGTCCGGCCAGCTCCGGCCGCGCTCTCTCGAGCTCCCGCGCCCGCGCCTCGGCCAGCGCCCGGAACTTCGGCTGCACCAGACAGAGCGCATGGTCGCCCGCCGCCCGCGCCAGCACGCGCGGCAGCAGCTCGGAGCCGAGAAAGCCGGGAAAGCCCGTAAAGAAGATGGCCGACATAGGTCGGGCATTGTATGGCCCCGGTCTGACCTCGGCGTGCGGTGGCACCTCCGAGATCACTCCCCGTTCGCGAGGTCCCGCACCACGGCGCCCACTCCATCGACCACCAGCGCCATCCGCTCGTAGTCGAGCGTCTCCGGCGTATCGGTGGGCATGTGGTAGTGCGGATTGCGGAAGAGGGCCGTGTCCGTGACCATGATCCCGGGCCAGCCGAATTGCCAGAAGCTCCACTGATCCGACCAGCCGATCTGCTGGATGGCGTTCGGCAGCGCGGCCCCTTCGGACGGAAAGCTGGCGTGCTTGCGGAAGCTGGCCACGGAGCGGCGGACGAGCCCGCGTGAATCGAGGTTGCCGGCGAAGGCGATGAAATCGCCGCGATCGGGGTAGAAGAAGTTGAGCGGCGGCGGGTATTGCTGCGAGCCGGGCCGCGTGGAGTAGTAGCCGAGCATCTCCAGGCTCAGCATGGCCACGACGTTCGCCTTCCGCTCGTGCAGGTGGCGCGCGTACTGATAGCTCCCCATGTCCGTCGTTTTAAAGTGCGGCGGCTCCTCGTTGATGAAGGCAACCAGGCGTACCGTACGCGCCGGCCTGAAGGACGCGAGCCGGCGCGCCAGTGCCATGAGCGACGCCACGCCGCTGGCGTTGTCGTCCGCCCCCGGCGTCTCGTCGATCGAATCGTAGTGCGCACCGACGACGACGATCTCCTCCGGCTTCGAGGTGCCAGGCAGTTCCACCTCCAGGTTGCCGGCGACGTTCCGGACGCGGAACCCCGCCGCCTTGAACGAATGCTCGATCCGCGCGGCAGACGCGGCGAGGTGCGTCTCCTCGTAGACGTTCCGGGAGGACGAGGCCAGGAAGGCCACGTCGGCGCGCAGCTCGGCGGCGAGCGTCTGCTGCGCGGCCGTCAGCGGCGGGAGCGCCCCCCGGTACGAGCGCCCCGGCATCGACACCATCGACCACATCGAAATCGCCAGCACCGCGGCGAGCAGTCCCATGACGATCAGTACGGTTCGCATTCCCATATTCTGCGGCACGGCAGTCGCAATGGCTGAGGTCATGACGAGCTTCATCATTGGTGGCGTTCTCGTAATCGCCGGCGTCTGCGCCCTCTTCATCGTGCTCGGCCGGCTCCGCCGCCAGGTCGGCGGCGGCCTCGGCCCCACCGAGTTCAGCGACGGCAGCATGACGACTTCCCCGACCGGCTATCCCGAAGAGATGCACGGCCGCGGCAAGAAGATCGGCCCGACGGACAACAACGCCGCCGGGATGTGAAGAGGTAGTTGGCGGTTGGCAGTTGGCGGTTGGCAGCGGCCCTGTCGACAACGCGGGCTCTCTCCACTCTCTACCGCCAACTGCCAACTGCCTGCTTCACTGCTGTCCCGCTGCCTCGAAGCCGCTCATCGACCAGGCGTCCCCCGTGGTGTTGTCGACCGATGAGGCGTACGACTGCCAGGCCGTCGACCGGGTAGCGATCGGCGTCACGTTCTCGACGACTACCTGGAACGAGCCGACCACGCCCTGCCCCGGGATGCCGATCTGCTCCATCGACAGCGCCTGCACCGTCTGCGAGAGCTGCTCCCCCTGTCCCGGCGGGATGCTGCCGACCGTGCGGATCAGGAACTGCTGCGGCGAGTTCGACAGATTGACGATGCCGACGTTCAGGCGGAACCGGTCGTCGCGGCGCAGGCCGAAGATCCACTGGCGGTTGCTGACCAGCCCCGGCACCACGATCGCCGGGAACGTCTGCGACATCGTGCCCTGCTGCGCTCCCGGATACGGCGTCCAGATGCGCGCCGTGGCGTGAAGCTGCGCCGTCGTGTCCGGCGTGGTGCCGTCATTGCCGACGCCGCGGATCAGCACGGCGCCCAGCCCGGACTGCTGCATGATCGCCGTGACGAAGTCTTCGCTGACCAGGCCTGACGAGGCGTTGATCTGCAGGAGCACCGGCGCGATGCCGCTCCCGCTCGAGCCCTGCGGCAGCCATTGAAGCTGCACGGTCTGCGTCCGGTTGGCAAAGTTGATCAGGTTGATGTCACTGCGAAAGTGCGTCCCGCCACCGCCCACGACGTTACCCGCCGCCGGGATGAGAATGGTGTGCGTGGAGGTCTGCGGGCGGACGAGATCGTTCGTCCGGACCTGCGCGAAAAGAGGAACCGCGAAGAGGAAGAGGAGAACTGTCAGGCGCTTCATGGGCCAAGGCAGTGCAAAAAGGACGCGCGGGAGTCTCGGAGTGCGGTGGCGAACGCCACCGCTCTTATACACGTGTACCAGAGCGGTGGCGTTCGCCA
>DASWMP010000347.1:0-4525 GCA_036399695.1 Thermoanaerobaculia bacterium | reverse complement strand
AGCAGAGCGGTGGCGTTCGCCACCGCACTCCGAGACTACTTCTTGCCCAGCGCCGCCAGCCTTCTGTCCGTCAGCTCCAGCACCGAGTCATCGTCATCCTCGCGGTCTGCCTTGGCTTTTTCGTACGCGGCCAGCGCCGCGTCGCGCAGGTGGTAGTTCTCGGCGATGCGGCCCAGCACGTACCAGTCGATGCCGGTCGGGTCCTCGTTGCCGCGGTTGTCCATGCTGCGGAGCAGGGCTTCGCGCGCTTCGATGCTGTTGCCGGTCTCGGCGTACAGCGCCGCCAGCGTGTGCAGCGACGAAGCGTCGCGGTTCTCGGAGGCGTAGCGCGCCTGCTCCAGCGCCTTGTCGAAATCCTTGCGCGTGAACAGCGCGTACCAGGCCGCGTTGTTGTAATCGCTGCGGTTCGGGGAGAGCTGGTCGACCAGCTTCAGCGCGTGATCGTGCGCCGCCTTCCAGTCGCCGCTCTTCGCGGCATTCTGCGACAGCGCCCGCAGCGCGTCCGGATCGTTCGCCGTGGCGTCGAGGCGCTTCTTCGCCAGCTCGGCCGTCTTGGCCGTGTTGCCGTTGTTCGTCAGCGCCGTCGTGTACGTCATGAACGCCACCGACGACTCGGGGTACTTGTCGTAGATCCGCGCCGCCACCGTCTCCAGCGTCTTCCAGTCGCGGCGGCCCATGTAGATGGCCGCCAGGACGCTGTCGATGCGCACCTTCACGTCGTCGCTCGACGTCTTCTCGCGCATGGCCAGCAGGATCGGCTCGGCCGTCTTGTTGCCGCTGCGCATCATCAGCGACGCGGCCGCCGTGCGGATCTCGTCGGCCGTCGCCGTCATCTTCCCTTTCGGCCAGAGGATCGGGAAGGCGGCGCCGCGCAGCGGGTCGTCGCCGCCGCCGGCCGAGATCTCCTCGCGCATCCAGTTCAGCCACGTGCGGGCGCGCTCGAGCTGCCCGGCCTCGGCGAACCGAAGCACCGACCAGCCGACCAGATCCGGCGCGTGGCTCACGCCGCGCAGCACGTAGCGGCCGTCCTCCTTCGTCACGAAGTAGGTCATCTCGTTGCCGCGCTCGCCGCCGCTCATGCGGGTGCGCATGCGCCAGCCGCGCTCCTCGTCACCGTCCGTCTGCACCTGCAGCATCGACGTGACGAAGTCGGCCGTGACCGCGGGCGGCATGTCGTCCGGCGTCTGGTGCGGCGGCGCGAACGGGTCGTCCTCTTCCTTCTCGATCGTGGCGAGGAGCTGCGCGACGTCCGGCGCCAGCAGCTTGACGGCCGCGTCGCGGTTGCCGCTCATCATCGCGGCGAACACCTTCCGCACGATGCCGCTCGGATCGTCGTCCGCCATCGCGACGTCCTCGATGCGCTTGGCCTTCTTCAGCGTCTCGATGAACGGCCGCAGCTCGGCGGCATTTGGCGCGCCGAGGGCCGCCGAATCGAGCAGCGCCGCGGCTTGCGGATAGCGGCGCAGTTGCACGAGCGTCTGCCCGATGGCGATCGAGTAGTTGCGGCGCGTGCTCGCGTCGAAAGCCGCCAGCTCCTTGAGCGCCGCGTCGGCGCCGGCGTCCACCGCCACCGCCAGGATGCGTCCCATGTCGCGCTGCGCCGGCGCTTCCATCGTCTTCGTCAGCTCGCGCAGCTCCATGAAGCGGCCGGCGTGCGCCAGCAGGAGCATCAGCTCCGCCTGGGCGCGCTTTCCTTCGTCCGGCAGATCCTTGAGCAGCGAGCGGTACTCGTCGATCGCTTCCGTCAGCTTCGCGTTGCGGCCGAACTGCGCGCCGTCTTCACCATAAGTGAGGAGGCGCGCCAGCGCGGCGCGGACGCCGGCGTTCTTCGCGTCCAGCTCCTTCGCCTTGCGCATCGCGGCGATCGCTCCCTGCAGGTCGAAGCCGCGGCGGAAGGGGCGCGCCAGCAGGTCGTGCTGCAGGACGCGCGACTGCATGTCGTACACGCGCCAGTTGGCCGGCTCGATGGTGATGGCCTGGCGGACCGTTTCGCGTGCCGCGTCGCCGAGGCCGCCGGCGAGGAGCGTGCGGGCCAGCTCGAGGTGGTGCTGCGCGTGCGTCGGGTGCAGCTCCGTGAGGCGGCGGAACTCCGCCAGCGCGCCGCCGACGTCGCCGGCGTTCAGCTTCGTCTGCCCCACCGACTCGAAGCCGATGATGACGCGGTCCGCCTCCAGCAGCCTGGCCACCGCGTCGCGCGTCTCCGCGAACTCCGCGGGCGTCAGGCGCCGCTTGCCGCTATCGAAGCGGACCTTGGCCAGCACCACGCCATCCGACTGCGTCGTGTACTCCGTCGTCAGCGTGGTCGTGCCGAGCTTCTTCGTCTCGCTGGCGGGCAGCGCGCGGGCCACGTAACCCGCCGGCGGGTCGATGCGGTACACCCACTCCTTCACCGCCGGCGTGGGGATGAGGAAGTCGTGCGTGCGCGTCTTCTTGTCTTCTTCCTTGAGGTTGGCGCGGAGCTGCGGCGGCAGGCCGCTCAGCAGGCCGGCCGGATGGAAAGCCACTTCGGCTTCGCCGTTCGACACGATGCCGCTGCCCGATTCCGCCACTTCCAGCGTGATGCGGAACGGCTTGTTCAGGTCGTGCGGATCCCCCGCCTCCACCTTCTCCAGCGATTTCGCGAAGTAATACCCCTTCGCGTACTCCTCGGCCGCCTCCTTGTAACGGGCGCGGTCCGACGACGCGTACATCCGCCGCTGCCAGGCGTCGTTCACGCCGTTCGTCTCCGTCGTCTCGACCACGCGCGCCTTGCCGTCTTCCGGCAGCTCGAACGTGCGCATCTCGACCGTGCGGTTGACCGTCGATTCGCTCTCCGGCACCTTCGTCAGCGTCGTCGTCGAGGGCATGGCGATGAGTGCCATGCGTCCCTGATCCTGCAGCGGCAGCTCGCCGGCGCGGGCGAATTCGTCCGTCGGGTCGACCCAGATGCGCGGGTTGCCCTCGACCACCACGATGGCGTGGTTGAAGTGGCCGATGCCGGGCAGTTCCGGCTGCGTGTCGAAGTCGGTGCCGGCGCGCAGCAGCGCGACGTACGCCGTGAGACCGGCCTCGCGCAGCATCGCCGCGAGCAGCGTCGCCTTGTCCTTGCAGTCGCCGTACTTGTTCGTCAGCACCGTGCGGGGCGTGCGCGGGATGATCGACGCTTCGCCCACTTCCACGCCGGCGTAGCGGATGTCCTTCTGGATCGCCGCCAGTACCTTCGTCACGATCTCTTTGCGGTCCTTGGTCTTGCCGACGATCTCCGCGACGCGCGCCTGCAACTCCGAGCCGGCGATCTGCTTGTCGACGATCTCGGAGTAGCGCGTGGCGATCTCCTGCCACGACTTGCCGGTGGCGAAGGAGATGTAGGGAACGGGGGAGGCGTCGTAGGGGAGGAACGCTTCGACCTCGCGGATCGCTTCGATGCGCGCGCTCTCGAAGACCATCTTCCGCCGTCCGTCCGCCTCGGTCACTTTCGCGACCAGGTCCGTCTTGTTCACGATCCGCGGCTCCAGCGAGGCCGGCCCTTCGAGCACCAGCCGCGCCCGCTGCACCGGGACGCCCATGCCGAGGTAGAAGGTGTCGGAGACACCAGCGCCGGCGATGGGGGTCGTGCCGTTGTAACGGATGACGTACTCGACGACCGAGCCGATGGCGATGGCCGGCAGCGGCGCGCGGAGCACGCGGTTGTCGCTGAAGATGTCGAGCGATTCGTCCCGCATCGGCGCCTCGATGACGGCGTTCCGGTCGAGCGTGTGCACCGTCCCGTCCTTCGTCACGACGCGCGCTTCGATCGTCGGCCGCTCGTGAATCCAGGGGGCCCAGGGCGCCTGCACCTGCCCCATGCGCGCGACCGCCGACTCGCCGGTGATGCGGTACATGATGCGGGTGGTGGCCCGTGAGCGCCCGTCCGCCTCGTACGACCAGGTCCGCTCATCGAGCAGCACGACGAGGTCGCCTTCCCCGGCCGGTACCTTGTCCGCCGCCTCGAGCAACGCCTTCGGCTCGGCAGAAAACGCCTCCGCATCCCACGGCGCAACGCCTGCCGGTTGAGCCAGCAGAGCGGCAGGGAGGAGGAGAAGAACGAGCAGGAAAGAGAGGAAGTACCGCGGGACGAGCACCATATGAGGAGCATAACCAAAAAGGTCTCGACAGATTTCTACGTGGTGAATAGAATCCGCGCCCGCGCTGTTAAACCGCGCGTTCAGGCCGTTGTAGCTCAGCTGGTAGAGCAGCTGATTCGTAATCAGCAGGTCACCGGTTCAAGTCCGGTCAACGGCTCCACTCGTAACCCCACGAGCCCCCGAGAGATCGGGGGCTTTTGTTTTTGGGTGGCCGGTAGCCGCCGCCGGCAGCCGGGGAGGTTTCGAGCGCCGGGAGAGAAGTCTCGGAGTGCGGTGGCGAACGGAGGGCGTCTCAAATCCATAGTCCGCCGAAAAGCCATTTTTTTACGGACGTCGACAGCCACGCGGATCGCTTGGACGAGCTGTGGTGAAGGAGCGGAAGTTGGTTAACGAGCGAGCGAAGTCGCCCAGAGGCGGGTAAA
>DASWMP010000346.1:0-33852 GCA_036399695.1 Thermoanaerobaculia bacterium | reverse complement strand
ACGCCACCGCTCTTTTATACGTGTAGCAGAGCGGTGGCGTGCGCCACCGCACTCCGAGATCTGCCCTACCGGCTGCGCTTCTTCGACGGCTTCGCCGTCGGCGCGATGGGCGTGACCGTCACGGTCTGGCTGTCCACGCTGCCGCAGGCGTTGGACACGCGCACCCAGTAATCCGACGTGTCGTTGATCGACGACGTCGTCAGCACGCGCCCCGTGGCGCCGGGCAGCGGGAAGTTCCGCAGGCCGCGGTGGCCGCTGTACCACTGGTAGAAGAACGGGCCGGTGCCGCTCGGGCTCACCGAAACCGTGGCCACGCCGCCGCGCGGGACGCTCGTGTTCTGCGGCTGTCCGGAGAGCGCCAGGAGGCGCGGAGGCTCGCAGTAGACCGTCACGAGGAACGTGTTCGCCGCCGAGGTACCGCCGCCGAACGCGGTCACGCGAGCCACGTACGTCCCGGGGAGCGTCATGGCGCTCGTGCGGATCGTCAGGTTCACGTTGCCGCGGCCGGGGCGCGGGAGGGGATTCTGCGAGAGAGACGTCGTCACGTCGCCCGGCAGGCCGGAGACTTCGAGCGTGATCGCGTCATCGAAGGACGGATCGATCTGGATGTCGACCGGGATGACCAGCGTCTCATCGTTGCTGATGAAGGTCTCCTCGGTCGGCACCAGCACCACGAAGGGCGGCGGGGGCGGCGCTTCCGCGTCGGCGCTGCAGGCGGCGCGGGCGAGGCCGCCGGTCTGGCTGATCGAATACTCGCCGCCGTCTTCGTCGAGGAACGTGGAGATCCAGATCGTCACGGTGCCGCTCGTTTCCGGCGTGAACGTCAGGGTCGTTTCGTCCTCGGCATCGTTCTCGGTGTGGTCGACCAGCGTCATCGAAGCCGTGCCGCCCGCCTCGGCCAGTCCGGTCATGACGCCAAGGTTCGGAACGATGTCGCCGGAGGTGCGGGTGACCGTGAGAGTGACGGCGGTGCCGGCCGTGACGTCGAGGCAGTACCAGTCGTAGCCGTCTTCCGGATCGGCAAAGCCGATGCTGCCGGTGGCCGGCGTCCCGGGTGCGAGCGAGCCGTCGTAAACGATCACTTCACTGGCGGGCGGCACATGGCTCGCCATCCCCACCGAAGCCACCATCATCAACGCGACGCAGAGAACCGCAAAGCTCCGGAAACGCATACACCCACCTCCCTCGATCTGACCCTGTGGAGTCATAAAGATAGATCCTGAAGGCGGGCGGAAGCAAACCTCGCGGCGGGAAGTTGATACGCTCCGCACAATGACCACCCACGCCTGGGGCACGCAGCCCGAGATGTTCGGACCCCGCCACGAGCACCGCCTCGGCATGATCGTCCGCGAAGTGGAGCGCCTCCCGAGCGGCGCGCGCCTCCTCGACGGCGCCATCGGCCTCGGCCAGCTCGCCGGCCGCATGCAGCAGCGCGGCTACCGAGTCTTCGGTATCGACTATTCGTTCGAAGCGGCCCTGCACGTGAAGCGGACCTCGTCGATTCCGGTGGTCGTCGGGGACATGACGCGCATGCCCTTCCGCGACGGCGCCTTCGACGGCGTGACGACCGGCGAGACCCTCGAGCACCTCGACGACGATTGCAGTGCCGCCGGCGAGATCGGCCGCGTCGTCCGTGAGGGCGGCGCCTGCATCGCCACGGTCCCGGCGCTCAAGAGCCTCTGGTCGTCGTCCGACGATTACTACGAGCACCGCCGCCGCTACGGCCGCGAGGAGTTCACCTCCATGTTCCGCCGCGCCGGCTTCGGCATCGAGAAGGCGACGTATTGGGGCTTCCCGGTCGTGCTGACGTACGACACGCTGTTCCTGCTGCCGATGAACAAGCGCCGCGCCGCCCGCAAAGTCACGGAAGACGCCGCATTGCAGTCGGTGGCGCGGGCGGGCCGCTCACGCATGCTGGTGAACGCCGTGCGGGCCGTGTTTGCGCTGGACCGGCTGTTTGCCTGGCTGCCGTTCGGGCCCGGCCTGCTGATGGTGGCGCGCAAGCGGGGGTGAGGGGCTGATCGGGCGGTGATGGATTGATGATCGTCAACGGCCGCGTTACCATCGGATCATGTCCTCTGTCCGGCGTGTCACCGCCAACTTACCCTCCGAGCTGCTCGATGACGCCATGAGAGCGACTGGTAAAGGGATCACCGAGACACTGGTCGAGGGCCTCGAACAGGTCAAGCGGCATCGTGCGTACGAGCGGGCGCTCGCACTCCGCGGCAAAGTCGCACTGGCGATCGATCTGGAGCAGTCGCGTGAGCGGCGTAGTCGTTGATACGTCGGTCTGGATCGATTTCTTTTCCGGCCGAGCGACGGCGATGCTCGAAGAGGCGCTTGCCAGCGGCATCGTCGTTCTTCCTTCGCTCGTCGTCGCGGAGCTCGTGAGCGGCGCCGAACGGCCAGCCGATCGAGAGGCCATCGGCGATCTGCGATTGCTCCTTCGAAACAAGGCGTCGAGATCTCGACGCCCGACGCGCATGTTGCGCAATGTGCACTCGACCTGAACGCGCTGCTTCTCTCGCGTGAGAAGGTCTTCCGCGAAGTGAGTCGCTACACATCTTTGCGCCTCGAGGATTGACCGGTACTCTCGTGGGCCGGCGGCCTGGCTCACGCTACAATCCGCTTCCGGAGGTAACGACATGTCCGATCTCGACAAGCCCAGCAAGGCGGAAGACGAATACTTTGCGCGTCAGGAAATCGAACGGCGCAAGCGGTGGGCGCAGGAGCAGTCGCAGCAGATGGCCAGCGGGGAGAAGGAGCGGCTCAAGGAGCTGCACTTCATGAAGTGCCCCAAGTGCGGGATGGATCTGGCGACGATCGAGCTCCACGGCGTGAAGGTCGACCAGTGCGGCAATTGCGGCGGCGTCTTCTTCGATTCCGGTGAAGTCGACCAGCTCCTCGAAGCCGACCGGAAGGACCAGGGGGTCTTCGGCCGCGTCTTCTCCATCTTCAAGTGACGTGATCTTCCTCGACGCGAATCACGCCGACGTCGAGACCGTCGTCATGGCAGGCGAGATGGTCGTCGTGACGGGCGAGGGGGAGCTGGGCGGACGGGCAGCGGCGGCGTTGCTGCTGGCCGACTGGGGCGTGCTCCGCGAGGGCGGCACGCTGCTGCTCGATTCGGCCGAGGGGTGGGCGGGGGCCGTGTGGCGGCTCGGGCGTGGCGCGTATGCACTGCACCTGGCGCAGCGGACCCGCTTCACCGCGGAGGAAGCCGTGGCGGCAGGATTGTGCGACTCCGTGACGGCGTTCGAGCTGGGCGGGAGGAGTGCCGTCGCGCTCGACTCCGCGGCCAGCCTCATCCGGAGGCGCGGCGGGGATGCGCTCGAGCGGGCCGAATTCGCCCGCCTCTTCGCGGCCGGCATCCCGCGGCAGGGGCTAACCGCTTTCCTGCGAAAGGAAAAGCCCCGCTTTTGATGTTGCACATAGAATGCATCTCGTAGTCACGACCACCAGAGAGGGGAACCGATGAGCCGCCACGAAGCCGACGTCAATCAGGGGACAACCGCCACCCTGCCGCAGCAGCCGCGGGAGAAAGAGGCTCAACTGAACCTCTTCTCCGACGACGCCATGCGCGCTGTCCGTACCGAGGAGGCCGCCTGGCGCCGTAAGGTCCTCGATCCCGTCCTCAAGAAGAAGCCGTTCTGGAAAGACGATTTCACCACCGTCAGCGGCATGGACATGAACCCGCTGGCGACGCCGCTGAACGTCGAAGGGCAGGACTTCCGCGAGATCGCCTACCCGGGCGAGTTCCCGTACACGCGCGGCATCCACCCGACCGGCTACCGCGGCCGCCTCTGGACCATGCGCCAGTTCGCCGGCTTCGGCACCGCGCGTCAGACCAACGAGCGCTTCAAGTACCTCCTGTCGCAGGGGCAGACCGGTCTGTCGACCGCCTTCCACCTGCCGACGCTCTACGGCTACGACTCCGATCACTACTACAGCGCCGGCGAAGTCGGCAAATGCGGCGTCGCCGTCGACACGCTCGCGGACATGGAGGCGCTGTTCGAAGGCATCAACCTCGAGGACGTCACGGTCTCGATGACGATCAACTCCACGGCGCCGATCGCCCTGGCGATGTACCTGGCGGTCGCGGAGAAGCAGGGAGCCGACTGGAAGAAGATCTCCGGGACTCTGCAGAACGACATCCTCAAGGAGTACATCGCGCAGAAGGAGTACATCTTCCCGCCGCGGCCGTCGATGCGGCTCGTGACCGACACCTTCAAGTTCTGCACGCAGCACGTGCCGAAATACAACACGATCTCGATCAGCGGCTATCACATCCGCGAGGCGGGGTCGACGGCGCTGCAGGAGCTGGCGTTCACGCTTCGCGACGGCATGGAGTACGTCGAGTACGGCGTTCGCGCCGGCCTCGACGTGGACGAGTTCGCCCCGCGCCTCTCCTTCTTTTTCAATTCGCACAACGACCTCTTCGAAGAGGTGGCCAAGTTCCGCGCCGCCCGCCGCGTCTGGGCCAAGGTCATGCGCGACCGCTACGGCGCCAAGGACCCGCGCTCGTGGATGCTCCGCTTCCACACGCAGACCGCCGGCGCGTCGCTGACCGGCCAGCAGCCGTACAACAACATCGTACGCGTCACCATCCAGGCCCTGGCCGCGGTTCTCGGCGGCACGCAGTCGCTGCACACGAACTCCCTCGACGAGACGCTCGCGCTCCCGACCGAGCAGGCGGCGCGCATCGCCCTCCGCACGCAGCAGATCATCGCCCACGAGTCGGGCGTCATCAACACGGTCGACCCGCTCGGCGGCTCCTACTTCATCGAGGAACTGACCGACCGCATGGAGAAGGGCTGCTTCGAGTACATCGAGAAGATCGATCAGTTCGGCGGCATGGTCGAAGCGATCGAAGCCGGGTTCCCGCAGCGCGAGATCTGGGACGCCGCGTACGCCTACCAGCGCTCCGTCGACGCCAACGAGAAGCTCGTGGTCGGCGTCAACTCCTTCCGGATGGAGAAGGAAGACCCGTACGACATCCTCTACATCGACGAGTCAGCCGCCGGCGAGCAGCTCGCCTCGCTCAACCGCATCCGCGCCGAGCGCGATGCGTCGAAGGTCGAGCTCGCGCTGACGGCGCTGCGCAACGCCGCCGTCGATCCGAACGAGAACACCATGCCGTACATCATCGACGCGGTGAAGGTGTACGCCACCGTCGGCGAGATCTCGGACGCGCTGCGCGAAGTGTTCGGTACCTACCAGGAACCGGCGCTGTTCTAGCCATTGTTTTCGGTGGGCCGGGTGAAAAGCCGGCCCGCCGCCGTCTCTCCTGATGCATAGTAGTGTCACACCTAGATCAGGAGACGTCTATGACTCTGCTCGCTTGGGCGGTTGGCGCACTCGTCGTTTGGATGGCGTTGAAGCGCGCGCGGACCTCGCTTTCCACCGCGGCGGTCGAGCAGGCGGAGCGGCCACGCCACGCCGTCTTTCTGAATGTGGCGGCCCAGAGTGCCGCCGTGGGCTCCCGGATCTCACTCACCGCCGCCGGGGCATGGTTCGGAACTTTCGCGGTGGCACTTCTGATCCGGTTCGGGGGCGACTCCTCGAGCGTGACGATGTCCGCTTTTCTCGCCGCGAGCAAGATAGCCGGCGAAAAGCTCGGATCGGCCGGCGCGCTGTGGACGATGGCGGTGATCATCTCGTTCAGCATCCTCTACTTCTTTGGCCGCTACCGTCGGCTCGCGCGCGGTATCGGCGGTCGGCTCGAAGAGATCATCGCCCGAGAGGCGGGACGCCTCGACGACGCGCGCAGCAAAGGAGAGTGGGAACCGTTGCCGCCCGACGCGATGATGGAAGCGATCGAGCGTGACCTCGAGCGTGCCGAGGAGCGTGCGCGGTCGGCCGAGAGGCTAGGGGACGTCGTCGGCGCCGAGTATGACCGCAAGGCCGTTGCCGAACTGTGGGGGAAATACTATTTCGCCGACCGCGCGCGGCGGATCGATCTCGCTGCCTGTCTCGCCGAAGCGTTGGCCATTTCGCCGGAGCCATCAAGATGGATACCCACGCGCAACGCGCTCCGCTGGGTCGAGCGCGTCAGCACCGCCTTCTCCACGGCCGCACTCGCGACGCTGTTCGTCGCGCTCGTCGGCGCGCAGTCGGGCGTCTTCGCACGCGTGGCGGAGCTACGCACTAACGATCTCCGTCTGCATGCCGACGCCGACGCGGCCCGGCGCTCATTCGAGCAAGCCGTTTCATCTCTTCCTGACGACGGCGCACCTCTCAGTGACACCGATCGGCTCGATGTGGCGCGGATGGCGGCGGCGTATGAACAGCGCTGGTATACCGCAACGCCCGCCGGCCGAGCGGCCAGTGACAGCGCGATGCCGACCATCCATCTCCGCGCCGCGATTCTGAGGGAGTTTGCTGCCTCGCGCGAAAGGCGGGACGCGAACGCAGGGCTCCACGTGGTGAGCGTCGATATGCCGGCGGAGAAGGCAGCGCGCCCGAGCACGGTGGTCGGTCAATCGTTCGAGCAGACTCTCCTGGAATTGGGGAAGCGGTCGCCCGCGAGATTGCGAAGCGTTCTCGTCGACGTTCGCGCCGCGGGCCTCGACGAACCGCTGCCCACGCTGTCGGAGACGCGGATGACACTTCTCGCCTCCGTGGTGACCGGTGCCACAGGCCTCGTAGGGGGAGGGGATGCGATTCGCGACATCGCCGCGCAGTTGATGGACGCGCCGGCCGCGACTGCGGCACGCGCCGCGCTCGACGCGGAATCGCTTCGCACCGCGGCCCTGATTCTCAACAGACAGACGGAGGCGGACCTGTACGCGGCAATGAACCCTGCGCCTGGACGCGTCAGCCGCTTCGCTCAGGCGCTGGATCAGGAAGCGGCGCCGAAGGCAAAAACGCCCGCGGTAACGCTGGTGGAGCCTGCAATTGGCAAACGTGACAGCCTCTTCGACTTCTTCTTTCCGGCCGCGCCGCCATCGGACGAGGCGCCGCCGGTCGCTTTCGCGCGGGCGCGCAACTCGAAGGCGTTGGAAGGGTACGCAGACGTCGGTGGCGTGCTGCTGCGGGAAGCCG
This sequence comes from Thermoanaerobaculia bacterium, assembly GCA_036399695.1. GTDB lineage: Bacteria > Acidobacteriota > Thermoanaerobaculia > Gp7-AA8 > Gp7-AA8 > DASVEE01. The sequence continues at coordinate 26,808 of DASWMP010000346.1, read as the reverse complement.
CGGTGCCGCGGGTGCCTCTCCACGTCGTGGGTATGAAGTGGACGATTCGCGGCCGTGAGGCCACGCTGACATTCGAGCAGGCAAACGGTACACGGGTGTCACTGCCGCCGGTCGATGCGGCCATCGTCGCTCAGAGTCTGGCCGTGGCCGCTGACGGCCGGCTCGTCGTGATGACGCAGCGAGATGGCAACGCCATTCTCCATCCGGCGCTCGACGGCACCGGCCTGGGCAGCCGCGCGGCCCGCCTCGATGATTTTGTCTACGATTTCGCGCAAACCGAGGCTTCCGCCGCTCAGCGCCGGGTGTGGCGGCAGATCGGACTTTATGCGGAGGTCGTTTCGCTGCTCGGGCGCAAGGGATCCGCCACTACCGGCGATCTCTTGCTCGGCTTCGCCGACGGCCGTGTCACGCCTTTCAAGCAGCAAACGGCGTACTACGCCGGGGGCGTCGTCCACGCCATGATCGACTGCGCGCCGCGCGATGGCCGCGCACTGGTCGACTGTGTCTCGCAAAAAACGTCCGCCCGTCCGGAGAACATCGATCTGAACACTGTTGCTATGCGCTCCGGCGTTCGCGAACAGGAGTACACCGTCGATGGCACCTTTGCGTTTGTCCGAGACGAGAGGCCGTTCGAGTATGTGCTGCAACTCGTCTACACACGCGACCCGCGTGTGATCTCCGGAAAAGGCACCGGAGAATCGTTCGTCGATCGCGAACCATGGGCGTTCCCGGCCGCCAGCGCGGAGGTGGCAAAAGTTGTCGTGGACCGGGCGAAGCGCCACGCTACATGTGGAGAGATCGTGCGCGATTACTCTGCTTTCGTCCGCATGACACGCCTGTTCCGGGTAAGCCTGGCCGGCGGGCTCGGTGAAGACTTCCCCGCCGCAAAGCTGGTTCGTCTGGCGCGGGAGACGTCTCCCTTTGTCTCCACGACCGCGGACATCACGCCAACCGAGCAGGCCCCCTGCGGACCAACGCTTCCACCTCTCTGATGTGCGCAGCGATTCAATAGGACGAATCGTATGTGCCGTATTCTTACGGCGCTCATGAGACGACAACTTCTTCCCGCGCTCGCTCTCGTCTTCGCGCTGCTTCTCCCTCAATCGCTGCTCGCGTGGAACGCGACCGGCCATCAGGTCGTGGCCGGGATTGCGTGGGACAACATGACGCCCGCGGCGCGGCGCAACGTCATCGGGTTGCTGCAGGCGGCGCCGGAGGATGCGTGTCTGCGGGACCTCTTTCCCACCGATGCGCGGCCGCTCGAGCTGCGGCAGCGGGAGTTCTTCATGCGCGCGGCCACGTGGGCGGATCTCGTCCGGTCGAACGGCGACGACGACAAACGCGCCTGCACCCGCTTCCATCGCCGTGACTGGCACTTCATCAATTACTTCTGGGAAGGCATCTCCGGCGCGACCGGCGAGGACGCGCCGAGGAACCGCCGTGACGTGAAGACGCCCGAGGTCGACGCCGTCGAGCGCCTCGGCTGGCTCCGGCAGAACGTCACCTGTTCGACTGCCGTCTGCGCGACGAGCGCCGAGGAGCGGGCGACGATGCTCGCCTGGATCCTCCATCTCGCCGGTGACATCCACCAGCCGCTTCATGCCAGCGCGCGTGTCACGACCGCGCCGGGGGAGGAGCAGGGGGATCAGGGAGGCAACCTCTTCAAGCTGGGAACGGAGCAGCGCTCGCCGTCGCTCCACAGCTACTGGGACCGCATCGTCGACGCCTCGGTACCGCGCCGCGAGCACGAGACGAACAACTACGGGGCTTACCTCGCCCGCGTGATGGCCATGATCGAGCAGGAGCATCCGCGCGCCGCCGCCGCGCCGAGGCTGCACGCGGGCGATTTCGCCGAGTGGTCGCTGGAGAGCTTCGAGACGACTACGCTCCTCGTCTACCCCGCGACCCTGCAGCGCAACGTCCTGCCGGACGACGCCTACCGCGAGCGCGCCTTCGCGGCCTCCAGGACCGCGCTGGCGATGGCCGGCTACCGGCTGGCCGACCTGTTGAATCAGATGTTCGCATGACGCGAATCATCGCCGCCGTACTTGCCGTCGCTCTCGTTCTTCCGGCGCAGGCCGCCGACCGCCGGCGCATGCGCGCGGTCAACATCTCCGCCACGTCACTCTTCACGGTGCTGAGTGCGGCGGCGCAGGGCAAGGTGAAGAGCCGGCGCGATGCCGTGCGGCTCGTGCTGGCGGGACTCGTGGCCGGTTACGGCTTCTCCGAGGCGAAGGAACGGGCCGGGCGGGGAGACGTGGCCACCGGCTGGCTCATCGCGAACGCCGCCTCGTCGCTCGTGGAGAACACCGCCTCCGGCAACCATCCGCTGAGCCACATCGGCTACACCGTTGGCCCGCTGCGGCTGCGCATCGCTACGCCCGCTGATCGGGAGCATGCCTCCCGGGTGGACCTGGACGTCTCCGTGGTCGAGTCGTTCTTTCTGGCCCAGGCCATCCGAGACGCCGACGACGTGCAGATCCGCGATGGCATGCTCTCCTTCGAGCGCAATGACCCGGTCGTCGAGGAGCACGTCTTCGTCGGCTACACCTGGGGCATCTTCCCCGCGGTGGTGAAGGGCACGGGCCCGGAGATCTGGAACCACGAAGCCGTCCACGCGATCCAGTCCCAGCAGCTCGATTCGGTGGAGGCGCCGCTGTACGCCTTCCAGGAGGAGCCGCGCTTCTTCCGCCTGCGGTACCTGAAGGCGGGGTTCATTCACACGACGAGCAACGTGGCCTCGGAGCAGCGCCAGTACCACGAGCGCTGGACGGAGATTGAGGCGTACCGCCTGGCGCAGGATGTGGCGCCGCCGCCGCCGTGAGTGGGCAGAGGGGACCTATGGGACCTATGGGTGAACCGCACCGCTGAGCGCGGCCATAGGTCCTATAAGTCCCATCTGTCCCATCGTTTCCCCGCTCAACTGCGCATCAGCTTGGCCACCATCGCCGCGCGGGAGGTAGCACCTGTTTTCGCGAACATCCGGCGCAGGTAGGTGTTGACCGTCCAGGTGCTGATGTCCAGCACGGCGGCGATCGCTTTGTTCGGGTGGCCTTCCGCGACCATGCGCGCGATCTCGAGCTCGCGGGGGCTGAGGCGGTCGCGGATGAGCGGAGCGGCGGCTGTCGGCGCAACTGGTGCCGGCGCCGCGGCTTTTGGTTCCGAGCGCACCACCAGACAGCGTACGCCGTCGATCTCGAGGTCGACCAGTACGTCATCATCGGCAGACGAGGGGACCGCCGCGGCCTGACGGACCAGATCTTCAGCCAGCCGCGAGATCGCTTCGGCGCCTTCCAACCGCAAGTCCAGAACCGCAGCGGACCGTGTCATGAGCTTGAACCTCGACTCAGTAGTGACGGAAAGGGGCGAAACGTTTCACGTTTCGCCCGGGCATCACGCTCCTTCGGCGACGCGGCGCGGCTTCCAGGCCACGACGTTCCCCGACGCACGGTCGCTCACGCCGAGCGATTCCGCGCTCGTGAGCCACTCCTCGGCGTACTCCGCGACGTTGACCAGCAGCGTCTCGAACTCCGTGCGCGCCGTCTGCAGGATGTGCGACTGGCCGATCCAGCGGAGGATCTCCCGTCCGGCCACGGCCATGCGCTGCCGCGGCGACGTGCTGAGATCCTCGTTGTAATAGCGCGTCAGCACTTCTTCCACGACGTCCCAGGCGTTGTCGGCGCCGAACAGCTTGCGGATGTCCTCCGCGCCGAGGACGCGGAACGCCTCGTCGAGGAGCTGCATCACTTCCACGCGCAGCACGTTCAGGTGACCGTACGACGAGAACTTCAGGTTGTTCCGCAGGTCGAGCCCCTTCCGCCGGACGATGGCGATCGAGCCGAAGGCCGGATCGCTGGAACGCTCGCGAATGACTTCCGACACCCGCTTGTCGCGCCAGAAGAGTGCCGTCTCGCGGACGAAGCCGGAGAAGAGGGGATGGAAGTCGCGGTTCGGCTTCGCCCCCGGGGGCGGCGGTGCGGCGCAGTAGCCGAACGCGCGGCAGTAGGCGGCGAAGCGGTCGCGGCGCGTGTAGCGCAGCAGACCGCGGCGGTCGAACTGATAGAGGTGGTAGGCCCCTTCTCCGGAGGAGAGCCGCACGGCGCCGGCGCGGAAGAGCTGCTGCAGCTTCTGGATCGCGCGGAAGACGCCGAGCTGTTCGTGCTGGTAGATGTAATAGAGGTCGGCCATCGCGATGAGCCGTTCCGACGTGACGGTTTCGTCGTAGGGCTGCACGCTGATGGGGATGCGCGTCTGGCCGAGGTCGCGGGCGCTGCCGGCGCCGAGGCCGATCAGTTCCGCCAGCCCGTGATCGGCCGGCGGGAGCGTCTGCGATTCGGCGTGGACGACGGCCGTGAGCATGTCGTCGATGTGCTGCGAGAGGATTTCCGCCAGTCGCGGGTTTTCCGCGATCTGCGGCGCCATCTGCGACGAGACCGTCTCACGCAGCTTCCCCATCTTGTCGAGGAGATCTTGGTATTCCTTTTCGGTTGCCATGGGTTGGTTCCTCTCTTACGTGGTCTGACGCGTGGCGCGGCGGCGGCGACGCCGGCCGCTGATGATCGGAGTCCCGCCGGGGTTCGGGGAGGGAGGAGCGGGAGGACGCTGGATCTCTCCGGCCAGCCTCGCTGCGCTCGCGAGATGCGTCTGGAGCTCGTCGAGCGTGGAGGTAACCCGGTTCGTGACGAGAGCCTTCGGGAGTCCCGAGCCATTGTTGTTTTGCGATGCAATGGCGCCGATGGCATCGCCGAGCAGCTTTTTGAGACTGGCGAGCGTCGGCTTCAGCGCGTAGATGATGCCGTCCTTGCCGCCGTCGCGGATGATGTCGAAGCCTCGCCGCGTGGCCACCTCGTCGACCCAGTCGAGCAGCTCGGCGATTGTGACGAGCACCTGGGACCTGCCGGAGCCGATGGTCAACTGGATGGCGCTCCGTTCGAGCGGTCCGACGAACACCGAGTCCATGGCCCGGTAGACCTCCTGCACGGACTCGGCGACGCAGGCGAGCGCCCGTTCGATGAGCACCGTATGCGTTCCGAGATACGAGTCAGCGTTCGTGCGGTCGAACGATTCGCGCTGCGCGTGCCAGGTCAGCCGCAGCATGTCGAGGTAGTTCACGATCGTGTGAAAGTTCGTCAGCCGCAGCTCTTCCTCGATGGTGTTGACCTTGTCCTTCGTGAGGCCGAGACGGTCACGCAGCAGGCCGAGCTGGCCGGTCACCCTCGCCGGATCGATAAACGGTGGCGGTGGTTGCGTCGCCGGGTTGTACGCGATGAGCATCTGCAGGTCGTTGTCGATCCGCTGCAGCACCGGTCCTCCCTCGGCCCCGAACTGCGCCACCATGTCTTCCAGCTCCGGGCGGATCATCGACTGGATGGCGTTGATGTCCTCCCAGTCCGGATCCGACGTCAGCGGCATCAGTCCGTCGAGCAGCGGATAGACCTGGTCGACGATGGCCCGTGCACGTTCGTACAGGCTGCGCTGCGCGCCGGTGATCTCGGCGATGCCGGACGAGCCGGCCTGCACGCGGAAGCCGCGCTGCTTCCAGTTGACGACGCTGCGGCCGTCCTCGTGCTTCGTGATGTTGAACGCCTCGTTCAGTGCGCGGCGGATGCCCTGCGGGTCGCTCTTGTTGACGCGCCAGCCGAGGATCTCGCTGATCGAGGCCAGGGACGAGTCGCCGCGGCCGCGACCGGAGGGCGTAGTCGTCCCCGCCACGTTCGACGTGTTGACGTTCTCCGTCCAGATCGGGAAAGCGGTATCGAAATCAGCCATGAATTCCTCCTGGTGAATAGATTGAGGTCTCGACCAGCTCGCGCCAGCAGAGGGCGAGCGCGTCGGCGGTCTCGTAAACGGTCTGAGCACAACGCTCGAGCACTTCCCGGACGACCGCGGTCCAGCGCTGCCATGCGCCGCCCCGTTCCGCGCCGACGCGCTCCAGCTCCGCGAGCGCGTCGTACGACGCGAGCTCGAACTGCATCGCGCGCCAGACGCGGTTGACCGTCTGCTGGCAACCGGCCGCCGTCGCGCCGGAGACGTGGCGCTCGAACGACCGGAGTGTCTCGCCGATCTCGTGCTCCAGCTCGGCGGTCTGCGCACGCAGCGCTTCGACGATGGCCGGCTCCAGGCCGTCCCCGTTCTCCGGGGCGTCGTCGATCGTGAGGCCGAGCTGGCGCACGATCTCGTCGAGCGCGCGCAGGCGGTCGCGGAAGCAGGCGAAGGAGGAGACGAGCGTCATGACCGTCATCTCCTCGCCAGCTCGCGATAGAAGTTTTTCGTGATGACGCCGGGGCGGGCCAGCTTGCGATCGATGGCCACGCGTGCGGCGCCGATGAGAAAGCGTTCGGGGACGACGCCGGGATCGATCCCGGCCGCGAGGCGGCGTGCGGCCTCCTCGACGATCGTCTGCTCCTTCGGCGCGAAGCAGAAGACCTCCGCCAGCGCCTTGTTGCCGAGCTGCGGATACTTGCGATAGCAGATCGACTCGACAACGAGCGCGATCGACTGCTCGGCCGTGTCCAGGACCGCGCGCGGGATGTTTCCCTGGCGCGGATCGGGATAGAGCTTGCGCCAGGCGCGCGAGTAATCGGCCGCCTCGTCGGGGAAGCCCATCCGCCGCAGCAGCTCGCAACTGATGAAGGTGCGCAGCCACGGCGTCGGATGCGGCGCCCCTTCCGAGAACGTCAGCGTGTTCGCCGGCGAACGGCCGACCACGTCCATCAGCGACGCCACGATCGGCGGCCCGCCGAGGAGCAGGCCCGCCATGTCGGCGAAGATCTCGCGGTTCCAGCCCTTCCACACGTCCGCAACCGAGGCCGGGATGCCCTCGGCGACGAGGCGCGCGTGGATCGCCTGCGGCACCGCCTTGTCGATGCCGAGGTCGTTCTGCAGGTTATGACTGACCTCGTGCAGGATCGCGCCGAGAGTCCATGGGTTCATGAGGCGGTGATAGGGGAGTTGAATGAGAGGAAACGGATTGAGCTGCGCCCCCAGCTTGCTGAGAGGAATCGAGCGGCGGAACGTCGCCGGCGACATGCCTGTGCGCATGTACGAGAACGGCGGCGGCGCCGGGATCGACTTGGCGACCCCGATGTTGAGGAAGGCCGTCTGATAGCAATCGAGGGCGATGCGGTCGCAGCTCAGCAGCCAGGAAGCGAAACGGCTCTGCCGCTGGCCGAACAGCTCGAGATAAAAGTCCCACACCTTCTCGATGAGCTGCACCCACTCGTGAGCGCGGTCCTTCATCGTGACGAAGCGGGTGAGATTGCGCGATGACGGATCCGCCTGCGCGCGCGCCGACGCTTCGCCGACGCGCTCCGTCATTTCCAGCAGTTGCGTGCGCAGCTTCGCAATGAGCGCGTTGGCCGCCTGGAGGTGTCCTTCGGTCGGCGCCATCGCGCCGTCGCCGAACTCCTCCCGGGTGAACGGCCGGAGCCCGGCCGCATGCCGCGTCACGCTGACCGGCTGCACTTTCAGCCAGTCGGCGAGCGCGGTGCCGCGGCGTGCGGCCTTCCGTTGCACCTTCTGCGGCGGCGGTGGCGCTTCAGCGGTGAAGTCGATCGTTTCGAGCATGGCGAAGCCTCACTGGCACTTGCACGGCTTCTTGACCGGGATCATGGCGGCGGCAGCGGGACTGGCGAGCGAGCGGTGGACGCGCTGGTCGGCCTTCTTGGCGGCGCTCACCGCCTGGACGACCTTGCGTGGATCGGAGAGGACTTTGGCCGTGTTGCGCGCCAGCGCCCGCACGGCCGTCTGCGCCGTGACCGGTTTCCCCTGCGCGACCTGCCGGGCGATGTCTGCCGTCGTCTGGCGGACGACGTTCGGCAACGCCTGGATGAGCGGACGGGAGACCGGATCGTTGCGCAGCGTCCTGGCGACGCCCTGCACTCCTTTGATTACCTTCGGCGCGGCCTTCATGACCGTCGAGGCGATCTTCGGCAGCATCTTCGCGCCGAACTTCGCCACCATCGGGAGCGCCTTGAGCGCCATCGGCAGCAGTGGTGCGAGGAAGGCGAACGCTTCACCGTCGCTCTCCGCCTCCGCGGCGCCGTGCGCCAGGTGCTCCATCATCAGTGCGGCCGGAAGAGCTTCCTGCAGTGAGAACGACTGGTGGAAGTACGCGGGTGCGGCTTCCCACTCCGCCTCCCACTCCGGATCGCCGGCGTCCTGGTTCCCCTCGACGAGCGCGGCACGTGCCGCGCGCATGGCGAGGATGCCGAGCTGCCTGTGACGCTGGCCGCCGCGTGCCGCCGTCACGACCGATTCGTAAAAGGCCTCGGTCTGGCCGGTTTCGTATTCGAACAGAGCGCTGCTCATGGTGCTGCTCCTTTGTGGCGTTCCTGCGGGACTGCTGTCGGAGTGCTTACCAGGCGAAGGCCTGACGCCCGTTGCCGGACCGCCCGCGGTCGGAACGGCCGTTGTTGCGGCGGCTCACCGACTGCGTGGCCTTCACGTTGCGCTGCATGGCGCGGGCGCAGACGCTGGGCGTGGCCAGGACGCGGCGGGTCTGCGAAGCCATCGCGCGCGCGGCGCCCTTCTTCGTGACCGGCTCGCCGTTCGCGGCCCGTTTCTTGAGCTGAATGGCGGTGCGCTTGACGATCGTCGGGACGGCGCGGACGACCACGCGTGTGGACGGATGACGGCGCAGGACGCGCGTCAGCACGGCGGCGCCGCGCGTCAGCGACGGCAGGACGTCGCGCAACGCGTCGCGGTCGGAGGGGGAGAGGGAGATCATGATCGCGCCGCCGATCTGCGCTTCCGCTTCCGTGTCGGTGGCGGCGTTCGCGGCGATCGCGGCCATCAGCTCGCCGAGCCCCTGTGCTTCGGTGAGCGGGCCGGCCATGACGGACTCGAACTCCGCTTCGCTCTCGGATTCGTACTCGTACTCGCCGAGCGGACCTTCAAACTCGTACTCGCTTTCGAGCGCGTTGCCGACGAGCGAGCCGAGCTTCCCGCCGAGCGGTCCGCCGATGGCGGTGCCGACCATCGGGGCGGCGACCTTCGCCACCTTCCTCAGGATCGGGGCGGCCACGGACGCGGCCTTCTTGATCCCTTTCCAGATCTTCCCGAAGAACAGCTCGTCTTCGGACTCCCACTCGGACTCGCCGAAGCCGAGCACCTGCTCGTGCTCGAACTCGCCGAGCGGCGATTCGCCGAACGGTCCTTCGCCCAGCGGACCTTCACCGAAGGGCCCTTCGCCGAGCGGGGTCTCACCGTACGGGTTCTCGAATTCACCGAGGCCTGCGTTCTCAAACTCGAATTCACTTTCCAGTTCCATTTCCATGTCGTGCATGACGTTTCTCCTTTCGCGGTAGTCGCAAGTTAGGCCGCGGGAGAAACGGCGGGCAGTCGCATCTTGTGGGGGGCGCGACCGTGTGTCACACGAATTGAGGGCGGAAGGATGGAGTGCGCGGAAAGTGATGGGATCTATGGGGCAGATGGGACCTATGGGGAGGAGTCGAGCGGATTCACCTTCGGCATTACGAGAAGCTCGACATGCGTCTCCCCGGCTCCCATAGGTCCCATCTGTCCCATTGCTTCGTCGCCGGAATTCCGGCCCTTGTCATCGTGCAGGCGTGCTTCGTCACATGACGCTTTGTGCCGTGAAGTGCGGTCCCTAGACTTTGCTCATCTCCAGGAGGAATCGATGAGAAAGTCGTTGAGAGTCGTGACGTTGTGTAGCGTGGCCATGCTGGCCACATCGCTGTTTGCCGGTGAACGGAACCGCGCGGCGGAACCATCGGAGCAGGAGCGGGCGACGGCCCGTATCCCGGCCGAGCAGCCCGAAGTCGCACCGCTGCTCTACCAACTGCCGGAAATGCTGACGAACGACGTCGTGACGCTGCAGATCCGCATTCTGCAGGGCAAGCATCTGCGCGTGCAGGAGATCGTGGACATTCCGCCGGGCGTGCAGTCGAACGCCACCGTCGGCGTCCTCAGCGCGCATGGCGAGGACCTGGCGAAACTGCGCGAAGCGGAAGCCAGGAAGCCGGGCAGCCTGCGCTTCCTCGTCTTTGCCGGCCAGCGCCTGCTCACCGACGAGCCGTTCGCCTCCATCGACGCGCGCTCCACGAAGCTCTCGGCTGATTCCGCGGTCGGAGAGGTTCGCCAGGTCGACTTCCGTCCCGAGGCGAAGGCGCCGTCCGCGGTCCGGGCCGAAGGCGTGGGTTACGACCAGGCGTGCATGGACGATTGCCAGATGCGGTTGGACTCGTGTCTCGAGTGGTGCGACCCCCGCGGCGATTCCTGCAACCAGTGCTACACCTGGTACCACGACTGCTACATCTTCTGCCCGACGGTCTGCACGGAGCCGAAGAGCGTGAAGAACGTCACGACCTACAGCTCCCTCGGCTCCACCTACAGCGCGAGCGTCTGCCGCTACGACGCGTTCCGCAACCCACGGTGGTTCGACTACCGCACCACACGCGTGCTGGTCACGACCTGGCAGCGCACGGAACACTGCGACGGCAGCTACACCGACGTCTACGTCAGCTCCTATGAGACGACCACCTCCTGCTGGTCGAAGTCGATCCAGAGCTGCCCGTTCCCGACGAACGGAGTGCCGTATCCGCTCTGCTGATCGAGGCGCGAATACGGCCGGCCGCGAGCCGGCCGTATTCGTTTTCCGATTTCCGATTTCCGCCTCCACTACAATCGCGCGCATGCCGCGCACGCCACTCTTCACGCTGTTCCGCGACTCTCTCCGCGCTGCCGACCTGCTCGAGCAGCGTCACGTCTCCCTCGATGAAGCCGTGACCGCCGACTGGTCGCGGCGGCGCTTCCTTCGCACCACCGCCGCTGCCACTGCCGGTGCGGCCGTCGCTTCGCTGCCGCTTCGTGGACGGGCGCAGGACGCTGCCCGCGTCGTCATCCTCGGCGGCGGCACGGCCGGACTCACGTGCGCTTACCGGCTCCAGCAGAACGGCGTCGGGTCGATGATCCTCGAAGCGGCGCCGCGCGTCGGCGGGCGCATGTACTCCCTGCAGAACTACTTCCCCGACAACCAGGTCGCGGAGCTCGGCGGAGAGCTGATCGACACCACCCACCACGCCATCCGCAACCTGGCCCGCGAGCTCGAAGTCGAGCTGCTCGACCTGACGTACCTCGACGGCTCCAACGGACACAACGTCTTCGTCGACGGCAAGCTCTCGAAGTCGGACGCCGACTGGATCGAGGCCATGCGCCCCCTGGCGAAAGCGATCCGTGGCGCGGTCGGCGAAAACGGCGAGAACTGCGACGTGTCGTTCAACAGCGGCACCGAGGAGGGGAAGCGCCTCGACGCCATGAGCATCGAGGAATGGCTGCACGGCGTGGACTTCGATCCCCGCCTGCGCAAGCTCATCGAAGCGGCCTACGTCGGCGAGTTCGGCCTCGAGCTCGGCGAGCAGAGCGCCCTCAACCTGCTCTGCCTCATGGAGACGGCGCCCGGCACGTTCGGCCTCTTCGGCGAGAGCAACGAACGCTTCCGGGCGAAGGAAGGCAACGGCACGATCCCGATCCGTCTCGCGCAACGGCTCGACCGCCCGGTCGATCTCGGCAGCGCCGTGGAAGCAATCCGCAAACGGGGCGACGGCTACGAGCTCACGGTCCGCCGCGGCGCCAGCGTCTCGACCATCCGCGCCGACTTTGTCGTCACGACCATCCCCCTGACCGTCATGCGCGCGGCCGTGAACCTCGACGGCCTCGACCTCCCGCGCCTCCAGCTCGATACGATCCGCAATCTCGGCTACGGCACGAACTCCAAGATGATGATCGGCGTCGACGCCCGCCCCTGGGTGCAGATGAACTGCACCGCCTACACGTTCACCGACCTCCCGTTCCAGGCCTGCTGGGAAACGAGCCGCGGCCAGCGGGGGACGCACGGCATCCTGACGAACTTCACCGGCGGCCGCTACGGCGCGAACCTCGGCAACGGCACGCTGCAGAACCGCGCCACGGAGTTCGCGGCGATGGCGGACAAAGTCTTTCCGGGTGTGGCCAAGGCCTATACCGGCAAAGCCGTCCGCCAGATCTGGCCGGCGTACGAATGGACCAGAGGCAGCTACGCCTGCTACCGCCCCGGCCAGTACCAGCGCTATTTCGGCGCCCTGGCCGAGCCGGTCGGCAAGCTGCTGTTCGCCGGCGAGCACACCATGGAGGAGAACGGCTTCATGAACGCCGCCGTGGAATCGGGCGAGCGGGCTGCATCGCAACTCCTGGGGATGCTGGGACTGCAACAGGTGAGAGCCGCGTGACGGGGGGGAGAGGCGTTGTTGGTTTTTGGTTTTTGGTGTTCACCGTGACCACTGACCACCGCCACTCTCAACCAAAAACCAAAAACCAACAACCAACAACTCCCGATCTAAAACCATGAGCAACGAAACCGCGCCACCGCTACCGGACCAGTGCTCGTGCGAGACGTGCGAGGCCGCCAAGTTTGAAGCGTTCCCCGCCCAGCGCACGCGACTCGGGGAGCTGGAGATCCGGCGTGCGCTGCCGCGCGCGAAACGGCGGCTCGTGGGGCCGTGGTGCTTCCTCGATCGTTACGGCCCGCTCACCTTCTCGGACGCCAAGCCGATGGACGTCGCGCCGCATCCGCACATCGGGCTGCAGACCGTCTCCTGGCTGCTGGAAGGGGAGGTACTGCATCGGGACAGCCTCGGTTTCGAGAGTCTGGTCCGTCCGGGGGAGCTGAACGTCATGACCTCCGGGCGGGGCATCTCGCACGCCGAGGAGACGCCGCGCGGCAATTCCGGACAGTTGAGCGGTGTGCAGTTGTGGGTGGCGCTGCCGGACGCCGCGCGCGACCGTCCGCCCTCATTCGCCCATCACGACGACCTGCCGTCGCTGGAGGTGGACGACGCCACGCTGACGCTCTTCATGGGACAGGCGGCCGGGCAACGCTCGCCGGCGTCGGCGTACTCGCCGATGATCGGGGCGGACGTCACCGTGCGGTCGAAGACCGCGATCCCGCTCGAGCGCAGTTTCGAGCACGCCCTATTCGTCCTCGACGGCGCCGCGGAGCTGGATGGCGAGCCGCTGACGCCCGACGTCCTCTATTACCTCGGCACCCGGCGCGACGAGCTTCCTCTCACCACCCGCGACGGCGCCCGCCTCCTCCTGCTCGGCGGCGCGCCCTTCGGCGAGACCGTCCTCATGTGGTGGAACTTCGTTGCCCGTACGCACGAGGAGCTGGTGGCCGCGGCGAAGGAATGGGAGGCACGCTCGTCGCGGTTCGGGGAAGTCCACGGCTACGACGGCCCGCGCCTCGACGCGCCGCCGTTGCAGGCCAGAGCCCAGGCGAACCCTGCGTCGTAGGCGCAACGACGTTCAAAAGCAGCACGGTTGCTTTCGAGAGCAGCACGGTTGCTTTCGAAAGCAGCGCGGTTGCTTTCGAAAGCAGCACGGTTGCTTTCAAAAGCAGCACGGTTGCTTTCAAAAGCAGCACGGTTGCTTTCGAAAGCAGCACGGTTGCTTTCAAAAGCAGCCCGGTTGCTTTCGAAAGCAGCGCGGTTGCTTTCGAGAGCAGCGCGGTTGCTTTCAAAAGCAGCCCGGTTGCTTTCGAAAGCAGCGCGGTTGCTTTCGAGAGCAGCACGGTTGCTGCGGCAACCAGCTCCGGCACTTCCGCGAGCAGCTCCCTCGGAATCGAAGCCATCGAACGTCGCATCACCAGCAACGGACAACGGACAACGGACAACCAGCAACGGACAACGCGCCCTCTGAAGCGCGCGCAAAACCGCTGGCCTCGTTTCTGCTACACTTCCTGACAGTCGAACGGGAGTGTCGGGTTGGGGATGCAGCTCATCGAATTTGCCAGGAGCCGCCGCGGCGGAGAGCTGATCGGGGTCGTCATACTGGCGATCGGCGTCAGTCTCACGCTTGCGCTCCTTACGTACCACCCCACCGACTCCTCTGCTTTCTACACCTCCACCAACAGCGCGATCGACAACTGGATCGGCTACTACGGGGCGACGCTCGCCTGGATCTTCGTCGGCTTCTTCGGCTTCGCCTCCCTCGTCTTTCCGGCGGTGCTGCTGATCATCGGCTGGAACCGCTTCTGGTCGCGCGATCTCGAATACCTCCACACGAAGCTCCTCGGCTTCGTCATCCTCGCCCTCGCGCTGCCGCCGCTCTTCGACCTCGCCATCGGCAAAGTCTGGCTGCGGGGGGCGCACATCCTTTCCGGCGGCTACCTCGGGCAGGAGATCGACCGCGCCATCAAGGCCAACATGAACGCCAGCGGCGCGGCCATCGTCCTCATCACGGCGATCCTGGTCGGGCTGCTGCTGGCGACGCGGCTCAGCCTCGCCGCCGTCTTCCTGGCCATCCACCAGAAGCTGCTCACCCTCGGGCGCAATCTCTCCCTGCACGTCGCCCGGATCACCGAGCGCCGGCGCAAGGGGAAGATGAAGAACGCCCTCGTGCGCAAGCACCTCGAAAAGGCCGACACCGCCCCGCCGCTTCGCCTCGTGCCCACGCCCGAGGAGGAGAGTGACGAGGCCGATGCCGCCGCCGCGGCCGCCGCTCTCAATGGGCCGATCGTGCGCGAGGTCAAAGGCCGCGGCAAGTTCCAGATCCGCAAGGTGACGAAGGCCGACCTGCGCAAGGCCGCCGAAGAGCTGGCGAACTCCGAGACCCACGACCCCTTCGAGCTGTACGTCGAAACACGTCCCGCTCCCGTGGCCGCGTCGGCGCGCGTCGCTGCTCCCGCACCCGCACCGGCAGCCGCGCGTCCCGCCACCACTCCGCCTCCCGCCGCCGCCCCTTTGGCCCGGAAGCGGACGCTCGAAGTGCCGCCGCCGCCGGTCATCGAAGACGACGAGGAAGAGTTTCCGCTCGACGACTTCGAGGATCCGCTGTTCCTCGAGCCGCAGACGCGTCCCAACACGGCGTCGGCCGCGCCACGCCCGAAGCCGCAGATCCCGCGGCCGGCCATGCGCAAGCCGAAGGAAGCGGTGCGTCCGGACACGCCGGTGCGCATGTCGCACGACCTCCTGCCGCCAGTGACGCTCCTGACCGAGGGGCCGAAGCAGGACGGCATCAATGACGAAGTCCATAAGAAGTACCTCGAGATCGGGCGTCTCATCGAAGACCGCTGCCGCGAGTTCTCCGTCGAAGGGGAAGTGACGGCGTACCATCCGGGCCCGGTCGTCACCACGTTCGAGTTCAAGCCGTCCGCCGGTGTGAAGTACGCCAAGGTCGTGAACCTCGGCGACGACCTGGCGCTGGCGCTCAAGGCGGAGTCGATCCGCATCGAGCGCATCAGCGGCTCGTCCACCGTCGGCATCGAGGTGCCGAACAAGAAGCGGGAGCTCATCACCCTGCGCGACATCGTCGACACCGAGAACTTCACGGCGTCGCATTCGTTCCTCAGCCTCGCTCTCGGCAAGGACATCCACGGCGAAGCCGTCGTCACCGACCTCGCGAAGATGCCCCATCTGCTCGTCGCTGGTGCCACCGGCGCCGGCAAGTCGGTCGGCCTCAACTCGATGATCGTGTCGATGCTCTACAAGGCGCTGCCGTCGCAGCTCCGGATGCTGATGATCGACCCGAAGATGGTCGAGCTGAAGATCTACGAGGACATCCCGCACCTCATCCATCCGATCATCACCGACCCGAAGCTCGCCTCGAACGCGCTGATCTGGGCCGTGAACGAGATGGAGAACCGTTACCGGTCACTGGCCGAGTGCGGCGTGCGCAACATCGATCAGTACAACGTGCTGCTCAAGGACCCGGAAGCGCTGCGCCGCGCGCGGAAGATCTCCCCCGACGCGCCGATGGAGGTCCCGGACCAGTTGCAGTACATCGTCATCATCATCGACGAGTTCGCGGACCTGATGATGGTGGCGTCGAAGGACGTCGAGGACTCGGTGACCCGTCTGGCCCAGAAGGCCCGCGCCGTCGGGATCCATCTGATCATCGCCACGCAGCGGCCGTCGGTGGACGTCATCACGGGCGTCATCAAGGCGAACCTGCCGTCGCGCATCTCGTTCCAGGTGGCGTCGAAGATCGACTCCCGCACGATTCTCGACGCGCAGGGCGCCGAGAAGCTCCTCGGCAATGGCGACATGCTCTTCCTGCCGCCCGGCACGGCGCGCGTGCGGCGCCTGCATGGTGCGTACGTCTCGGAGACCGAGATCAACGACATCGTGGAGTTCGTGAAGCAGAACCAGGGTGAGCCGAGGTTCCTGGAAGAGATCACGAAGATGGCCGAGGAGAAGAGCGGTGGCGATACCGCCGACTACCTCGACGATCCCAAGTACGACGATGCCGTGCGCGTCGTGCTGACGACGGGGCAGGCCAGCGCGTCGTACCTGCAGCGCCGCCTGAAGCTCGGTTACTCCCGCGCCGCGCGGTTGATCGAGATCATGGAAGCGAACGGGGTGGTCGGCCCGAGCCAGGGGTCGAAGCCGCGAGAGATCCTGGTGCGCGCGGACGACTACCCGCCCGCCAGCGGCCAGACGATCTGAGTTTGGAGTGCGGATCTCCCGCCACACGCAAGCTGCATCTTTCTGTAGTGGAGGACGGACAATCCTGTCCGTCACGCGAGAAATGGCGCGGGGAGGCTGCACCTTCGCATCGCCCGGCCTTCGACTGCGTGAGCTGCTTTTTCGCGTGACGGACAAGATTGTCCGTCCTCCACTTGCGAGCTGCGGCCCGCGTGGTGTACCCCCACGGCGGCGGAAGCTCGACGCTTCCGCTATAGGAAAGCGGCAGTTGGTGAAGCGCCGCTGCCGCACTCCATACTCGGCGGACACCATTTCCCCGCCGTACCTTCGCGCGCAGGTCCCCTGAAACCCGCAAGTCCTGCCACACGACTCGCCGGCTCCCATAGGTCCTCTCTGTCCCATAGGTCCCATCCCCATCCATCCATCTTGGCCCTTGATGTGCACCAAGCGCCCTCATGCGCTGGACACCTGGTGGAGTCAGTTCCGACATCGAAGATCGTCGTGGTGCCGGTGGTGGCGGCTTTGGCGGAGGCGGCGGCGGGTTCGGCTTCGGCCGCGGGCCGCAGGTCGGCTGCGGTGGTGCCGTCATCCTGCTGGTCCTGAGCCTTCTGTTCGGCCGCAACTTCTTCACGCTCGTCGATGGCAGCGGCGGCGGCGGCGCGCCCGGTCCCGTGGCGACCGAGCCGGGGCAGCAGGTGCCGCCCACGTCGGAGTCGCCGGAGGAGGCGAAGATGGTGCAGTTCATCTCCTTCGTCCTCGACGACGCCCAGAACACCTGGACCGAGGTCCTCCGCCGGGAAGGGGTCGAATACCCGCGCGCCAAACTGGTCCTCTTCCGCGGCGTCGTGGAATCGGCCTGCGGCTACGCCGAATCGGCCACGGGGCCTTTCTACTGTCCAGCAGACGGCAAGGTGTACATCGACCTCTCGTTCTACTCCGACCTGCAGGAGCGCTTCGGCGCGCCGGGCGACTTCGCGCAGGCTTACGTCATCACCCACGAGATCGGCCACCACGTGCAGAACGTGCTCGGCATCTCCGACAAGGTCCGTCAGGCGCAGCAGAGCGACAGCCGCAACGCCAACGATTACTCCGTGCGCCTCGAGCTGCAGGCCGACTGCTTCGCCGGCATCTGGGGGAACACCACCCAGCAGCGCCAGCTCCTCGAGGCAGGTGACGTGGAAGAGGCGCTCAATGCCGCTTCCGCGATCGGCGACGACCGTCTGCAGAAGTCCGCCGGACGGCGCGTCAATCCCGATTCGTTCACCCACGGCTCCTCGGCCCAGCGCGTCGAGTGGTTCCGCCGCGGCATGCAGTCGGGCCGCATCGCGGATTGCGATACGTTCGGACGCTGACGCCGCCGCCTGCAGGGGGGAACGATGGGACCTATAGGACCTATAGGACCTATGGGGGCGGAGCCCGCAGGAGGTAGCCGCAAGTGAGGGCTCACGCCCGGAGGCGCGTCGCCACCGCTTTCGGTTGCAGAAGAAGATCCCGGAGGGTGTGCCGTCGTGGTGCCTGCAACGCGACCCCTGCCGGGGTCGAGGCAGAGGGCGGATCCTGTCCGGTGGCGGCGTGCCTTCGGCACTTGCCACCGGCTAATTTACGACACGCCTCCGGCGTGCGACTCCGAATCGCCTTTGCCTTTCATACGTCCCATCTGTCCCATAGGTCCCATCGTTCCCTGTCCACCGTCTCCGTGAGCAGCGGCTTTCGTTGTCGGTAAGTGTGAACGTGCACAAAAATGCCATTCGCGCGGGGTGGCATAAGTGACTTTCGCGTCACACCGCGAGGTGAGGGTGCCCTCCTAATTCAATTGCCCGGCGAGACCGGGTTGGAGGGCTTATGCATCGTGTCGTCAAAAATACTGTTCGTGGTCTGGCCGTCGTGGCCGTGGTGTGCGCACTGACCGTTACGGCTGAGGCGCGGCCGTCCGTGGGCGATGGCGGCTCGTGGTTCGGCAAAGCGAAATCGCGGCTTCAGCAGATCCTGCGGCGCGTCGTGACGTTCGGCGACGAAATCTCCGTCCCGAAAGTCTGATGGGCGTGACGGGCCGGCCACCAGCCGGCCCGCACCTCATGCGGTGGCGACGAACTCTTCGTCGGGATTTTGATGCAGTGACTCGATGTACTCGGCGATCGAGCGCACCGTCGCCCGCGACGCACGCCGCGCTTCCAATGCGGCATGCAGGTGTTGCAGCGCCGCGACTGCTCGATGGCTGAGCTCTGCGGCGGCAAACTCCTCGACGATCTCACGTGAAAGCTCGACTGCCTGAGACGCGTCGTCACGCTCGAGCAGGAGCTCGACGACTTCCAGTCCGCAAAGACCCGCTTCTTCGATGAGGCCGTGCGACAGGAACTTCGTACGAGCTTCGCGCAAAGCGGCGGTTCCGCGCCGGTAGTCGCCTTTCGACACGAGGATCTTCGCCTCAGCGCGTTCGGTACGAAGCGCCTCCGCCGTCAGGCCCAGGGAAGTGAAGAGAGCGTGCGCTCGCGCCAGATGAACGACGGCGTTCTCGTACTCTCCGAGGCGCGTCGAGCACTGGCCGATGTTGTTGTGCAGGCGGGCCTCCGTTTCGCGATCGTTCAGGTCGCGCGCCACTTCGAGCAATGCGCTGTAGCGCTGGCGACCGGCAACGAAGTCGCCACTGCGATAGTAAACGGAGGCTTCCATGACACCGCAGTAGAGGTAGCGGCGTGTATCGCCGTGCTCCTCAAAAATGAGACGGCTCTCGATCAGCAGCGACAGGGCTTCGTCGAGCGCTCCGATGTCTCGGAGCGTGTTGCCGCGCACGTACATGACCATGGCCCTGTCGTGCATCAGCGTGCCGAAGGCGGCGAGATGCGACTCGGCACGGTCCAGTGCTTCGAGCGTCTCCCGGTACTTGGCGAGATAGCGCAGCGCCTGGGCGCGGTCGCGCCAGGCCTGAGCGCGCATCTGCGCCAGCACGACCGGCGGATAGGAGTCGAACGGCAGCGTCTCGGCGATGGTCGTGGCCAGGTTGGAGAGGGCCAGTGCTTCCTGCGGGCTCGTCTCCAGACGTGCGGAGATCTCGTTGGCCAGCTTCTCCAGCACGCCGGCGTTGCGCATCGACGGCTTGTCGGCGAGCGCGGCCCAGTCCTGGTGCGGCGTCGTGCGCAGCATCCGTTCCACCAGCTCGGTCGAGGTGGACCGTTCCTGCTGGAGGCGTCGCGCCGTGGCGGCGAACTCGCGGACCAGAGCCGGATCGGGCCGGCGGCGGCTTCCGAAACTCACGACGTTGTTCTCGTCGCTCATCGCTTCTCCTTGTTCTTCGTGACCGGCGTGTTGACCGGCTCGGTCGACAGCAGCGCCGCGCGCTTGAGGTACTTGGCCACCAGCTTCTGCGCGTACTTCGACCGGACGCCGAGGCGCTGGCCGATCTCGATCATGGAGAAGCCTTCGAAGAAACGCATGTGCAGGATCTGCTGTGCGCGCAGCGGGAGGCGCGCCAGCAGCTCGCGTGCGGCGATCTGGTCCGGCAATGAGTCGAGGATCGAGAGCGAAGCCGGATCGGGATACTGCGGCTGGGTCTCGTCGTCCGTCGACGCGTTCCCTTTCTGCAGCCGCCAGTAATGCCGGCTGGCGTAGCAGATCGCGCCGATGAGCCACGGCCGCAGGTCCGCGATGCTCCCGCTTTTGCGCAGGTAGCTCAGGAGCACGTCGTGCACCAGTGCCTCGGCTTCGTAGTCCGGCACTTTGAACTTGTGCACCGCGATCTGACGGAGCAGATCGAAGTAGTGCTCGTAGAGCTCCTCGAAATGTCGCTCGTCGAAGGTGTCGTTCGTAAGCACGTTCATTTTCGTGTGGAACTACCTTACCACGTGTGCGGCAACTTGCGCCGAATCAGTAACTTAAGAGAGTCAATTGTCTGCGATTCCGGGTTCGTGTAGGGTGCGCCGCGCATGGAGATCAACCCCCGGGAGACCGGCTTTTACCGCTTCGATTTCAAAGAGCTGTTCGGCAACGGCAATCCGGTCGTCCTGGAGATCGGCTCGGGCAAGGGACGCTTTCTCATCGCCACGGCCACGGAGCGGCCGGACGTGAACCTGCTCGGCATCGAGAAGTCGCTGCACTACCACCGCCTGATTCGCGCGCGGGTGCTCAAGCGCAACCTGCAGAACCTCCGCCTCGTCAACCACGACGCCTATCTCGTGCTCAAGGACATGGTGCCGGACGCGTCGCTGGCGGAGGTGCACATCTATTTTCCCGATCCCTGGCCGCGCAAGAAGGAACGAAAGCGCCGCATCATCCGCCCCGAGGTGCTGACGGAACTGCGACGCGTCCTGTTACCGGGCGGACTGGGCGTCTACGTGACGGACCATCAAGAGTACTACGAGTCCGTGGCCCCGATCATCGAGGAGTTCTTTCCCAGGTCCGAGCGCCGCATCCCCGGACCGGACGATCCGCCGCGGACGAACTATGAAGCGAAGTATCGGGAGGAAGGGCGGCCGATATACGAGGTGAGGTTCTGGAACGAGTTGGCGATGGCTCGTGCCGGAGAACCTTGAACGCAGAACGCAGAACGCAGAACGCAGAACGCAGAACGCAGAACGCAGAACGCTGAGAGCTTCTCAATTCATCGTTCTGCGTTCTGCGTTCTGCGTTCAAGCTTCTCCGGACTTCAGGTCGTCACCCCAACTTTGGCATCTCCGTTTCAAAATCTCCCTCCACCATCCCCCCCTTCACCCTTTACCATTCACCCGTGCGCATCCTCGGGGTCGATCCTGGCTCCATCACCACCGGCTATGGCGTCATCGATTACGAGAAAGGGCGTCTCGCTCTCGTCGAGCAGGGCTCCATTCGCACCGTGCGCGGGGCGGAGCTGCCTGAGCGGCTGGTGAAGATTCATGAGGAGCTGTCGGTCGTGATCGGCCGGACGCAGCCGGCCGTCGTCGCCGTCGAGACGCCCTTCGCCGGCCAGAACGTTCACAGCCTCATCCAGCTCGCGCATGCCCGCGGGGTGATCCTGCTGGCGGCGCAGGCGGCGAAGCTCGGGGTGTTCGAGTACGCGCCGAGCGCGGTCAAGAACGCCGTCGTCGGCTACGGCCGCGCCGAAAAGGAGCAGGTTGCGAAGATGGTGCGGCTGCTGCTGCCGGGGTGTTCCGCGCTGAAGATGGGCGCCGACGCTTCCGACGCGCTCGCCATCGCCATCTGCCACGCGCACACCGCCGGCACGAACGCCAAACTGAAGATACGAGCATGAGCGCGTCGCTCCCCCAGGAAGAAGCACTCGAGTCCGAAGCCTCCTTTCCGCCGCGCCCGCGGAATGCGCTGGCGCGGACGTTCAGCGCCCTGCGCTATCGCGACTTCCGTCTCCTCTGGCTCGGCGCCTTCACCTCCACGACCGGAACGTGGATGCAGACGGTCGCGCAGGGCTGGGTCGTCCTGCAGATGACCAACTCCGCGTTTCTCCTCGGCGTCGACGGCTTCCTGTCGACCGGGCCGATGCTCATCTTCTCGCTCTTCGGCGGCGTCGTCGCCGACCGGATCGAGCGGAAGAAGATCATGCTCCTGTCGCAATACCTGCAGATGGGCTTCGCCTTCATCCTCGCGGCGCTCATCTACTTCGGGCAGGTGCAGGTGTGGCACATCTTCGTGCTCTCGTTCCTCACCGGCAGCGCTCAGTCGTTCAGCGGCCCCGCGTACATCTCGCTGCTGCCGCTGCTGGTCAAGCGGCAGGACATGCCCAACGCGATCGCGATGAACTCCATGCAGTTCAACCTGGCGCGCGTCATCGGACCGATTCTCGCCGGCCTCGCCCTCAGCACGCTCGGCGCCGCGGCCTGCTTCGCCGTCAACGGTCTCTCGTTCCTGGCGGTGATCATCTCCCTGAACCGCATCAACTCCCCGAAGGTCGAAACGCAGGAGGGGAAGGGGGGCTTGATCGAGGAGATGAAGGCGGGCTTCCAGTTCGTCGCCCGCCGGCGGCTGCTGGTGCGGCTGACGTTCCTCGCCTTCGTCGGCACGTTCCTGGGCATGCCCATCGTGACGTTTTTGCCGGTGGTGGCCAAGACGATCTTCGGCCTCAACGCGCAGGGCTACGCCGGGCTGATGACGACATACGGCCTCGGCTCGGTCGCCGGCGCCGTCATCATCGCCGCCACCGCGCACCTGCCGCGCAAGGGGAGGGTCGCGCTGATGCTGCAACTCGCCTTCGCCTGCCTGCTCGTCGCCTTTGCGTTTTCGAAGATCCTGGCGCTGAGCCTCGTCATCGCTTTCTTCGCCGGCGCCTGCATCGTGGGCGTGATCTCGCTCTACAGCTCCCTCGTGCAGCTCACGACCAGCGACGCCATGCGTGGCCGTGTCATGTCGATCTTCATGCTGGCCTTCCGCGGCGGCATGCCGTTAGGCAACCTCGTCGCCGGCTACGCCGCCGAACGCTGGACCATCTCCTGGGCCCTTGGGGTAAACGGCGTGATCCTGGCCATCGTGGCCGCCTGGTTCATCCTGCGCGGCACCAAGCTGGATGAGGAGCCCGCGCCGGCCGCGGCGTAACAAGCAACGGAGAAACGATGGGACCGATGGGACCTATAGGACGTATGGACCTATGGGAGATCAACGGCGAACCTGCGTCTCACAGGTCCCCTAGGTCCCATCTGTCCGATCGGTCGGACCGTGGGATCCCACGGGTGGCGGTGGTCGGTAGAAATGTGCGCGCAGCGCGGCACCGGCCACTGACCACCGGCCATTGGCCCACAGCTCCGATCCGGGCGCGATCGCACCCCATGGCGCCATGCGCGCTCATCTGGTCTACAATCCGCGCCCGCGCGGCGTGCGATGTGCAACGCCGCCCTCATTGAATAATGGCTAAGCAGAAATCACAGGCAAGTACAGCCGCGGTCGACGATCCGGTCTGCGCGCCCGAGTGGACCGACATTCTGCGGCAGATGCTTTTCATCCGCCGTTTCGAAGAGGCCACCGAGCGCGAGTTCCGGAAAGGGAAGATCGGCGGTTACCTTCACGTCTACATCGGCCAGGAAGCGGTCGCCAGCGGCATCATCAGCGCGTTGCGGAAGGACGACATCGTCTTCTGCGGCTACCGCGATCACGCCCAGGCGCTCGCGCTCGGCTCCGATCCCGGCAAGGTCATGGCCGAGCTGTTCGGCAAGAAGACCGGTCTCTCGAAAGGGAAGGGGGGCTCCATGCACCTCTTCGACGTCGAGCATGGTCTCTACGGCGGCTACGGCATCGTCGGCGGGCATCTGACGCTGGCAGCCGGCGCCGCGTACGCCCGGCGCTACCAGGGGAGCGACGCCGTCGTCGTCTGCTACTTCGGTGACGGCGCGATGAACATCGGCTCGTTCCACGAGGCGATGAACATGGCCGGCCTCTGGGGCAACCAGGGGATGTGCCCGATCGTCTTCGTCATCGAGAACAACGGCTACGCCATGGGCACGGCGCTCGACCGCCACTCCGCGCTCACCGACCTGTCGGCGCGCGTCCGGGCGTACAACTTCCCGTCAGAGAAGGTCGACGGGCAGGACATCTTCGCCGTCCGGGGCGTCGCCGATCGCGTCATCCGCCAGGTGCGCGAGACCGGCAAGCCGTACTGCATCGAGGCGGTCACCTACCGCTTCTCGGGGCATGGCGCCGCCGACATCCTCCAGCCGTACCGCTCGAAGGACGAGGTCGAACAGCACCGCGGCCGCGATCCCATCACCATCCTGCGCACGCGCCTCGGCGAGATCTGTGGTCTCACCGAGGAGGACGTGAAGAAGATGGACGAGTGGGCCACCGAAGAAGCCGCCAAGGCGGTCAAGTTCGCCGAGGAGAGCCCGGCACCCGAGCCGCACGAGCTCTTCGACGATGTCATCGCCGAGCACGGGCCGCGGCCCGTCAGCGAATCCGAGAGAGATTAGATGGCCGAAAAGAGTTATCGCGACGCGATCCGCGACGCAATGATGGAGGAGATGGATCGCGACCCGAACGTTCTCATCATGGGTGAGGACATCGGTGTTTACGAAGGCACCTTCCGCATCACCGCCGGCATGCTGAAAAAGTACGGCGGCACGCGTGTCATCGACACGCCGATCGCCGAAGCCGGCATGGTCGGCACTGCCGTCGGCATGGCCATGCTCGGTCTCCGGCCGATCGTGGAGATGATGACGATGAACTTCGCCATCGTCGCCGCCGACCAGATCGTCAACCACGCCGCGAAGATCCGCTACTTCTCCGGCGGCCAGGTGAACATCCCCATGGTCGTCCGCGGCCCGCACGGCGCCGGCGTCCAGCTCAGCGCGCAGCACTCGCAGTCCTTCGAGTCGTTCTACGGCCACTTTCCCGGCATCCACGTCGTGGCGCCGGGCACGCCGGCGGACGCGAAGGGGATGCTCAAGACCGCCATCCGCGGCAAGGATCCGGTCATCTTCCTCGAGAGCGCCGCGCTGTACGGCATGAAGGGCGATGTGCCGGACGATCCGGACTTCACCGTGCCGTTCGGCAAGTCGCGCGTCGCCCGCGAAGGGAAGGACGTCACGATCGTCTCGTACGGCCGGATGATGCAGCTCTCGCTCACCGTCGCCGAGCAGCTCGCGAAGGACGAAGGGATCGAGTGCGACGTCATCGACCTCCGCTCCATCCGTCCGCTGGACATGGATCCGGTCTACGCCTCGGTTCAGAAGACGCATCGGGCCGTCGTGGTGCAGGAGCAGTGGAAGCCGTTCGGCGCCGCCGCCGAGATCGCCGCCAGCATCACGGAAGCGATGTTCGACGAGCTCGACGCACCGGTGGCCCGTGTGACGGGCGAGGACGTGCCGATGCCGTATGCGCGCAACCTCGAGCTGGGAGCGACGCCGCACGAGCCGGAGATCATCCGCGCCGTCAAGAAAGTCATGTACCGCGCGGGTTCCGCGGACCGGGGGTAGACAGACGTGGCCGAGATCATCATGCCCAAAGTGGGCGACGCGATGGCCGAGGGTAAGGTCGTCCGCTGGTACAAGAAGGCTGGAGACAAGGTCACCAGAGGTGAGCCGGTCCTGGAGATCGAGACCGACAAGGTGAACCTCGACCTCGAGGCGGAAGCGGACGGCACGCTCGGCGAGCTGAAAGCATCCGAAGGCCAGATGGTCCCGATCGGCGAGACGCTGGCGCGCATCCTCGGCGACGGCGAGAAGGAAGAGGCGGCCGCTCCGAAGCAGGAGTCCGCACCGGCACCCGCGCCCGAGGCGAAGGACCAGCCAAAGGACCAGCCAAAGGAACAACCGAAAGAAGAAGCCAAAGACGAGGCGTCTCCGCAGCGCCGCGGCACCGACAGGAAGGACTCGGTCAAGCACACGACCGGCGAGTACGCGGAAGCGATCGAGCACAAGGGGCTGCGCCGCGACAAGACGCAGTCGGAGCCTTCGACGCCCGCGGAAGCGGTCCCGCAGTCCGGCGATCGCCGCCGGTCATCGCCGCTGGCCCGGAAGATGGCCGAGGACCTCGGCGTCGATCTGAAGACCGTGCAGGGGAGTGGGCCGCGTGGACGGATCGTCGCCAGCGACGTGCAGAACGCGCAGCGCGCACCGCAACAGGCTGCCGCTCCGGCCAAGAGCGAAGGCGCGCAGAAGCCCGCGGCGCCGGCGAGCGGCTACACGCCGGCTCCGTCGATGGCGCCGGGTATCCCGCCGCTGGAGACGAAGATCATTCCGCTCTCGGCGATGCGGCGCACGATCGCCAAGCGTCTGGGTGAATCGACCGGCCCGATCCCGCACTTTTACCTGACGGCGGACTACGACGTCACGCTGCTCATGGAACTGCGCAAGCAACTGCTCGAGATCACGGGCGCGAAGATCAGCGTCAACGACTTCATCGTCCGCGCGACCGCGCTGGCGCTGCGCCACCATCCGAATATCAACGCGAGCTGGGGCGATGACGCCATCACGCAACACGGTGAGGTGCACGTCGGCATCGCCGTGGCCACGCCTGAAGGGCTGATCACGCCGGTCATCCGCAACGCCGACCAGAAGTCGGTGGCGGACATCGCCGCCGAGGTACGGGTGCTCGCGGAGAAGGCGAAGAATCGCAAGCTGCTGCCGAACGAGTACCAGGGCAGCACCTTCACGATCTCGAACCTCGGCGCCTGGGGCATCGAGGAGTTCACCGCCATCATCAACCCGCCGAACGCCGCGATTCTCGCGATCGGCGCCGCGGAAGCACGCCCGATCGTCGACGCCAACCGTCAGGTCATCATCCGCGACCGGATGAAAGTGACGATGTCGTGCGATCACCGCATCATCGACGGCGCCACCGGGGCGGAGTTCCTGAAGACTCTGCGGGCATACATCGAGCAGCCTCTGCGGATCGTGGTGTAGGCACATCTGCGTCTCGGAGTGCGGTGGCGAACGCCACCGCTCTTTTATACGTGTACCAGAGCGGTGGCATTCGCCAC
>DASWMP010000345.1:0-71168 GCA_036399695.1 Thermoanaerobaculia bacterium | reverse complement strand
ATCCGGTGGCGGCGTGCCTTCGGCACTTGCCACCGGCTACCTTACGACACGCCTCCGGCGTGTAACCCGGAATCTTCCTTCTCGAGTATCACAGCCTCAGCGCGCGGCGACGCTCTCGTGGCGTGGCAGCATTCTGGTCCGGACACGCTGGAATACCGGCGCACGGTGTGCGCGTCAGCGACGCTCATTCCGGCAAGCGGTAGGACAGTGAGGTGAACGCCGGGGCCACACCTTCGTGCGGGTATTGCCGGTGTGACGCTCCACCGGTCGCAGAGCGGAACGGCAAAGTGGCTTACCAGTTTCTACACGGGGAGATTTCAATGGGTGCGGTGGATCGAAGGCGTGACCCCCCGGTCGCCGGTTCCAGAGCTGCCGCGTCGGCACTAACTTTTGTGACGCGAGCATAGCGACCGCCAAAACGACTCGTACGACCGGAACGATTCGTGACGGCTTCGCCAATGTGCGTCAATCCCGTCCCAGCCACTGCCGCGAAAAACATGACCGCATACGGGACACACACGCGGCCGTTCGTAGGACTGTCCTTGGTCGCAGGACGGGCAGCGATCATTCTGCTGGAGCATGCGGCAAGTCTACCTCCGGAACGGGTTCAGCCTGGGCGCGGCGTGAACGCTGGGGCACACCTTCCTTCTGGTATCGCCGGTGTGACGCTCCACCGGTCGTAGAGTGGACGGCAAAATGGCTTACCAGTTTCTACACGTGGGAGATTTCAGTTTGGGTGCGGTGGATCGAAGGTGTGACCCCGGGGGCTAACAAATGAACATTCAAACCTTTCGCGTTCATCTCTCGGTTCCACTTTTGCTGCTGGTTGAACCGGCTCAATTCATGAAGAATATTGTGTTGCGACGTAATATCACGCGACATGAGGTGAGCACGATGGCGAACGATAAGCTCCACCGGAACAAGAACCGCGAGAGCGCCACGGGCGGTGAACGGTGCAGGCATTCTGGCCCGTGTGGGACTAAGAACCACAAGCCGAATGGCCACGGGTGGTGCCAGTTCTGTCGCATCTGCAATCCAAAGTAGCGTGCACGGCGACTGTTCAGCGACGCCGTGTGACGGACGCGATGGGCGGCTGCAAGTTTGTTTAGCGATCTCAGCGTATCGAGGACGGTCGATCCCCTTCCTGGCGGGGCGCTCACAAGCAAGCCGTGGTACACGCGCCTGCCCATACAAAGATTGGCTGAACGGTAGCGGTGTTCGCGTCTACGGCTGAAACCACCGCGGCGTTTCGACAGCATCTGCTGCGAAGTCGTCGAAGTCACCGACACCAAAGAGATCTCGGATATGGTGAAGAAACACGATCTCTTCCTCGATGCAGGCCATAACTTCTTTGGCTGTCGGCCGGTATGCTTGCTTGTGGCCAACTTTGTTACGCAAGTCAACGATCTGCAGGTTGCGGAGACGTTGTACAGCGGCGTGAATCTCATCGTCGGTGATCGTAGCAATATCTTCGTTGCTGGGATCGCGGTGAAGCCGCTGCTGTTCGATTTGCTCGATCATAGGTTCTGCCTCAGCCAACGTTCTTGGGTGCATCTGCCGCACGATCGTGTGCGTGGTGAGGTTCACGAGATTTCGGATGTTGAAGTTCCGAGTTGCATGTTCAAGTTTTTGCTCGCACCGAGTAAGTTCTTCGCGCGCGGCGGCGTGCCGCTGTTGCAGCCAAGAGGGTCGGTAAACGAAGTTCGAGTAGGCGAACGTGGCCAGAAACAGTTCCCACGCTTGCGCCAGGCTCATGACGGCCAGCATGTGATGTTTCGACTCGAAGTGCGCGTCTGCCGCGAAGATGAACATTTCGTACGGGGTGTTCACGATATCGCCGGTGATCCAGAACTCGCGATGACATGACGAACAGGTCAGATTGCGCCCGCTGATGGCCGATAGCTCGCGAAGATCGTCGCGACGGTTAAGCCTCAGATTCGCGTGGCAGAAGTCACACGTTACCGAAATCGTCTCGTAGTCGGCATCTCCGATGCGTGCCATGTTCGGATTGTATTTCCCACCCTCCGACCGTCCACGAACCGCCTCCCCCTGATTGCTAAGGCGCACCGGACGGTCCTGTGTCCCTCACTCTCTCCGCGACTTCCGATCCAGCACCTCGACCAGTTCCGACACTTTGCACTCCAGCGCCTCGGAGAGCCGGAGCAGCATGGCGAGCCCGGGGAGCATGACGCCGCGTTCGACGTTGCTGATGAAGGGGACGTTGGAGTCGCAGCGGGCGGCGAGGTCGGCTTGGGTGAGGCCGCGTTCGAGGCGCAGTTCGCGCAGGTGCGCGCCGAAGATTTCGCCGGCTTTGGTGGTCGTCGCCAACTCAGATTCTCTTGACACCGCGTTGCTGGCGACTTATCGTTTGATTTAACATCGACAGCGTCAGAGGAGGGTTAACTTGTCCCACAACTCCCGTTCCGACATTCGCCACATCTTTCTTTCTCCTCGTCCTTCCTTTGCTCTTTTGACCGCGGCGGGGTTGTTGGGGTTGTCATTGCCGGAGTTGAAGCGGGAGGTTGCGAATGGAGCGATTGTAGCGGTTTCGACGCCCCTCGGGCAGCGGGTGGCGCGGGAGGAGATGATGGCCCTGGCCGTGGAGCGGTGGGGGCTCGCGGTGATCGAGGCGGCGCTCGGGGCTGATGCGGCGGCGGTGTTGCCGGAGGCGGTGCGGCTCGTGGAGCTGCGCGCGCGCGTGCCGCGGTATCTGCGGGAGATGTTGCGCTACCTGGCGCGGCGCGAGGGGACCTCGGTCGGGGCCGTGCTGACGGCGGAGCTGGAAGGGGTGGCGTCGGCGGGGGCGGAGGAGTTCGGGCGGCACGTCGAGGGCTTCACGGCAGGGATGCGGTGGCCGTGAGGATGCTTCGCGCTAGACGTGCGGCCGGTGTTGCGCGTTTCCGTCAGCGGTGACCGGATTTCCCGGTTCACGCACTGGATTTCCCGGTTCACGCACTGGATTTCCCGGTTCACGCACCGGATTTCCCGGTTCACGTACTGGATTTCCCGGCTCACGTACTGGATTTCCCGGCTCGCGCACTGGATTTCCCGGCTCGCGCACTGGATTCCCGGTTCACGCACTGGATTTCCCGGTTCACGCAGTGGATTTCCCGGTTCACGCACTGGATTTCCCGGTTCACGCACTGGATTTCCCGGTTCATCCACTGGATTTCCCGGTTCACGCACTGGATTTCCCGGTTCATGCACCGGATTGTCCGGTTCCGCACTAGCGGCGTGCGAGACGGGCGGGCCATGGGAATCCGAAAATTTGTGTTGCTATCGCCGAGCGCATCGAGCTATATTTGTCTCAACGCTGACAATTGAGGATGGTTTGAACGTGAACAAGGCGATCCATGCACGCGCGCCGAAGGGCGCTTCCGGCTCTTGCCGGGAAGGTCGTCGCCCCGAGGGCGAACGGCGTGCGGGATGGGTGCGTCCGTTCAAGCGGGTGCAGCGGGCGCTGGATGCTTCGGTGCGGCTGCTGAACGGGAGTCTGGCCACGGCAGCCAAATCAGCGCGCGGGTTGACGCGCCGGCCGCTCGACAGCTCGCGCAAGCTCCAGCATGCCGAGGGGCGTCTGGCGCTCGCGTCGGCACGTCTGGCGTATGCGGCTCGGGAACTCGCGGCCACTGCTGCCTGCCTCCAGGCGGAGCCGCAAACGGGTGCCGGCGCGCCGGTGCTGTTGCTGGAGGCTACGCAGCGCTGGGTGGCCATGTCGCAGTCGCTCGAAGCCGCGGCGGGATCGATCTACACGTTCCATGAGAACGTGCTGCAGGGGCTTCGCTCGGGTGTGCTGGTGCCGGAGCGGGAGAACGTTCGCCGGCCGCGCATCATCCTCGCGCCCCGCCCCACCTTCATCCGTGCTTTCCTCGTGGCCCGGGAGCCGCGGGTGGCGGACCGCATTTCCGTAGTGCTCGAGAGACGGCGAAGGGCTCCACGCCCGGCCGCTGTCAGTGTTCCGCGTCGTGCTTCGCAGGGACGCGCGCCTCCTCTTTCTTCGATCTGCCCGTTCTAACCATCGGCTTATCGAACGAACAAACAGGAGGGCTCTCATGAGCACCAACAATACGAGTGTGGAAAAAGTTGTGTCCGCGGCGGCAGTTGAACTGGAACCGGTCGGGACGTCGTACACCGAGGGGGCGCTGGCCCGGCTCGAGGAGCTGCGCAAGATGCGCGGGGCCATTCCCCGTTTCGCGATCCCGCCGACGCCGGACGCCACCAGCCGGTTGACGTCGGCGGCGTCCGTGCCGCCCGATTTCATCGAGCTTGCGGCGGTGATGACGGTGGCGAACCCGGAGGCCTTGACGCGCGCACAAGCAGGCGGCGCTGCCGAGATGCGCGACCTGATGAGCTATGCGGTGGCGTACACGCCGTTGCTGGAGGAGCTGGAGGCGTTGACGAAGTTCGTCCGCTACAGCGTCGTGGCGGCGCGGAACCAGGCCGGCAGCGAGGCGCTGGGGATCTACGCCCATGCGAAGCGTCTGGCGAAGCGGCCGGAGTATGCGGCACTGGCGCCGCATGTGGCCGGGATGCGCCGTGTGCTGGGGAAGGTGCCGTCGGCGGAGGTGCGGGCGGCGCGCAAGGCGGCGAAGAACGCGGCGGCGCAGGCTGCGGCGCAGGTTGTTGCTGACGTGAACGTGGCGTAGCAGGGTGATTCTGCCGTGTAGTGGAGCGGGCGCGTCCGAGGGGGCGCGTCCGCTTTTTTTGCGTGCGTGCTCGCGTGACGGACAGGATTGTCCGTCTTCCACTCCGGGGGGGGTTACAGCGTGTAGTTCTTCTCGAGCAGCACCCGGGCGCGGCGGTCGCGGAGGTTGCGGATCTGCGACTCGATGTCGCGCTCGTAGGGGATCTTGCGGTGGGAGGCGTAGACGGGGGCGTCGACGTCGATCTTCTTCAGCTCTTCGCCGAACGTCTGCGGCGAGAGGTGCGCGGTCTCGTCGGCGAGGGACTGCTGGTCGTTCGGGAACGAGGCTTCGGTCACGACGGCCACCACGTTCTGGCACTTGTTGGTGCGCTTCCAGATCTCCTGGGTCGGGCCGGTATCGCCGGTGAAGGTGATGGTCTGGCCGCCCATTTCGATGATGACGCCGGAGGCGGGGATGTGGTGGTCGACCGGGACGGCGGTGAGCGTGACGTCGTTGAACGTCATCTTCTTGCCGTTGGCGAGGGAGCGGTAGAGGACGGCCGGCTTGTTGGTGATCGGGGAGATCAGCGTCGAGAAGTCCGGCCAGACGATGCCGTTGAAGACGTTCGTGGTCAGCAGCTCCATGACCTCGCGCGCGGCGAAGATGGTCAGCGGCGGGGCGTTCTGGCTGAAGCGGTTGTGGATGAGGTGAGGGAGGTCGCGGATGTGATCGGCGTGCGAGTGGGTGATGAACACAGCCTGGATGCGGGCCTGCTGGACGAACGAAAGCTTCGAGGTCAGCGTGCCGGCGTCGACGGCGAGCCAATCATCGAGCAGGTACCCGGTCAGATTGTGTTCCGCGTCTGACGCCCCATAGGCGCCGAGCACCTTCAGCCGCATCTCCCATCCTTCACTCTGTCACTCGCGCCGGAGACTTCTATTCTTGCAGTCGCTGGAGATGTTGTCCAGCGATCCACATCACATGTATGTTGAATCGCCGCACCAGCCCGATGAAAAAACAGAACGCCCTCGAGCCCTTTCATCCCGCTGTGCGCGAATGGTTCAGTTCCTCGTTCAGCGGCCCGACGCGCGCGCAGTCGCTGGGCTGGCCTGCCATCGCGGCCGGCCAATGGACGCTCATTACGGCCCCCACGGGCAGCGGCAAGACGCTCACGGCGTTCCTCTGGGCGCTCGACCGGCTGATGTTCCGGCCCCGTCCGGCGAAGGAAAAGCGTTGTCGTGTCGTCTATGTCTCACCCCTGAAAGCGCTGGCTGTGGACGTCGAGCGCAATTTGCGCGCCCCTTTGGCCGGGATCTCCAACGTCGCGGGCAGCCGAGGGGATGAATTCGTCGTGCCGGAGCTGGCCATCAGGACCGGCGATACCCCGCAGAGCGAGCGCGCCCGCTTCCTGCGCGACCCGGCCGACATCCTCATCACCACCCCCGAATCCCTCTACCTGATGATGACCTCGAACGCCCGGGAGACGCTGCTCGGCGTGGAGACGCTCATCATCGACGAGATCCACGCCCTGGTCCCGAACAAGCGCGGCGCGCACATGGCCCTCTCGCTGGAGCGCCTGGCCATGCGCTGTGAGGTCCCACCGCAGCGCATCGGCCTCTCGGCGACGCAGCATCCGCTGGAGGAGGTGGCGAGATTTCTCGGCGGGTGTGAAGCCACGATGGGACCCATGGGACCTATGGGAGAGATGGCTGGGCCGAGCGAAGCCCATGAGTCCCATCGGTCCCATGAATCCCCCGAGGAAATTGCGGAGGAATTCACCGACACCACGCGCGCCCGCTTCCGCCCCGTCACCATCATCAACACCGAGGAGAAGAAGAAGCTCTCGCTGCGGGTGGAAGTGCCGGTCGAGGACATGGCCAAAGTGGGGGAGGCCACGGAGATCCCGAGCGGGCCGGCGGCGCAGGGGCTCAAGGGGCCGTCGATCTGGCCGGCCATTCATCCGCGGCTGCTGGAGCTGATTCGCGAGCACACCTCGACCCTGATCTTCGTCAACTCGCGGCGGCTTGCGGAGCGGCTGGCGGCGGCGCTCAACGAGCTGGCCGGCGAGACGCTCGTCCAGGCGCATCACGGGTCGATCGCCCGGGCCCAGCGGGTGGAGATCGAAGACGCGCTGAAGTCCGGACGGCTGCCGGCGCTCGTGGCCACCTCGTCGCTCGAGCTGGGGATCGACATGGGGGCCATCGACCTCGTCGTGCAGATCGAGTCGCCGCCGTCGATTGCTTCCGGGATGCAGCGCATCGGGCGGGCCAGCCACCACGTCGGCGCCGTCAGCGCCGGCATCATCTTTCCCAAGTTCCGGGGCGATCTCGTCGCCTGCGCGGCGGTGACGCGGGCCATGCACGAGGGCAGCATCGAGCCGACCCGCTATCCGCGCAACCCGCTCGACGTCCTGGCCCAGCACCTCGTGGCCATGGTGGCGATGGACGACTGGCCGGTCGACGATCTGTACGGCGCCATCCGCCGCGCCGCGTCGTACGCGGAGCTGAGCCGCGGCGCGTTCGACGGCGTGCTGGACATGCTCTCCGGGCTCTATCCTTCCGACGAATTCGCGGAGCTTCGCCCGCGCCTGACGTGGGACCGCGTGGCCAACACCGTCACGGCGCGGCAGGGGGCGAAGCGGGTGGCCATCACGAACGGCGGCACGATCCCGGACCGCGGGCTGTACGGCGTCTTCCTGGCCGGGGCGGAGAAGACGTCCAGCGCGCGCGTCGGTGAGCTCGACGAAGAAATGGTCTTCGAGGCCTCGGTCGGCGAGACGTTCGTCCTCGGCGCCTCCACCTGGCGCATCGAAGAGATCACGCACGACCGCGTCGTCGTCACGCCGGCGCCGGGGCAACCGGGCAAGATGCCGTTCTGGAAGGCCGACTCCGCGGAGCGCACTGTGCCGTTCGGCTTCGAGATCGGGCGGCTCGTGCGCGAGCTGCGCGCCGCAAAGCCGGCGGATGCGATCCGCACGCTGACGGCGAAGCACGACCTCGACCGCCTGGCCGCGCAGAACCTGCTGCAGTACCTCGACGATCAGCACGAGGCCACCGGCGCGATTCCGGATGACCGCACGGTCGTGGTCGAGCGGGTCACGGACGAGCTGGGGGACTGGCGCGTCTGCGTGCTCTCGCCGTTCGGCGGGCGCATTCACGCGCCGTGGGCCATGGCCGTCGCGGCGAAGGTGCGGAACGAGCTGGCCATCGACGTGGAGACGATGTGGGCGGACGACGGCTTCATCATCCGTTTCCCCGAGACCGAGAAGCCGCCCCCCGCGGAGCTGATGATCCCGGATGCGGACGAGGTGGAGCAGCTCGTGGTGCGCCAGCTCGGCGCGACGTCGATGTTCGCGGCGAAGTTCCGCGAAGCGGCGGCCCGCGCGCTGCTGCTGCCGCGCCGCCGCCCGCAGGGCCGCACGCCGCTCTGGCAGCAGCGCAAACGGGCGTACGACCTGCTGCAGGTGGCGTCGCGCTTCGGGTCGTTTCCGATGATTCTCGAGACGTACCGCGAGGTGCTGCGCGACGTGTTCGACGTGCCGGCGCTGGTGGACATGATGCGGCGCATCCGGGAGCGGCAGATCCGCGTCGTCACGGCCGACACGCTCAAGCCGTCGCCGTTCGCCTCGGCGGTGCTGTTCCGCTACGTCGCGAACTTCCTCTACGACGGCGACGCGCCGCTGGCCGAACGCCGCGCGCAGGCGCTGGCGATCGACCAGAACCAGTTGCGCGAGCTCCTCGGCGAGCCGGAGCTGCGCGAGCTGCTCGATCCCGATTCGATCGAGCAGACGGAGCTCGAGCTGCAGCATCTCGTGGAGAACCGCAAGGCGAAGAGCACGGACGGCATTCACGACCTGCTGTTGCGTCTCGGCGATCTCAGCGTCGATGAGATCGCGGCGCGGTCGCTCATCGACGCGCCGCCGTCGATCGCGGAGCTGACGAAGGCGCGGCGCGTCATCGAGGTGACGATCGCCCGCGACAAACGCTTCATCGCCATCGAGGACGCGTCCCGCTATCGCGATGCGCTCGGCGTCCCGCTTCCGCAGGGCATCGCCGAGCGCTACCTCCAGCCGGTGGCCGACGCCACGGGGGATCTCGTGCTCCGCTACGCGCGCAGCCACGGCCCCTTCACGCCGGCCGAGCTGGCGGGCCGCTACGGCCTCGGCGTGGCGGTGGTGAACACGACGCTGGCGAAGTTCGTCGAGCGCGGACGCCTCATCGAAGGGGACTTCCGCCCGGGCGGCACGCAGCGGGAGTGGGTCGAGTCCGACGTGCTGCGCATCATCCGCCGCCGCGCGCTGGCCAAGCTGCGCAAGGAAGCGGAGCCGGTCGACCAGCCGGCGCTGGCGCGGCTGTTCACGCACTGGCAGCACGCCATCCGCAAGCGTCGCGGCCTCGACGCGCTGCTCGAGACGATCGAGACGCTGCAGGGCTATCCGATGGCGGCCTCGATCTTCGAGACGGAGATCCTCGACGCGCGCCTCGAGGACTACAAGCCGTCGGACCTCGACACCCTCAGCACTGCCGGCGAGATCGTCTGGGTCGGCGTCGAGCCGCTGGGCGAGCGCGATGGCCGGATCGCCGTGTACCTGACGGATCACCTGCCGATGCTGCATCGGAGCAGTTGGGCGGTTGGGCAGTTGGGCGGTTGGGCAGAGGCAAACAGCGGCGCCGTCGGCACTCCTCCGCCCAACCGCCCAACCGCCAACCGCCCAACCGGCCTCACGGAGCTGGAGACGAAGATCGTCGAGCATCTGCGCACCTCGGGCGCCACGTTCTTCGCGCAGATGCAGCTCGCCGTCGGCGGGTTCCCGGCGGAGCTGGTCGACGCGCTCTGGAGCCTGGTCTGGAAGGGCGTGGTCACGAACGACACGTTCCACGCGCTGCGCGCTTTCACGCGGCCGAAGCAGCCGCGCGCGACCGGCTTCCGCTCGCGCCGCGTAGCCCCGGCGTCGACGCAGGGACGCTGGTCGCTGGTCGGCACGGCGGCGGCGAACGAGACGCAGCACGCCACCGCTGTCGCGCAGCAGCTCCTCAATCGCTACGGGCTCGTGACGCGCGAAGCGCCGGGCGCGGAAGGGATCGCCGGCGGCTTCAGCGCCGTCTATCCGATCCTCAAGGCGCTGGAGGAAGCGGGACGCATCCGCCGCGGCTACTTCGTCGCCGGCCTCGGCGCGACGCAGTTCACCTCCGCCGGCGCCATCGACCTGCTGCGCGGTTTCCGCGACGAGCCGGATACGCCGGAGACGGTGATGCTGGCCTCGACGGACCCGGCGAATCCCTACGGCACGATCGTCAAGTGGCCGGAGACGGCCGAGAGGCTCTCGCGCACGGTCGGCACGCACGTGGTGCTGGTCAACGGGATGATGTCCGCGTACGTAAGCCGCGGTGAGAAGCAGGTGTCGCTGTTCCTGCCGGAAGACGAGCCGCTGCGCTCCTGCGTGGCGAAAGAGGTGGCGAAGGCGCTGGCGTCGCTCGTGCGAGAGCGGCACCGCCGGGCGCTGCTGATCGTGGACGTGAACGATGAACCGGTGGCCAGAAGCCCGCTGGCCCCATTTCTGGCGGAAGAGGGTTTCGTGCCCACGGCAATGGGGTATCAATTGAGGGCGGGGTAGAAAACGACGCTTCTTGGAGTGCGGTGGCGAACGCCACCGCACTGCTACACGTGTAAACGAGCGGTGGCGTCCGTCCGCCACCGCACTCCGAGATCATCAAAGGAGCCGCATGACCGAACCCGAGATCCGCGCCGCTTTCGACGAATTCTCTGCTGCCTGGAACGCGCATGATCTTGCGCGGATGGCGGCGTGCTGGTCCGCGCAGGGGAGCGCGGTGGACCCGTGGGGGCGGTTCGCCAGCGGGCGGGAGGGGGTGGCGGCGCTGCTGGGGCGGGAGCATGAGGAGACGATGCGGGAGAGCACGTACCGCGTCGACTCGATACAAATGCGGGAGTTGTCCGACGCCACCGTCGTCGTCGAAGCGGACGCGGTGATCGACGGCGCTCTGGCGCCGAACGGCAAACGCTACGCGCTGGCGCATCGCATCAATGCCGTGCTGGTGCAGGAGGAGGGCGGCTGGCGGTTCCTGTCGCTCCACCCGACGTTCCATGCCCGAGGGTGACACGATCCACCGCGCCGCGCGGGTGCTGCACAAGGCGCTGGCGGGGAAGCAGGTGACGCGGTTCGAGACCGTGTTTCCGCAGCTCGCGCGGATCGACGAAGACGCGCCGCTCGCGGGGCGGACGATCGAGCGCGTCGGCGCGGCGGGCAAGAATCTGCTGATCGAGCTCTCGGGCGATCTGCATCTGCACACCCACATGCGCATGAACGGCTCGTGGCACATCTACCGTCCGGGGGAGCGGTGGCGGAAGCCGCGCAGCGACATGCGCATCGTCCTGGCGACGGAGGACTTCGTCGCCGTCGCCTTCAACGTGCCGGTGGCCGAGTTCCACGACGCGCGCTCGCTGGCCCGGCAGGACGATCTCCGTCTGATCGGCCCCGATCTCCTCGGCGAAACGTTCGACGCGGACGAAGCCGTCCGCCGCATCCGCGCCCGCAACAACGAAGAGATCGCCGACGTGATCCTCAATCAGCGCGTCGTCTCCGGCATCGGCAACGAGTACAAATCCGAGCTCCTCTTCCTGCGGGGCATCAGCCCTTTCCGGAAGGTCGAAAGCGTCACGGACGAAGAGCTCCACGAGCTCCTGCGCGTAGCCCGCCGCGTGATGCAGATGAACGTGAACAAACGCAACGGCGGCCGCGAAACCACCGGAAGCCTCGACCGCGGCCAACGCCTCTACGTCTACGCCCGCCGCGCCCTCCCCTGCCGCAAATGCGGCACGAAGATCGAGATGACGAAGCAGGGAAGGGATGTGAGGGTGACGTTTTGGTGTCCCGCGTGTCAGCTCCGCTGACACGCGACGTAGTTGTTGGTTTTTGGTTTTGGGTTTTTGGTGCTGCGCCGCGCGCCGAGCCCTCGCATAGCGAAGCACCAACAACCAAAAACCAAAACCAAAAACAGCCCCCCTCTTCCGTGCTCGCCCCACGCAGCCCCACACGCCGCAAACCCGACCACGCTACAATCCCCAAATGCCAATCATCCTCCCCTACGGCCTCACCACACAGGAGCTCCGCGTGCTGCAGGAGTTTCGGCGCATGACGGTCGAGTCGTTGCCGGTTACGGCCATCAAGGCGATCCGGCATCCGGCCGGGGGTGGGGATGCGCCGGCGCTGGCGCTGGTCGAGAAGGGGTACCTCGAGGCCGATGCCGCGCGGGAGACGTTCACGCTGACGGAGAAGGCGAAGGCGCTGCTGGCGATCGATCCGGTGCCGCTCAACGAGGATGGGTCAGCCGGGGGAGCGGACGCCGAATTGCCGGAGTGATGCACACGAAGTAGTGCACTTCGCTGCCGGTCGGCAAGTGGTCTCCTTTCAGCGACTTAAGTGGATCGTCCGCCTTCCCGTAATGACGGGTCAGAAATTGAGTCATGCGTAAGCTGCATTGACTCAACGAGTTAACGGGTCTACACTCGTCGTCTGAGGGACCAAATGAAGCATGGCGACCAAGCAAAAGCGAAATCAGCCAGCCAAACCTCAGGGAAAAAAAGCAGCAGCAAAGCCGGCGAAGGCGTCAAAAGCGCCGGCACGACCGGCGGCGAAGCCTCCGGCAAAAGCAGCAAAGCCAGCAAAAGCAGTCAAAGCGCCGGTGCCAGCGGCAAAGAAGCCGGCCGCGGCGCAGAAAGCGGCAGCAAAGCCGCCCGCAAAGGCAGCAGCGCCGGCCCAATCGCGGCCGCCGGTCAAAGCAGCGCCTCCTCCCCCGCAGCCCCCGCCAACGGCAAAGGAGCGCGTGGCAAAAGCCGTCCCGCTCCCGTCGACGAAGACTTCTCCATCTCCAATCCCGTCATCGCCAGCGCCTACGAGCGCGCCATCAAAAAGTACCCCAACGCCTTCCGGCGCCTCGCAGACTGACGGCGGCGTCCGTTATCTCAACGCGCAGGATCTGGTGGACCTCCACCGCGCCGTCAGCGTGGAGTTCGGGGGCAATCACGCCCATCCCGGTCTCGTCGAGTCGCAGTTCGGCCTCGCGAACGCCGTCCAGCGCCCGCAACTGACCACCCTCGGACGGGAGGCGTACCCGACGTTCCCCGACAAAGTCGCGGCCTTCGTCTTCGCCATCCTCCAGGCCCGCCCCTTCCGCGGCGGCAACCGCCGCGTCGCCCTGGCCGCCCTCCTGGCTTTCTGCGAGCTGAACCACCGCACCGTCGACGGCCGCATCTTCGACGAAAAGACCGCCGAAAACGTCCTCCGCCGCGCCGCCGGCTACCGCGAGCTCGGCATCCCGCCGGAGAACGTGTTCAAGGAGCTGCGCGAAGTGATGGGGAGGGCGATCGTCTAGCGCGTTGCGCGCGCGGAGCGCGCCTCAACGCCTGTTCGGATCGCTCCTCCGCTCCGCCTTCTCCGCGAGGGTCGGCGGTGCCAGGCGGTCGGCGGCGGTGGTGTCGGCGGTGTCGCCGGCGCGGCGGTGGAGCTCGGCGTTGATGCGGCCGAGGAGGATGCGGGCGACGCGGAGGTCATGGCCGGCGTCGATGATCAGCAGCGTCACGTCGCCGCCGGCCCACATGAGGCCTGCCAGGACGAGCAACTGCGTTGCTTCGCCGATGAGCGTATAGAGAGCGCCCTGCCCTTCGGACGCCACACCGGTCACGACTTCGCCGATGAGCATCACGATGACGAGGATCGCGAAGACCTTGAACAGCCGCGCGATGTAGCGCAGCGTGACGTAGGGCTCGAGATCGGCCGCACGTACTTCCTCGCCCGTCAGGGCGCGCTGTTCTCCCGGACGGACCGGCGGCGCGCCGCACGTGGGACAGACCACCGAAAGATCGGTGCGGGGCGTTGCACATTCGGGACACGGGACTTCTGTTGCCACACTTCCTCCTGAAGTTGGCGGTTGGCAGTTGGCGGTTGGCAGTGAAACCGTTCTCCTGCCTCCCGCCAACCGCGTACTGCCGACTCGTTAACTAGCCATTGCCGGTGCCGCGCCAGCGCGCGCGGAAGCCCCGCACGTCGATGTGCGTGAAGGGTCCGTGCCCGCAGCATGCTGAATAAACGCCAATGCCGCCCACCAGGCGGCTGTACTTCCGCTCCACCCGTTCGGCCGCGTCGGCGAAGAACTGCGCGTCGCGGGTGTCGACGCGGCCGTCTTTGGTGATGTCGTCCGGCTGGCCGTCCTGGTTGTTGTCGACGTAAACGTCGGCTGCATCGCCGTACATGTGCCGGCTGAGGTTCGCCCGGCCGGCCGTGTTGCCGCCGCTGTGGTTGTAGCGGGGTGTCCGGAAGCCGCTCATGACGTGCACGTTGTCGACGCGGACGCCCTGCGCCTCCAGTTCCTGGATCGTCAGCTCGAGCTTGTCGATGAGCTGCGCGTCGAGCAGGAGGTATTTCGGCCAGACGTTGCGCTGGTCCTTGGTCAGGAAGTCGCGCAGGCGGAAGTGCTCGGAGACGCGGGTGTTCTGGTTCTCCCTGGTCACCTCGATGAAGCCGCGGGGCGGCTGGTAACGCTCGCCGCGCGGCTTGCCGCCCCCCTCGAAAGGCCAGCTCCCGAGGTAGTAGAGCCCGATCTTGCCGCCACGCTTCTGCGACATGGGCACGAGGGTGATGACGTTGATGTTCTCCACGATGCGGGTGGCCTGCTGGACCTGCACGGCCAGTTTGTAGACGCCAGGGCTCGACGGAGCCGCAAAGTCAGGTGAGACCTGGCGTGCCCCACCCTGCGTCAGCACGGCGTCCGCTTCGCCCGGCGCTCCCGGCGCCACGGTCTCGCCCGGCAGCACCGGCGCGAACTGGACCGCGCCGCTCTCCCCCCGCAACGGATTCAAAAATCCGAGCAGGGCGTCGTTGATGTACGCGGTGGAAGGGGTCCCGGGCTGCGTCAGGGCAGCGGTGATCTGCCGGGTCGGCGCGGGAGGCAGCACGACAGGGTGGCCGGTGGCTTTGGCTTCGGCAACCGCGGCCCGCCGCAGCCGGAAGGTCTCGATGATGCCGCCGAGCCAGGCGGTGGCGAAGAGCAGCACGATGACGACGGCGATCCAGGTGAAGATGTGCTCCTGCCGTTCGTTGAGCCCGCGATAAACACGATGACGCTTCTTCCCATCCGGAAAGAGCGCCGCTCCCTGTTCGTCCTCAGCCACAGACGCGTCCGTGTTCACGGACCGTGCCGTGAATCAGTTGGCGGTTGGCGGTACGCGCGCTTTGCGCGATGGCGGTTGGCGGTAGCCGAAACCCCCAACGACGGGAGAGCGCCGCTGGCCCCGGTTTCAGCCACCGCCAACCGCGAGCGCGCGAAGCGCGCGTACCGCCAACCGCCAACTGTTACGGGAAGTAGCCTTTCGGGATGCGCAGGGATTGGCCGGCCTTTGTCTGGAGGGCCAGGGGGTGCCAGTACTCGGCGCCCGTGGCGTCCGAATAGAAGACGATGCGGTACTGCTGGCGGAGCTCCTGGGCGATGCGGTTATAGACCCCGGGGAGCTCCTGCTCGCTCTTGATGATGAAGTATGTTGCACCAGTCTCGTTGGCGAGATTCGTCAGCTTGCGTGCCTGCAACTGGCCGATCCCGAAGCGCATGAAGCGCGTCAGCATCTTGTTTTTCACCACCGGATAGACCGGGACGCCGGCGTAGCGGGCGTAGTGGGCCAGGTGATCGAGCTTGAAGACGCTCCCCTGGTCCACGCCGTCCGTGAGGATCACCAGGGCGTGGCGGCCCGGCTGCTTCTGGATCTCGTACAGCATCTCCACCGCGCTGTCGTAGAGATGCGTCTCGCCGATCGGCTTCACCCGGTCCACCGCCTGGGCGGCGGCGTTCCAGTCGTTCGTCCAGCCGGTGAGCCAGAACGTCTGCTGATTGAAGCCGACGACCGCGATGCGGTCCTGCGGGCGGAGCAGAGCCTGAGCGAACTGCTTGGCGGCCGCTTTCACGACCGGCAGCTCCTCCAGCATGCTTTCGCTGTAGTCGATGAGCAGGATAACGCTCAACGGCTGATCGCCGGCCGCGACCAGCGACTCGATCTTCTTCGGCTTCCCGTCGTCGATCAGGGTCAGGTCTTCGATGCGCAGCGGGGTGCTGCCTTTGGCGACGGACAGGGGGATCTGCTGCAGCGTTACGTCGATCTGGTCCCGGGCGCGGTCGCCGAAGAAGAAGACGTCGTTCGCTTCCTCGCCGTTCGTGGCGTGGGCCACGACGCGCGCGTAAACCGCGCCCGGAAACTTCGCCGGGTCGACCGAAACGCTGTAGGGCGCGCGGGCCGTCGTGGCCACTTTCTCCTCGCCGACGTAAAAGTCCACCGCGCCAACCACGATCTCGGACGGACGGGTGACGTTCGCGTGCATTTCGAGCACGCCCGACTCCGGAAGCTGCGCCGGCGCCTGGAGGCGGACGCGGAACGGCGGACGGGGATCGTTCACCACCATCTCGTCTTCGCCCACGATCTTCCCCTCGGCGTCGTAGCCGATGACCTGCATGCGCATGCGGCGGATGAAGTGGCCGAGCGGCACCTGAAACGTGGCCACCTGCCCTTCGGCCGTGCGCCACTTCACGCCGTTGATCTGCAGTTCCAGCCGCGTCACCGGCGCCGTGGCGACGACCGGGACGTTGAGGTTGCCGAACGAGAGACGGGCCGGCTTCTCGGTGATGCGCACCGTCTGCGCGTGCGCGGCCGACGTCACGAGGAGCGCGAAGAGGGCGAAGAGCAGAGAGCCGAGAGATCGCTTCACGTCCGGATCAACACGCGGGGCGCCCTTCCGCCTTCCGGGCGCCTCACG
Organism: Thermoanaerobaculia bacterium; assembly: GCA_036399695.1. Lineage (GTDB taxonomy): Bacteria > Acidobacteriota > Thermoanaerobaculia > Gp7-AA8 > Gp7-AA8 > DASVEE01. The sequence continues at coordinate 54,731 of DASWMP010000345.1, read as the reverse complement.
CGCCGGCGGCCGTGCTCTTCTTCCGCGGCTTCTTCGGCTCGAAGACGCCCATGAGGTCGAACCGCTTCTTCCCCAGGACCGGTTTCCAGAGATCGCCGACCTCGGCCAGCCGCGCGCGGATGTTGTCGTAGCGGAAGTCGTCGATGCGGATCCCTTCCTCGATCTCCTCCCAGGTCACGGGCGCGGAGGCGCCGGCGAAGGGGGTGGGACGGAGGGAGTAGATCGACGCCAGCGTCCGTCCCCAGGCGTTCTGGTTGTAGTCGACGAGGACCCGCCCATGCGGCCGCTTCACCTTGCGGTACTCGGCCGTGATGATCTTCGAATGGCGGTGCTCCAGCTCGATGGCGATGGCCTTGGCGAACGTCCAGACCTCCTTCTGTTGTGGCCCGCGGACGATCGGGATGTAGACGTGAATGCCCTTCGAGCCGGTCGTCTTGGCGTACGTCGGCATCTTCAGTGCGCCGAGGATGTCGCGCACGCGCAGGGCGACTTCGCGGACTTTGTCGAAGTCGGCGCCGGGGCCGGGATCGAGGTCGAAGTGCAGAAAGTCGGGGCGGTCCGTGTCGTCGCAGCGGGCGTACCAGGGGTTCAGATCGATGCACCCGAGGTTGATCAGCCAGAGGAGCGAGGCGACGTCCTGCACGATCGGGTAGTTGACCAGCCCCTCGGTGTGCATGATGCCGCAGGTCTCGATCCAGTCAGGCCGCGGCTCCGGCGCCCGCTTCATATAGAAAAAGTCCCCTTCCGCGCCGTTCGGGTAGCGCTTCATGACCATGGCCCGGTCTTTCAGGTGCGGGAGCAGGTAGGGGGAGACGTCCGCGTAGTACTGGAGGAGATCGCGTTTCGTGATCCCGAGTTTGTTCCAGAACGGCTTGCGCAAGTTCGTGAGCCGGACTTCACGAGCGCCGAGCTTCAGGATGGCGTCGTTGGACGTGGTGGGGATCTCGACCTTCGCGGCGCGCGGCATGGCCGTATTGTGCAGCGGGGAAACGAGCAAGACCAAGAGCGCTCGGTGATGGATCGATCCGGGCGGCAGGGCGAGACGGGTTTACGCGCCGTGGCGAACGCGATCCACGATGGCGTCGAAGGCGGCCAGCCGGTGGGGATCATCCAGCGCCACGGCGATCTCATTGAGGAGCGAACGAATTCTCGAAAGGTCGATGTCATCCAGATGCAGGACCAACAGGCGTTCGATATCTGAGCGATCCCGGTCCCGCCAGGCCGCTGCCTTGTAGATGACGAGGTCCTCGGGGCGCGCGACGCGCACGCGCACACCGTGGAGCTCGACTTCGAACGCGTGAGACAGCGCGTCTTCTTCGAACGGCAGCCATGCGAATGTCACCTCGATCGTGACGCGGCTGGGGAAGTGCTGGAGCAGAAGGACCTGACGCTCGCGGGCAAACTCGAGTGCGTCGGAAATTCTGGGAACGATCTCGTGACGTTCGAGCGTGGCGAGGACATCTTCTGGACTGGTGGCGCGGCCCAGGATCGTCGCGTCGATGTCGATCGTCTGTCGAGGTACGCCCGCCGCGATCACGGCGATACCGCCGATGATCATCGACGGCGCGGACAGATCGTTCAGCGCATCCGCGAGCGCCCGGAGTGCGCCAACGAGCCGGTCGTCAGCGGCCACAGACTCCCCGCTCGCGAAGTTTCGTCCACGCTGCTCTCATCTGCTCGTCCTCACGGTCGGAAACGGGATCGATCCGCTCGAACGGCGAGCCGTTCTGAAGCTCGTCGAAAACGAGCAGCGCCAGCGCGGAGGCGAAGGCATCAGCAGGATTGAGCCGATGGCGGCGAGCCTCCATTCGTTCGCGCGCCGATCCGGCGCGGTGGTTCGCCGCCCAGGCCCTGATGTCACTCCCGTTCATCGTTCACTCATTCTAAGGCGCCACACGCGGTGTTTCACTCCAGCTTGGGCATCTTCCCGGTGGCACCGGGCGCGCGGTGCCGGTTCGCGTCCAGGCTCTGGTACTCCAGCTCGATGCCGGCCCGTGCGGCGCGCAGCATCAGCCCGCCGCGGGCCATGTCGCCCAACCCGGCAAAGTGGGTCGGGAAGCGCAGCCGGTCGCCGAGGATCGGCCGCAGCACGTCGACGTACTTGCCGGTGGCGACGCTGCCGAGCAGCACCACCTGCGCGTCCGACTCCAGCGTCCGGTGCAGGACGTCGGCGTGCTCGCGCAGCGGTTTCGTGTAGTTGCGCGACGCCATGTCCACGTCGATCTTCTGCATCCGCTCGAGCCGCTCCGCCGTGAGCCGCCAATCCGGAGGCACGAGCCCGTAACCCGAGGTGATGACCAGAATGCCGTTGCCGCCGAGCGCCGGTGACGGCACCGCGAACCGCCGCGCGTAGGCGATCTTGCCGCGAAAGTACAACGCGCTCATGAACGCGAAGGCATCGCCGATCTCCACGCCCTCGGGCGTCTGGTACTGCAGCGCCAGCGCGAACTTTGCCCTCGGCGAGGAGAGCTGCTTCGCCCGCAAACCGTTCAGGCTCGCGGGCGAGAGAAGGAAGATCTTCGGCGGCATCGGCAGGTGCGAACCTGTCCCGAAAGGAACATTCTTCCCGGCAGCTTGCGGCTGCCTTACGCCACCACCCGTTCCTTCGCCAGCACCTTCTTCAGGTAATGCGCGGTCGGGCTCGACTTCACCGTGGCCACCTTCTCCGGGGTGCCCGCGGCGATCACCAAGCCGCCGCCGTCGCCCCCCTCGGGGCCGAGGTCGATCACATGGTCGGCCGTCTTGATGACGTCCAGGTTGTGCTCGATCACCACCACCGTGTTGCCGCGGTCGACCAGGCCGTGCATCAGGTGCAGCAGCTTGGCGACGTCGTCGAAGTGCAGGCCGGTCGTCGGCTCGTCGAGGATGTAGAGCGTCTTGCCGGTGGCGCGCTTGGCCAGTTCCTTCGCCAGCTTCACCCGCTGCGCTTCGCCGCCGGAGAGCGTCGTCGACGACTGCCCCAGCGTGATGTAGCCGAGGCCGACCTCATCGAGCGTGCGGAGGATGTTGGCGATGCGGGGGACGTTGCGGAACGTCTCCAGCCCCTGCTCGACCGTCATCGCCAGGATCTCGGCGATCGACGAGCCCTTGTACTTCACCTCCAGCGTCTCGCGGTTGTAGCGCTTGCCGCTGCAGACGTCGCACGTGACGTAGATGTCGGGGAGGAAGTGCATCTCGATCTTCGTCTGCCCGTCGCCTTTGCATGCCTCGCAGCGGCCCCCCTTCACGTTGAAGGAGAAGCGTCCCGGCCCGTAGCCGCGCATGCGCGCTTCCGGCGTCTGCGCCATGAGGTTGCGGATCTCGGTGAAGAGCTGCGTGTAGGTGGCGGGATTCGAGCGCGGCGTGCGGCCGATCGGCGACTGGTCGATGTCGATGACCTTGTCGATGTGCTCCAGGCCGTCGATGCGATCGTGTTCGCCCGGCGTGTCGAGCGCGTCGTAGAAGTGACGCGACAGCGCCTTGTAGAGGATGTCGTTGACGAGCGTCGACTTGCCCGAGCCCGAGACGCCGGTGACGGCGATGAAGAGGCCGAGCGGGAAGGCCACGTCGAGGTTCTTGAGGTTGTTCTGGCGCGCGCCGCGGATGACGACCTCGTTCTCGCCGCGCGGGCGGCGCACGGCCGGTACGGCGATGCGTGACTCGCCGCGCAGGTACTGCGCCGTGAGCGACGAGGGGAACGTCAGGATCTGCTCGAGCGTCCCTTCGGCGACGATGTTGCCGCCGTGCACGCCGGCGCGCGGGCCGAGGTCGATGATGTGGTCCGCGCACTCGATCGTTTCCTCGTCGTGCTCCACGACGATCACGGTGTTGCCGACGTCGCGCAGTTCCAGGAGCGAATCGATGAGGCGGCGGTTGTCGCGCTGATGCAGGCCGATGGAGGGCTCATCGAGGACGTACAGCACGCCCATCAGCTTCGAGCCGATCTGCGTGGCCAGGCGGATGCGCTGCGCTTCGCCGCCGGAGAGCGAGGCGCCGTTGCGGTCGAGCGTGAGGTAGCCGACGCCGACGGAATTGAGAAAGCCGAGGCGGTCGCGCACTTCCTTCAGGATCTTGCCGGCGATCGTCTCTTCGCGGGCGGAGAGCTTGATGTCCTTGAAGAAGTCTTCGGCTTCGCGGAGCTGCTGGGCCACGACCTTGTCGATCGGCAGGCCCGCCACCGTGACGCTCAGCGCCTCCGGCTTGAGGCGCCGGCCGTGGCAGTCGGGGCACTTCGTCGGCGTCATGAAGCGCTCGATCTCCTCGCGCATCTCATCCGAGTCCGACTCGTGATAGCGGCGCTTGAGCATCGGGATGACGCCCTCGTAATTGCCGGAGTAGTGGTACGAGCTCTCCGAGCCCTTGAACTCGAACTTGATCTTCTCTTCCGAGCCATAGAGGACGACGTTGCGCGCCTTCTCCGGCAGCCGGTTCCACGCCACGTCCAGCTTGAACTTGTAGTGCTTCGCGAGCGTGTGCACCTGCTTGAGGCGCCAGGAGTCGGAGCCTTCCTTCCAGAGGGCGATGGCCCCTTCCTCGATCGACTTTTCGGGATCGGGGATGACTTTGCGCTCGTCGATCTCCAGCAGCACGCCGAGGCCGGAGCAGCGGGGGCAGGCGCCGTAGGGGGAGTTGAAGGAGAAGAGACGGGGCGTGATCTCGCCGATGGAGACGCCGCAGTCAGGGCAGGCGTAGTTCTGCGACATCAGCTCTTCGCGCTTGTCGGCCTGGTAGAGGATCTTGACCAGCCCTTTCGTGACGCGCGTGGCCGTCTCCAGCGAATCGGCCAGGCGCTGGGCGATCCCTTCCTTCACCACGATGCGGTCGATGCGGATGTCGATCGTGTGCTTCTTCTGCTTGTCGAGCGTCGGGGGATCGGAGAGCTCCACTTCCTGGCCGTCGACGACGGCGTGCGTGAAGCCTTCCTTCACCATCTGCAGCATCTGCTTGCGGTATTCGCCCTTCTTGCCGCGGATGTAGGGGGCGAGCACGGTGAACTTCGTGCCGGCCGGCAGCGTCATGAGGCGGTCGACCATCTGCTGGATCGTCTGCGGACGGATCTCCTGGCCGCAGCTCGTGCAGTGCGGCGTGCCGACGGACGCGTAGAGCAGGCGCAGGTAGTCGTAGATCTCCGTGACGGTGCCGACCGTCGACCGCGGGTTGCGGGAGGTCGTCCGCTGCTCGATCGAGATCGCCGGGGAGAGCCCTTCGATCGAATCGACGTCCGGCTTTTCCATCTGCTCGAGGAACTGGCGGGCGTAGGCGGAGAGCGATTCGACGTAGCGCCGCTGCCCTTCGGCGAAGATCGTGTCGAAGGCCAGCGACGACTTTCCGGAGCCGGAAACGCCGGTGATGACGACGAACTTGTTGCGGGGGACGACGACGTCGATGTTCTTGAGATTGTGCTCGCGGGCGCCGCGAATGATGATCGAGTCCATGGCTGAGGACACAATCTAACTCCGCGGCGCCCGAGGGTGTTCCAACTCTACGAATCGTAGAGAGTGCCCGCCTCAGCCGGTCGCGCCCGCCAAGGTTCCGCGATCGACGGCCGGCGTGGGGGTACCGCAGGGGCACTCTCCATCCTGTGGAGACGCTTTGGACAAATGGGACAGATGGGAGATGGGACCTATGGGAGTCAGGCAGCCTGCTCATAGGTCCTATAGGTCCTATAGGTTGTCCCATAGGTCCCATCGTTCCCTGTTCCCTCTACTTCTCCGCCAGCACGGCCCCACGCAGCCACGCCTCATATGCTTCGGAGATCCCGGCCACCGGCACCACCACGAACTCCGGCACTTCATAGGGATGCCGCGCGAACAGTGCATCCCGCAGGGCGTCCACCTGCGCGTCCATCGTCTTGATCGCGAGCAACTGCTCCGCGTCTTCGGTAATCTCGCCTTCCCAGCGATACACCGACACCACGCGCTCCACGATGTTCACGCACGCGGCCACGCGCAACTCCACCAGACTGCGCGCCAGCGCGCGTGCGTCAAAGTCGCCGCCGACGGTCGTCAGGACGATGACCGGCGTCACTCGAAGCTCGCGAGGCGCTGCGCGACGTCGCGGGCCACGGCGCGTGCGGCGCGGCGGCTCTGTGCCCATTCGGCAAACGGCATCGCCACCCACGCCCAGGCGTGGCGGCCGCCGAGGCTGACCGCGGTCGGCGCGACCATCGTGCTGCGCTCCGAGAGGTCGAAGGTATCGATCCGTTCGAGCGTCCGGCCGTCGTAGACGTGCAGCACGACCGACATGCGCGAAGACACCACGCCGAGGTCGACGCCACCGTGCACGCCGCCGACACCGATGCCGCCGTACGTCTCCGAGCCCGCGTCGCCCGCGGCGATCTCGATGTAGAACTGGGCGTCGGAGTCGTCGCGCTCGCGCAGCTCGTCGATGGTGTCGTGCATGCTGAAGGGGACGAAGCCTTCCTTGCGCAGCTCGGAGTGGAGGTACTTGCGTACCGAGTCGTGCACGTAACGGTCACCGTCGAATTCGGCCGGGAGGAGGATCCCGATGCGATTGGCGCGGCCGCGCGTCGTATCGAACGCGAACGCCGCCGCCGGGATGAGAAGCAGGGAAATGGCGATCAGGAGTCGTCGCATGGCTCTTATTTTAGGTCTCCTTTACAATCGAGGCACGTGCTGAAGCGCACACTCCTCATCATCGTGGCCGTCCTCCTGCTCTGGCTCGGCTGGGAAGTCGTGACTTTTCCGGATGTTGAGAAGCTGGCGAAGGAGCCGCCGAAGACCACCGCCTTCATGGAGCAGCGCCGCGAAGAGCTGCGCGACGCCGGCAAGGACGACACGATCCAGTACCGCTGGGTCCCCTACGGACGCATCTCCCCGAACCTCCGCCGGGCCGTGCTCGTGGCCGAGGACAATTCGTTCTACGAGCACGAAGGGGTCGATACCGAAGCGGTGAAGGAAGCGTTCGAGCGGAACTGGAAGCGCGGGAAGATCTCGCACGGCGGCTCCACGATCACGCAGCAGCTCGCGAAGAACCTGTACCTCTCTCCCTCGCGCAACCCGCTGCGGAAAGTGCGCGAGTACTTCATCGCCCGCTCGCTCGAGAAGAACCTCTCGAAGAAACGCATCCTCGAGCTTTACCTGAACGTGGTGGAGATGGGGGAGCGCGTCTACGGGGCCGAAGCGGCGTCGCGCTTCTACTTCGACAAACCGGCCGCTTCGCTCACGCCGTCGCAGGCGGCGCTGCTCGGCGGCTGCCTGCCGAACCCGCGCATCATGAATCCCGGCAAGCCGAACAAACGCCTCCGCGCCCGCCAGCGCATGATCCTCTCCCGCATGCGCCGCTGGGGCTACACCCTCGAGAAGGAAGTGCTCACCGAGAAGAAGCCGGCGGAGAAGCCCGCGACGCCGACGGAGACGACGGCAACGACCGAGACCACCGAGCCCGCCGCCACCGACACCGATCTCGCCCCCCCATCAACCGAGACGACCGACACCACCGAAACGGCCCCTCCGACCGGCACGGTTGAAACCTCAGAGCCAACAGATACGAATCAAGCTACCGAGACCGCGCCGCCGGCGGGCTAGTTGGCGGTTGGCAGTAGGCGGTTGGCAGTAGAAAGACTCTGGCTCCGACACTGCCAACCGCCAACTGCCAACTGCCAACTCAAAAAAAGGAGCCCCATGCAGCAGCACGTGAAGATCATCGGCATCCTCTTCATCGTCTTCGGCCTGCTGTACGGCATCGGAGCGGCGTTCTTCTTTCTCGGCGGGGCCACGATGATGGGCGTCGGCGGGGTGGCCGGGGAGACGCAGGAAGAGCGTGGCGCGCTGATGCTGGGCGGCGGCTGCGTCAGCATGATCGGCGTGATGCTGGCGGTGCTCGCACTCCCGAACATCATCGCCGGCTGGGGGCTGCTGAAGTTCCGCGAGTGGGCTCGCGTCCTCGCCATCATCCTGGCGATCCTGCACCTGCCCCATCTCGGGCCCGGTACACTGCTGGGCATCTACGCGCTGGTCATCCTGTTCAACGACCAGACGAAGCCTCTCTTCACGAGGCAGTAGCCGGCGGTGGTCAGTGGCCGGTGGTCGGTTAGCAACGCGTTCGGTGGCCACTTCCTGGGCTACGGAGCGCCAGCAACTGACCACCGACCACTGACCATCGCCACGGGATCGGAATCGATCACTTCCCCACGATGAACACCGGCACGGGGCCGCCGTGCACAACGACGTCATCGCTGCCTTCACCGTCGATGAACAGCGTCGTCGAATGACCGCCGTCGAAGAGCATTGCGTCGCGGCAGGCGAGGCCGCCCTTGTCCTCGGCGATGCGCGCCACGCGGGCGATCTCGGTGGTCGTGAACTTACGGTCCTGCGGTGTGGCGAAGAAAAGGAGATCCCGATCCCACTGGATGCAGACGCCCGCGCGCGCGGCTTTGTAGCCGCGGTTCACCTTCACGGTGTGGCCGCGAGTGACGAGCCGCGGACCGGCCTGCACGGCCATGTGAGCGCGGTTACGGAATTCGCTCCAGCTCGGAGGCAGAATGATGTAGGAGCTGCCGCGACCGGTGACGAGAAAGACAGATTGCCAGCTCGAGTTGTTGATCTTGTTCACGAGCTCACCGTCTTTGACGATCAGCCCGAGGGGAGTTCGTGCCTTGTCGAAGAAACTGGCGTTGATGGCGAAGGTCGCACCGTGCTCGCGCGCAATCGTTCGCGCATTCGAGCCCGAAACGACGACGGTATCGAGCGTCACCTTGCGCGGATCGATGCGCACGACATGAACGTCCAGATCGCTCGTGTCGTCGATGCAGCGGATCTCGCGATGCTCGATGCCGGCACGCTTCGTCTCCCATTTCACAGGGCAGGGTGCGCTGGCCGTCTTCGATGCGGTGCTGGACGTGGTAGAAGTAGTGGAAGTGGTCTTCTGCGCCAGCACCCGCGGTGCGGCCGACAGTAAAATGAACGAAACGAAAAACAGGATCGGGTGTCTCACGTTCGGTGCAATTGGCAAGCGGTGTGCCGCAGTCGCCGAATGTGATGGAGCGCACGTTTGCGCCGGGTGCAATCGGCGAGCGTCCTCCGAAGGGGTCAGTGGCATTCCTACGGCTCGCACAACTCGATTTCATTCACCATCAGCACTTTGGGTTTTGGGCCGGGCGAGATGGTCCGCCTTTTGCCCATTGCGACCTGCCGTATGAAGTCCGACGACAGTAGACGCCGCACCAGCCGCAAACATGCAGACGACTTTCGCGTCATCTGCAACTGCCAGGTCGAAGCACGCCGCCACGCCAGCCGCTGGCGCCTGGCCTTCAAAGCCGCATCCCGCGGTGTCGCCGTGCTCCTCGGTGTTCCTCTCGCCTTCGGCGCGCTCGGCATCCCCTCCGATGCCACGAGCCTCAACTTCGACTTCCTGCAGCGCGCCGCCGTCACCCGGAGTGCTTCGGTCACGCAAAACAACACCTTCCCGATTTTCACGACGCGCAAAAGCCGCGAAGCGCTGCTCGCGCCGCAGGCCGAGCCCGCGGGCCGCACGCTCTCCCTCGAAGTGGCGAAGGAAGAGTTCTTCCGCACGCAGGTGCCGTACGGCGACATCATCTACCGCGAAGCGCAGCGCCAGGGGCTCGACCCCGAGCTGATCGCCGCCGTCGTCTCGACGGAGTCCGACTTCCGCCCGCGCCTCGTGTCGAACAAGAGCGCGCAGGGCCTGATGCAGATCATCCCCAGCACCGCGACGCTCCTCGGCGTCTCCGATCCGTTCGACCCGCAGGAGAACATCGCCGCCGGCACGAAGTACCTGGCGTACCTGCTCCAGCGCTTCGACGATCCGAACCTGGCCCTGGCCGCCTACAACGCCGGTGAAGGCAACGTGAGCCGCCACGGCGGCATCCCGCCGTTCCCCGAGACGCAGAACTACCTGCAGCGCGTCACCGCCCGCACCCACCACTACCGCGAGCGCGTCCGCCGCAACTACATGGCCAGCATGCGCATGCGCACCGACGTGCACTAGGGCCCTGGGCCCCAATGGCGTTGACTTAGAGGTTTGCCTCATGTGGGACAGACACTCCTGTCTGTCCGGCCCACCCCGGAGGTCCTCCAGACAAAGCGGCCGTTCGGGTGCACGGGACAGATAAGAGTGTCTGTCCCACATCTAAAGTCAACGCCATTGAGCCCCGAGCCCCGGGCCCCGACCCCCGGGCCCCCGTCCATACCTTACAATCGTGGAATGCTGCAGGGCGAAGAGCGCCGCGAGTTCCAGCGCCTCCATCTCGTTCCTCCCATCGCGGCGATGGCCGGCGCGGTCGCGGTGACGATCGTCGAGATCGGGGTGCTCGGCGCCGGGATCACGCACTCCGCTCCCCTCCCGAAGACCTACGACGACCTTCGCTTCACCTACGACCGTCAAGACATCGCCCTCAAGTGCGAAGTCGTGCGCACCACCGAGAGCGGCGGCGCGCTGCACTCGGGGCTGCGCTTCCTCGCCGCGATCGGTGAATCGGGCGACCGGCTGCGGGCCATGCTCGCGCAGCTCGTCGTGGCGGAGTTCGAGACGCGGCGCCGCCTCCCGCCGAACACCATCGCACCCGAGGCAGCCGTCGACGGCGACAAGACCGTACGCGGTGTCGACGCGCAGTTCCTGTCGTACCGGCTCGAGCAGGGCGTCTGGGTGCGCCGGCGCATCTTCCTCCCCGAACAACCGGTGGCCGGCTTCACCGTCGCGCGTACGGAAGACAGCGAAGAGATGCAGCGCCTCTGTCACGTCTACCAGGCTTCCGACGACGAAGGGCGACGCCTGATTCGCCTCTTCGCGGAGCTGAGCGTCAGTGACGCGTTGCAGATTCCGCCGCGCGCGTGACCTCGACCGACGCCGGCAGCGTGAAGAAGAACTTCGTCCCCACACCCTGCTCGCTCTCGACCCAGATGCGGCCGCCGTGTGCTTCGACGATGCCCTTGGCGATCGGCAGCCCGAGCCCCGCGCCCATGCGTTCCGTGCGCTTGGCCTGCCAGTAAGGGTTGAAGACGTCGTTGAGATTCTCCGGCGGAATGCCGGGGCCCGAATCGATGACGGAGAAGAGCACGTAACCGTCCTGCGGCGTCACGCGGATGGACACGAAGCCGTCCTGCGGCGTGAACTTCAGCGCGTTCCCGAGGAGATTCGACAGCACCTGCAGGACGCGGTGGCGGTCCGCCCAGACGACGCTGGCGCCGTTCTCGATGTGGAGCTGCAGCGAGACCTCGTTGGCCGCGAACTGCGCCTTGAAGATGTCGTTCAACTCGTTCAGCAGCGACGCGACCTCGACGCGGCCGGGATCGATCGGCAGCCGCTTGCCGCCGTCGAGGCGCGTCACGTCGAGCAGGTCTTCGATCAGGCGCGACATCCGTTTCGCCGAGAGCACGATCGTGTCGACCTGTTCCCGGTCCTCTTCCGACAGCGTGTCCGACATCTGCATCAGCGAAGCGCCGAGCGTGACGCCGCTCAGCGGGTTGCGGAGGTCGTGCGAGACGATGGCCAGCACTTCCTCGCGCGCCCGCACCACCTGCTGCGACTCGTGGTAGAGGCGCGCGTTGTCGATGGCCAGCGACGCATGGCGCGTCAGCTCGGCGAACATCGTCACGTCGTCGTCGGTGAAGGGACGGGTCTCCGTCGACACGGCCGAGACGAGACCGAGCGTCTCACCGCGGCTCACCAGCGGCGCGAAGATCATCACGCGCGTCGACGCTCCCTGCTGCGGGCCGGCGATGAAGGGGAGCAGGCCGGACGACGCGCCGACGCGGCGCGGTTCGCGGTCCTGCAGGATGCGCACGAGCGCTTCCGGCACCTCGCGGCGCACCTGTCCGATGGCGGACGTCAGCACGATGTCGTCCTCCGGGTTGCGGTGCGCGGCGGCGGTGCGGCGCAGCGAGCCGTCCGGCTCGAGCATGTCGACGACGCAGAGCTCCGCCAGGTTCGGCACCACGAGATGCGCCAGCATGGCCACCGTTTCCTCATAGTCGAGCGAGGAGGTCATCTGCTGCCCCGCGGCCGCCAGGAAGGCCGCACGCCGTTCCTCCCGCTCCGCGGCCGTGCGCGCGGTCTTGGCCTCGTTCGCCTCCCGCTCCGCCTCGAGGCGGCGGCGCGTCGCTTCCTTTGCCAGGAGCCGCATCTGCCGCCCGAGGCCGGCGACGAGGAGGGCCGACGTGAGGGCCAGCAGCGAGAGGACGATCGTCAGCGAGACATTGAGCTGCTCGGCCGACTGGATGCGCTGCAACCGCTGGTCGATGGCGAGCTGGATGTCGACCTCCAGCTCCGACGCCTTCTCCAGCGAGCGCTCGTACGCGGGATGCTGCTCGAAGAGCCGCGTCTGGAACACTTCGGGCGGGAGCTGGCGCGTGAAGAGCTCGTTGCGGACCACGCCGCCGTGCCACTTGCGCGCTTCGACGAAGAGCTCCGCCAGGTCGCCGGCGAGCTTCTCGTGGAGGAGCGGGATCTGTTGCGCCAGCACGGCGCGATTCACTTCCTGCTGCTGCCCCAGCGCCTCGTACTCGCGGCGGTACTGCGCCTGCCCCGTCACCTGGAAGGCGATGATCTTGTCGAGCTCCTGCGCCAGCGATACCTGGATCTGGTTGGCGGCACGGCGGGCCGGCTCGGCCACGCTCGTGATCTCACGTCTCATCTTGGACGTATGCGTCGCCACCGCGATCGGCAGGATCAGCAGGGAGAGGAGGGAGACGATGATGAACGCGACGGGCAGAATCGTCGTCCACGTACTCTCCGGACCGACGCGCCACATGCTGCGTCGATCGCGTTCGGGTTTTCGGCTCAACGGCACCTCTGCCGTATCCCGAGCAAAGCGCTTACCATATGCGTCCGATGGGCTATGACGACCGCCGAGAGTTTCAGCGGCTCAAACTGGCGAAACCGATCCTGGCCACCATGAACGGCCAGAACGCGCTCATCCTCGACATCGGGGTGGCGGGCGCGTTCCTGGAACATTATGGCCGCGTGGAGCTGGGAGACGCTTTTCTTCTCGTCTACCGCTGGCAGGGAGAGGACGTCGAGTTTGCCTGTGAGGTCGTCCGCTCCACGGTCGTCCGCGATCCTGGCGGCGACGGAAAGAGCCTCGTCTCTCATACCGGCGTGCATTTCCTCCATGCCGTCGGCGATTCTCACCTCCGCCTGCAGGAGATGATGGCCACGTTCGTCGGCAAGATCCTGGCGGCCCAGCGTTCGAACGCCAGCGGCAACGCCGCCGACGTGGCCGGCGCAGCGATGCTCGCGGACCTCGGCGGCGCCCGCCGCGCCCGCACCCGCGGCTTCACCAGCTATCACCTCAACGACGGCCTCTGGACCCGCAGCGTGACGTCCACCGCCTCCCAGCCCGACGACGGCTTTACCGTCGCCGCCTACGAGGACGAAGACGAGCTCGAAACCCTCTGCCGCGCCTACGAACAGGCCGACGAAGAAGGCCGCCGCCTCATTCGCCTCGTGGCCGAGCTGAGCGTGCTGTCCACCCGACGCTGAGCCAGGCCCCACCGACGTCAACCGCGGCCCCGGCGAGTCCATCACTGGCCTCGGCGAGCATGCGATTGACAGGGCCGAGCTCACTCGAAGACTCCGGGAGTCAAAGCAAAGACTCCGCGAACGACCGAATGATATGGGCCGATATCAATCGAAGACTCCGGGAGTCAAAGCGAAGACTCCGCGAGCGAACGATTGATATGGGGCGATATCAATTGAAGACTCCGCGAGTCAAAGCAATGACTCCGCGAACGAACGATTGATATGGGCCGATATCAATCGAAGACTCGGGGAGGCAAAGCAAAGACTCCGCGAACGAGCGAATGACATGGGCGATATCAATCGAAGACTCCGGGAGTCAAAGCGAAGACTCCGCGAACGACTGAATGATTGGGGTCACTTCAATCGAAGACTCGGGGAGGCAAAGCAAAGACTCCGCGAGCGATCGACCGAATGGGGTGAGATCAGCGTCAATGTTCAATGCTGAATGTTGAATGTTGAAGTGCTCGTGAGTGGCCGTCGCCTTGTTCAGCATTCAACATTCAGCATTCAGCATTGAACATCGATTCAGCACTCCCCCACGTCACCGATACCCCTCCGCCTGCAGTTCAAACAACTCCGCATACCGCCCCCCTGCCGCCAGCAGCTCCTCGTGCGTCCCGGCAGCCTCGAGTTGCCCGTCCGCCAGCACGAGAATGCGATCGGCCATGCGCACGCTCGAGAACCGGTGCGAGATCAGCACCGTCGTCCTGCCGGAGCTCAGCTCACGGAAGCGCTGGAACACCTCGAACTCCGCCCGCGCATCCAGCGCCGCCGTCGGCTCGTCCAGAATCAGGAGCTGCGCGTCCCGCATGTAGGCCCGGGCGATGGCGATCTTCTGCCACTCGCCGCCCGACAGCTCAACCCCCTTGCGGAAGCGCTTCCCGAGCGGCTGGTCGTACTGCTTCGGCAGACGGAGGATCACCTCGTCCGCCAGGCTGCGCCGCGCCGCCGTCTCGATCCGCGCCCGGTCCCCGGCCGCTTCGATCCGCCCCACGGCGATGTTCTCCGCCGCCGTCAGGTGATAGCGCACGAAGTCCTGGAAGATGACGCCGATGTTCGAGCGCAGCGACTCCAGGTCGTACTCGCGCAGATCGCGGCCGTCGACCAGCACCCGTCCTTCGTCCGGATCGTAGAGCCGCGCCAGCAGCTTCACGAGCGTCGTCTTCCCCGCGCCGTTCTCCCCCACGAGCGCGACGACCTCGCCGGCCCGCAGCGTAAACGTGAGGTTCCGCACCGCCCACCGCTCCGCGCCGGGATAGCGGAAGCCGACGTTCTCGAAGCGCAGCCCCTCCTGCATCGGCCGAGGGAAGGGGAGCGCGTCCGGCCGGGAGGTGATCTCCGGCTCGATGAGGAAGAACGAGAACAGGTCGTCGAGATACAGCGCCTGCCCGGCCATCTGCGAGAAGCCGGTGAGCAGCCCTTCGAGCAGCGTGCGCAGCCTGCGGAACGAGCCGGCCAGGAACGTCAGGTCGCCGATCGTGAAGTCGCCGCTCAGCGTGCCCCAGGCCAGGTAGCCGTACGCCACGTAGTAGCCGAGCGTGCCGATTGCCGTCAGCACGCTCCCCCAGAAGGCGCGCCGCACGGAGAGCGACTTGTTCGCCCGATAGAAAGCATCGGCGAGCATGCGGTAGCGCTCGAGGAGGAAGGCGTTGAGGCCGAAGATCTTCACTTCCTTCGCCGTCTCGACGCCGGCGCCGGTCTGGCGGACGTAATCGAGCTCGCGCCGCTCCGGGGTGCGCGTGTAGTTGAGCGTGTAGCTGGCGGCGTTGAAGTGCGCCTCGCCGAGGAAGGCGGGGATGAGAGCAATGCCGAGGAGAAGGATCAGCCAGGGAGCGTAGGCGATGAGGCCGGCCGCGAAGGCGATGATCGTGACGGCGTCCTGCGCCTGCGCCAGCAGTTGTGTGAGCAGCGAGCTGCGCCCCATCGTCTGGCGGCGTGCCCGCTCGAGCTGGTCCTGCAGCTCGCTGTCCTCGAAGTCCTCGAGGTCGAGCGTGGCCGCATGCTCCATCAGGCGGATGCTCGTCTCGTTCGTGAAGCGCTCCGAGAGCAGCGAGTCCACCAGCGAGACGATGCGCCCGATCACGTCCGAGAGTATGGCGATGCCCAGCTCCAGCCCGATCAGCATCGCCAGCCGGTCGACACGCCCGGAGGCCCACCACTCCAGCGGGGTGGCTGGAGCGCCGCCCGCTGACGCCAGGCGGATCACCTCGTCGATGATCAGCTTCCCGACGAAGAGCAGCGCCACCGGCAGAAACGCCCGCAGCAGCCGCAGCACTGCATTCGTGACCGTGAGCGAGCGGCTGGTCTGCCAGATCAGCCGCAGAAACGGCGGCAGGTTCCGCAACGCGCCAAACCGCTCCCGCAACGAGTGCTGCGGCTTCCCGGTGGCAGCGTAGTCACTCGTACGGCGCGCCATTCAGTGACCTTGTCGTGCAACCGCCGGACCGGACGGGATTGAGGATTGAGGATTGAGAACTGAGGATTGGCTGCGCTCGGGCGACCCGGGTGCCTGGAGCGCAGCCATCCTCAATCCTCAATCCTCAATTCTCAATCCTCAATCCTCAATCCTCAATCCTCAATCCACGACGGATTGGTCGCCAGCAGGGCTTCGATCGCGGCGGCGTCGACCGGCTTCGAGAAGAGGTAGCCCTGGCCGTAGTCGCAGCCGAGCTCGCGCAGGCGCGCGAGGTGGCCGGCGGTCTCGATGCCTTCGGCGATCACCCGCAGGCCGAGCGTGGCGCTCAGGTTGATGACGGCGCGGACGATCTCCTCGTCCTTGCCGCTCTCCAGCATCCGGCGGACGAACGACTGGTCGATCTTGACGACGTCGATCGGGAAGCTGTGCAGGTAGCTCAGCGACGAATAGCCGGTGCCGAAGTCGTCGACCAGGAGCGTGATGTTCATCCGCTTCAGCTCCGTCAGGATCGCCAGCACCTCGTCCGGCCGCTCCATCATCTCCCCCTCCGTGATCTCCAGGCGCAGGGAGCGGGTGTCGATGCCGGTCTCGCGGAGCGTGCGGGCCACGTCCTCGATCAGCTCGCGCTGCCCGAGCCGGCGGCCGGAGACGTTCACGCTGATCGTCAGGGGCGGCTCGAGCTGCAGGCGGCTGTTCCACTCGTGCACCTGCCGCGCTGCTTCGCGCATCATCCACTGGTCCAGCGGGATGATCAGGCCGCTCGACACCGCCACCGGAATGAACGCGGCGGGGGAGACGAAGCCCCGCTTCGGGCTGATCCAGCGCACGAGGGCCTCGAAGCCGGTGATGCGCCCGGTCGTGAGGGAGACGATCGGCTGAAAGTACGGCCGCAGCTCGTTGCCCGCGAGCGCGGCGCGCAGCTCCGTCTCGATCTGCTGGGCCGCCGCGGCCTGCTCGTGCATCTTCGGGTCGAACAGGACGTGCGACGCGCCCCCCTGCTGCCGCGCCCGATGCACGGCCAGATAGGCGTCGCGCAGCAGCTCGTCGGCGACGGTGTAGCCGCTCGCGCTCAGAGCGATGCCGATGCTGCCCGACATCTGCACGCGGTGCCCGCCCACCTCGAACGGCACTTCCAGCGCCTCGTGCGCCCGGCGGGCCACGCCGGTGATCTCCGCCGGATCGATGGCCAGCGAGAGGATCGCGAACTCGTCACCGCCGACGCGCGCCAGGACGTCGCCGAAGCGGATGCAGCTCTGGAGGCGCCGCGCCGCGAGGGTCAGCAGCTCGTCCCCGATGTCGTGTCCGAGCCCGTCGTTCACGTCGGTGAAGCGGTCGATGTCGATCACGAGCACGCCGAAGCCGACGGCGTTGGCCGACCGGGCCCGGTCGAGGGCGCGCGTGATCCGGTCGCGCAGGTAAACGCGGTTCGGCAGCGCGGTCAGCCGGTCGTGCGTGGCCTCGTGGACGACCTGCTCCTCGGCACGCTGCCGCTGCTCGATCTCCGCCGTGAGGCGGCGATTCGTCTCCACGATCTTGCGCGTGCGCAGCTCGACTTCCCGCTCCAGCACGTACGGCCGCCGCAGCAGGTCGTAGACGAACAGGGCGAAGAGGAGGCTGCCGATCAGGACGATGGCGATTTCCCGCGTCCGCTCTCCCGCCATCCGCCAGCCGGCGCGCCGCGCCACGTCGAGCGTCCAGCGCCCCTGCGGGACCGCGAAGGAGGAGCGCACCGGCTCCGCGAGCTCGAGCGGTGAGGACCGCGCCACCACGAAAGCGCGCCCCGAGGCGGCGGCGCCGGAGGCCACGAGCTGGTAGTCGTATCCGTCCGACGGCAGCTCGTCGACGCCGCTCCGCGCCAGCAGCTCCGGCAGGTCGAGGATGGCCACGGCGAAGCGGGGGTCCGCCGGCGCCACGCGCACGCAGGCTCGCAACTGCCGCGACTCCGACATCATCAGGACCGTGCTCGCCCCGGGCGGCGCCGGGACGGCCGTGGCGGCGACGACTTCGATGCCGGCGACGCCTCCCCGCTGCACGGCCTCTGCGGCGATGGTGTTCACGTCCGCATCGCCGCGCGCACGCAGCAGCGCGGCCACGATCGACGCGGCGGCAAAGGCGGCGTCGATCTGTCTCTCGATGCGCACCGTCGCCGCCGCCGCCGCCTCCGAGGCCACGCGCCGCCGGTTCTCCACGCTGCGGCGGTCCGCCAGCCGCACGAACGCGCTTCCCACGCCGACCGCCAGCACCAGCACGATCAGCGCGATCACCGGAACGCGCCGCGGAGTGCCGACCGCCTTGCCGTCGACGCTGCTCATCGCCCGCCTGCCGTGGGCGAAGCCAGCGGGATGCGGCACGAGACCGACAGCCGCCGTCGATCTTCGCCGCCGGAGGAAAGATTCGAGAGCATGACGGTCCAGCGGCGCGAAGCCGCGTCGAAGGCCACGCCGCCGAACGCCTCCCGCACCCGCACGGCATCGTTCCCGGTCTGCTGCAGCAGCACCGGCAGCGCGGTGCCGCCGGAGAAGCCGCCGATGGCGGTGATCCGGCCGAAGTCGTAGTCGGCGCGCAGCGTGCCGAGCGTCGTGTCGCTGTCGCCGAAGAGCGCTTCGTAGACCGAGGCGCGCAACGCCAGCCGCGGGCGCGGCAGGTACATGGCGCCGAGCCGGACGAGGCCTTCCTGCTGGCGCGCGACGTCCACCTGCAGCCACTCGGCCTCGCCGTAAAGCCGCTTCGCCAGCAGCTCGCGAGTGACGCCGCCGCGCAGCAGGAGGTAGCGGAAGCGTCCGCCGTCGTCGCTCCCTCCGCCGAGGCTGGCTTCGCCGTTGAGCGTGGTCAGCGGCGTGAGGCGGTGTGTGAGGCCGAGCGTGCCGTAAGCCCAGCGCGTACCGGGCAACGTGCGAAACGCCGCGCCGGCCGAGAACGTGCCGCTGGCGCGGGAATGGAGCCAGAGCAGCGAGGCCCCGCCGCCATGGCCGGATTCGAGACGGTCGGCGTCGGCGCCGGCCACGAGCGCATCCTGCGCGCGCGCCGCCGTCGCCAACAGAAGCAGCACGGAAAGGACGATCGCTCTCAAAGCTGCTGTCCCCCCGGTTCCGGCTCCGCGTCGTCGTGCATTCAGGGTCCGGGGAGAGCGTAGCATTGCGTGTGCCGCGCCTGAGAACGAAGGCGTGCGAGCGCCCCGATGGCGTTGACTTTAGATGTGGGACAGACACTCTTGTCTGTCCCGTGCACCCGAACGGCCGCTTGTCTGGAGGAATGGACCTCGGGGGTGGGCCGGACAGACAGGAGTGTCTGTCCCACATGAGGCAAACCTCTAAGTCAATGCCACCGGGCCCCGAGCCCCGAGCCCCGGGCCCTCCCATGCGCTACCATTCGCGGCCGGAGGGTGGACCATGCGATCTGGGCGCTTCGCGGCGCTGTTTCTGCTCCTTGCTCTTCCATTGATGACGCGGGCCGATGCGCCGGGCGTCTATGCGATCACCGGCGGGACCGTGCATCCTGTCTCCGGTGCTGACATCCCGAACGGCACCGTCATCGTCCGCGAGGGCCTCGTCGAGGCTGTCGGTGCCAACGTGGCGATTCCGGCCGATGCGACGACCCTCGACGCCACCGGCATGCACGTCTACCCCGGGCTGATCGACGCCCATACCTCGCTCGGCTTCGCGGCCGCTCCTCCGCGGCGCGGCTTCGGCGGTGGTGGCGGAGGTGGCGGCGCGGCGGCAGCGGCGGAACGCCCGGCCGAACCGACCGCCGATTCACTCGCCCTCCGCAACGCGCGCATCTCCGACGACGACGCTTCGGCGCGGCGTGCGGTCGGTGTCACGACGGTGCAGATCGCCCCTTCCAGCGGGATCTTCAACGGTCAGACGGCCGTCGTGAACCTCGGCGGTGGCCCCATCACCTCCAGCGTCATCAAGTCGCCCGCGGCGATGCAGATCTCCTTCAATACGCGGCCGACCTGGACCTATCCGGACTCGCTCATGGGCGTGGTCGCCTACATCCGCCAGTCGTTCATGGACGCGCAGCAGCATACGAGCGCGCGGCAGATCTACGAGCGCAACCCCTCCGGCCTGCAGCGTCCGTCGGACGATCCGGCCCTCGACGCGCTCGGCCCCGCGCTCAAGCGCGAGATGCCCGTCATCTTCGTGGCCGACTCGGAGGAGATGATCCGCCGCGTCCAGACGATCGCACGCGAGTACAACCTCCGCATCGTCGTCGCCGGCGCGCGGCAGGCGCACTCGATGGCCGCCGATCTCCTGCACGTGCCGCTGCTCGTCAGCGTCAAGTGGCCGGCCACACCGACCGACGAGCAGGATCGCGAGGACCAGCCGCTTCGCGTCGTCCGCGAGCGCCAGCTCGCCCCGACCACACCCGCCGCGCTGGTGAAGGGAGGCGTGCAGTTCGCGCTCGTCTCCGGCTCCGGCAAGGCGGGCGACTACCTCCCGGGCATCCGTAAGGCGATCGACAACGGACTCTCCGAGGCCGACGCCCTCCGCGCCACCACCCTCTGGCCGGCGCGCATCCTCGGCGTCGACCGCCAGCTCGGCACGCTCGAGCGGGGCAAGATCGCCAACATCGTCGTCACCGACAAGCCGATCTTCGCGAAGGACGCGAAGGTCCGGCGCGTCCTCGTCGACGGCCGCGAGCTCCGCCTTCCGGCTGACGACAAGAAGCCGGCGGCCAGCGCCGCGTCGCCGGTCGACGGCACCTGGAACCTGACGGTGCGTGCGCCGCAGGGCAACGTCGCCATCAACGTCACGCTCCGTGCCGAAGAGGGCAAGATCACCGGCTCCTACACCGGCGACCAGGGCTCCGGCGAGATCCGCAACGGCACGTTCGACGGCACCGCGCTCGAGTTCACGATCTCGGCCGAGACGCAGAACGAGTCCGAAACGAGCGACTGGCTGTTCCGCGGCACCGTCACGGGCGACACGCTCGAGGGCAACGTGACGACCACCATCGGCACCTGGCCGTTCAGCGGGAGGAAGGGAGAATGAGAACCACGCTCGCACTCATCGCGCTGCTGGCCCTGCCGGCGGTCGCGCAGGACGCTACCGTCATCCGCGGCGGCACGATTCTCACCGTCACGAACGGGACGATCGAGAACGGCACGATCGTCATTCGCGGCGGGAAGATCGCCGCCATCGGCCGCGACGTCGCCACCCCCGCCGGCGCGCGCGTCATCGACGGCACCGGCAAGTTCATCTCCCCCGGCATCATCGACAGCCACAGCCACACCGCCGTCGAGGGCAGCGTCAACGAGGTCTCCCTGCCGAACACCGGCATGGTGCGCATTGCCGATGCGATGACGAACGACGACATCTCCGCGTACCGCCAGCTTGCCGGCGGTACGACCACGGCGCTGGTCCTGCACGGCTCCGCGAACGCCATCGGCGGCCAGAGCCAGATCGTGAAGTGGAAATGGGGACATCCGGTCTCCGACTGGCTCGTCTCCGACGCTCCCCGCACGATCAAGTTCGCCCTCGGCGAAAACCCGAAGAGCTCCAACTTCCAGCCGCCTGCCGGCACGCCGCGCCAGTACCCCGGCACCCGCATGGGCGTCGAGGAAGTGATCCGCAAATCGTTCCTCGACGCGCGCGACTACATGGCGCGCTGGGACGAGTACGAGGCCAGGCGGAAGCGCAACGAGACCGCCATCGCGCCGCGCCGCGACCTGCTGATGGAGACGATGGCCGACATCCTGCGCGGCAACATCGACGTCCACGCGCACTCGTACCGTTCGGACGAGATCGTCATGCTCCTCCGTCTGGCCGACGAGCTGGGCTTCAAGGTGCGCGTGCTCCAGCACGTGCTCGAGGGCTACAAGGTCGGCCGCGAGATCGCCGCGCACGGCGCCGGCGGCGGCACCTTCATCGACTGGTGGGGCTACAAGATGGAGGCGTACGACGCGATCCCGTACAACGTCACGCTGATGCATCGCGCGGGCGTCCTCACCTCCGTCAACTCCGACTCCGACGAGCTGGCGCGGCACCTCAACCAGGACGCCGCGAAAGCGATGAAGTACGGCGGGCTCACCGAAGATGAAGCCATGCGTTTGTGCACCATCAACCCGGCGAAGCAGCTCCGGCTCGATCACCGCATCGGATCGCTCGAAGCCGGCAAGGACGCCGACATCGTCATCTGGACCGCGCACCCGCTGTCGACGTACGCGCGCGTCGAGACGACGATGATCGAAGGGGAGGTGGTCTTCGACCGCCAGCGCGACCTCCAGCAGCGCGAAGCGATGCGCCGCGAGAAGGACGAGCGCCTGAAGAAGGAAGCGGACGAGAAGAAGAAGGCGGCCGCCGACGCGAAGAAAACGCCTGCCGCGGACCCGTCGAAACCGGCCGCGAACCCGGCGCCTCCCGCCTCTCCGGAAACCGGTAACCGGCCATCCGAAATCGCCGCTTCCCCCGCAAAGGAGATCCAATGAAGCGCATGCTGCTCGCGGCGCTCCTCCTCGCCGCCTCGAACCTCTCGGCGCAGTCGCTCATCTTCAACAACCCCGGCACGAAGCCGACCGTCGCCATCCGTAACGCGACGATCTATCCCGTCACCTCGGCGCCGATTCCAAACGGCACGATCGTCTTCGCGAACGGCGTCATCACCGCCATCGGCGCGAACGTGGCGGTGCCGGCCGATGCCACCGTCATCGACGGCAGCGGCCTCTCGGTTTACCCCGGCCTGATCGACTCCGGCACGAACGTCGGCCTCGTCGAGGTCGACGCCGTCGGCGGCACCGTCGATACTGCGGAGGTCGGCGATCTCAATCCGAACGCCCGCGCCGCCGTGGCGGTGAACCCGCACAGCAACGTCATCCCGGTGACGCGCGTCAACGGCGTCACGACGGTCGCGGTGGTGCCGGAGGGAGGGCTCGTCAGCGGCCAGAGCGCGCTGATGCAGCTCGCCGGCTGGACACCGCCGGAGATGGTGCTGCAGTCGCCGCTGGCGATGCACGTCCGCTTCCCCCGCCTACGCAGCTCACCGCTCGCCGGTGAGCCGCAGGAAGAAGAAGCGGAGAAGGAACGGCAGAAGAGCTACACCACGCAGCTCGACAAGCTGCGCGACACCTTCCGCGACGCGCAGGCGTACGCCAGGGCGATCAACGCCAGGACGCGCCGCGTCGACCGCGATCTCATCCTCGAAGCGCTCGTGCCGGTCGTCGAAGGACGCGTGCCGGTCGTCATGCACGCCAACTTCGCCCGCGATATCAAGGCGGCGCTGGCCTTCGCCGACGAGTTCAAGCTGAAGGTGATCCTCTCCGGCGGCACCGACGTCGGCAAGGTCCTGCCGGACCTCAAGCGGCGCAACATCCCGGTGCTCCTCGGCCCCATCCTCGCCCTCCCGCCGCGCGAAGACGACGCCTACGACCTGCTCTTCACCAACGCGAAGACGCTGCACGATAACGGCATCCCCTTCGCGATCCAGACGCAGGACGCCCACAACGCCCGCAACCTCCCGTACCACGCCGCCGCCTGCGCCGCCTTCGGCCTCCCGAAGGAAGAGGCTCTGAAAGCCATCACCATCTACCCCGCCCAGATCTTCGGCGTCGCCAACCGTATCGGCTCACTGGAAGCCGGCAAGATGGCCAACGTAATCATCACGGATGGCGACCCCCTCGAGATCCGCACCAACGTCCGCCGCGTGTTCATCGCCGGTGAAGACATCCCGATGGAGACGCACCAGACGATCCTGTACGAGAAGTTCAGAAAGCGGCCGCAGTAGAGGGCTCGGGGCTCGGGGCTCAGGGCCCGGTGGGGGTCAGACCCAAGGTTGAGGGGCCGCCTTCGGTGCAGTCCTCTTAACCTTACGTCTGACGCCCCTGGCCCCGGGGCCCGAGCCCTGGGCCAGGTACCAGGCTCGAGGTGAAGGGCGCTGTCTGCTGTGCCGTCCCCTTGACCTCGCGTCTGACCCCCACCGAGCCCCGAGCCCCGGGCCCCGAGCCCAGGCCGCGGCCAGTGCTATCATCTGCCCCCAGTTCTTTCCCAACATGCATCTGATGCGGTGCACGGGAAGCCGGTTCAAGCCGGCGCGGCCCCCGCCACTGTGTTCGGCGACGACTCACACCCGACCCTCGATGGGTCCCCACTGCGAAAGCGGGAAGGGTGGTGTGGGAAGGATGACCCGAGAGCCAGGAGACCGACCGCTCAGACTCGCTCGTATTCACGCTTCGGAGGGAAGCGAAAGGAGTCTCATGAAGTCTCTGTCCCTGTTCCTGGCTACTGCTGTCCTCATTTTTTCCACCACCGTCCACGCCCAGACCGCCCCGGCCGTCAACGAAGAAATCGTCGTCACCGCTTCGGCGCTCCCGGAGACGATCGCCTCCACCCCCGCGGCCGTGACGGTCATCACGCGCGAAGAGATCGAGCAGCGCGAAGCGCGCGACGTGGCCGACGTGCTGCGCGAAGTCCCGGGCGTCACGATCGCCCGCACCGGCTCCCCCGGCAAAGTCGCGACGCTGTTCGTCCGCGGCGGCAGTTCCAAGCAGGCGCTCGTCCTCTGGAACGGCATCGAGATGAACAACCCCTACTTCTCCGGCTACAACTTCGGCCAGCTCTCCACCGCCGCCGTCGAGCGGGTGGAAGTCGTGCGCGGCCCGTTCTCCGCGCTGTACGGTTCCGAAGCGGTGAGCGGCGTGGTGAACGTCCTCACGACGCCGTCCACGTCGAACCTCCGCGCGGATGTCGAAGCCGGCCAGCAGGGCCTCTACAACGGCGCCGTCTCCGGCGCATACGTCAATGGCCCGTGGACCGCGCACGTGGCCGTCGAGCAGCGCCGCGACGACGGCTTCGATCCCAACGACGACTTCGACGGCACCTCCATCCTCGGCGGCGCCCAGTACGCCCTCTTCGACGGTCTCTCCGTCGGCCTGATGGCCCGTCACAACCGCTACGGCCTCGGCATCCCCTTCGTGCCGAACGGCTCCGGGACCGCGTTCGTCCCGAGCCTCGACCGCCGCGAGGAAGGCACGGAGTCGCAGTTCGCCGTGCCGGTGCGCTACGGCCGCGGCGCCGCCGGCTACGAGCTGCGCCTCTCCGAAAGCCGCCGCGGCGAAGACTTCTCCGATCCGAACGGCCCGTTCGGTCCCGAACAGTCCACCACCGATTCACGCGTCCGTCAGGCCCACGCCACCGCGCGCTACAAGACGGCGTCGTTCGGCGCCATCACCATCGGCGGTGAATGGGAACGAGCCATCGTCGACAACGAGAATTCGTTCAGCACCATCCATCAGGAGAAGCGGACGAGCCGCTCGTTCTTCATCGAAGACCGTCTGTCGCTTCCCATCGGCACCGGCTCGCTCGAAGTGGCCGCCGGCCTTCGTCACGACGACTACGAATCGATCGGCAGCGAGCTGTCGCCGCGACTCGGTGTGGCCTTCGTCCGGGCCGGCCACAAGTTCCGCGTCGCCTACGGCGAAGCGTTCCGCGCCCCCGCCGTCGGTGAGCTCTACAGCCCCTTCTTCGGCAACGAGGGGCTCGACCCCGAGCGCAGCCGCAACGCGGAGATCGGCTACGAGCGCTTCATGCCGCACGGCAGCATCAGCGCGACGCTCTTCCGCAGCGAGTACGAAGGGCTGATCGTGTTCGGCGCCACGCGGTACGAGAACATCGCCGCCGCCGACAGCCAGGGCCTCGAGCTCGGCGCCACGCGGCGCTTCGGCAATGCCACGGTGACGGGCAGCTACACCTGGATCGATACGGAGGATGAAGCGACGGGCGAGCCGCTGCTGCGCCGCCCCGAGCACTCCGGCTCGATCGCCTTCGGCTACGACTTCAACCCCTTCGCCGTCCACCTGGCGCTCCTCCACAACGGCTCCCGCGACGACGTGACCGATCTCTTCCCCTACGGCCGCGTCAGCAACGACGCCTACACCACCGCGGACATCATGTTCCGCTGGAACGTGGGCGCTTTTGCCCCCTATGTGAAAGTGGAGAACGCCACGGACGAGCAGTACGAAGAGGTCTTCGGCTACGAGTCCGGCGGGCGCCGCGCCATCGTCGGCGTGCGGTACACGCTGCGATAGTTTTGCGTTGATCCCGGAGTGCGGTGGCGAACGCTAAACGCCACCGCACTCCCAGACCTAAATGGTCAGCCGCGCCGCACCGGCGATCTGCCGCACCTGTTCCTCCCACACCGTGGCGAAGTGATTCGCCGTCTCCGGCGGCAGTGCCGCGAGGTTGCCCACGGTCCGCAGGGTGCTCGTCGAATAAAGATCGCCCGGCGAGACGTAGTCCCGCACCGTCTTCAGCAGGTTGTCGATCGCGATCCGCGGATCGGAGACGTACTGCCCGCCATGCTGCACCGCGTACAACGCGAACGCGAACTGCAGCGCGCCCCGTTGCAGCTCCGGCGTCGCCACTACGTCGCAATCGGACGCTTCCGGTCCGTTCTGCTCGGTCGTGTACTGCACGATGATCGTCTCCAGCGGCACCTCGCGGCTGTACGTACGCGCGAAGGCGCCGGTCCGGAACCGCCGCGTGCTGATCGCTTCGAGCAGGCTGCCCCGCTCGATGCCTCGTCCGCGGTTCGAGTCGAGCGCCCGCCGCGAGGGCCCGTCGCCGTCCACGATAATGGCGTAGCCGCTGTCGCCGCGTGAGATGGCCTCGTCGAAGCAGCGGTAGATCAGCTCCGAGCCGAACAGCGGCGCACGCGGCTCGCTCGGATTGCGGCGCACCAGCACGTCGGTCGCCGTCTGCAGGATGCGCTGCAGCAGCGCGCTGAGGCTCGGCGTGTGTTTCGGCTTGCGGCCGAGAGCGAGGAACGTCAGCAGGACCATCGGATCGTAGCCGTAGTCCGACGCGCGCTCGAGGTAACGCCGCGCCCGGACGAGCACCGGCTCCATGCCCTCGACCTCCGACGCCAGACGCCGCACTTTCACCCACTCGGTGCCGCTCGTCGCACCATCGAGATCGCGGCGCACGATCGAGTCCCGCCCCACTTCCGCGACGGCGAAGTTGCCGAGGTACAGCGAGGCGGTCGTCACCGGCGTGCCGTCGAAGAGCGAGATCGCGTGGCTCACCCGCCCCGCGCGCCGCGACAGCAGGATGTCCCCCGGCTCGAGGTCGCGCGGATGTACTTCGATCCCCGGATCGGGCATGACCGGGAACGGGATCTCGAGCGTCCGCTGCTTCGTGAGCACGCTCTCCAGCCGCTGCGCGAACATCTGGTAGCGCTCCCCGCGACGGGTCATCTGCACCGCGTTCTTCACGACGTCCCGCCGCTGCGCCTCGCCGTCGCAATCGCAGAAGTGTTTGAAGTGCTCCCCTTCGAGCGGATCGTAATACCCGACGTACCCGCCCGGCTTCACACCGAAGGACCGCAACGGCGAGCGCCCGAGAAAATCATTCCGCGCGCCCGGCTCGTCCACCTTCCGCGTGCCGGTGAAGTACAACGGCAGGACGAAGTTCGATACCGCGACCTTGTCGATCTCGTACCACTCGGTCTGCACGGCATCGCACAGCTCCAGCCAGTGAAAGACGACGCGATCCTGGTCGCCGGGATGCGGCCCCATGACCAGCAGGTTGGTCTCGGGGTCGCCGATCATCTCCAGCGCCTCGTGCGACAGGGCGACGGACCAGGGTTCACACAACCTCGTACAGACCTCCGTGAACACGAACCCGTACGGGATGCCATGGTGGTTCCGCTCGTGGTACCCGAGCGCTTCTTCTGCATCGGCTTTGTCCCAGATGTAGATGATGGCGTCGCCACGCATGTCGGCGTCGACTTCCTCAGCCGCCCCGGGCCGCGACGAGGTCCGCCCTTCGAGCCGCAAGGTGGCGCTCAAGCTCCAGTAGGGCGCAAAGTCTTCCTGAATCTGCCGGTTGATGGACCGAAGAACCCGCTGCAACTCCTCATCCGGCACTTCCCCATTCGTATGGTTGATGACAGAAATGATCATGCCCCGTGAGAGGGACGCGGTCGTTGGATTTCCCGAAGGGATGACGGACGGGGGGCGCCTCCGGCGGGCGGCCACGGGCCGCAGCGCTGGTTGGCCAAGCCGCAGTCGCCCCTACTTACTAACGCGTTAATCGCGACAACTATCGCGCAGCCTATGGCAACCAGCGCTGCGGCCCGTGGCCGCCCGCCGGAGGCGCCCCGGTCGTCGTCCCCTTCGGGAGCTCCTACGCCGCGGCCAGCTCAGAGATCGCGCGCAGGGCGAGGGCGGCCTGGCGTTCGCGTTTCTCGATCTTTTTGGCGCGGCCGACTACGTCCTGGATCAGGGCCCAGGTCACGTTCGAGGGCTGATAGCGGTCGGGGGAGGACTCGCTCACGTGGCGGCCGAGGGCGCCGAGGGCTGTGTGATAGGGGAGCGGGGTGGGGGGCGCGTTGCGGGAGAGCTCGTCGATATAGCGGGCCACCAGGAGGCCCACCGCGGACGACTCCACGTAACCTTCCACGCCTGTGATCTGGCCGGCGAAGAACAGACGATCGTCCTGCTTCGCCTGGAACGTCGGGCGGAGGTGCTTCGGGCCATTGATGAACGTATTGCGGTGCATCGAGCCGAAGCGGGCGAACTGCGCGTTCTCCAGGCCTGGGATCATCGCGATCACCCGCTTCTGCTCGCCGACCTTCATCTTCGTCTGGAAGCCCACCAGATTGAAGAACTCGTCCGAGAGATCTTCCTTGCGGAGCTGGATCACCGCGTGTGGGCGCTCGCCCGTGACCGGGTGCTCCAGGCCCACCGGTTTCATCGGGCCGAAGCGGAGCGTCTCGATCCCGCGGCTGGCGATCTCTTCCACCGGGAGACAGCCTTCGAAGTGCACCGCCTGCTCGAAATCGTGCGCCGCGAACAGCTCCGCGGAGAGCAGTGCCGCCACGAAGGCCTCGTACTCCGCCTGCGTCATCGGTGCATTCAGGTAATCCGTGGCTGAGCCTTTGCCGTAGCGCGACTTCCAGTACAGCTTCGACATGTCGAGCGAATCGGCGGCCACGATCGGTGCGATCGCATCGTAGAAATAGAGGCCGTCGCGGCCGAGGAAATCGTTGATCGCGTCGAAGAGCGGATCGCTCGTGAGCGGGCCCGTGGCCACGACGAGGAAGTCATGATCGCCGCGGTCCAGCGACGTCACTTCCTCGCGGACCAGCGTGATGTTCGGCGTCGACGCGATCGTGCTCGTGATCGCCGCCGAAAAACGTTCCCGGTCCACGGCGAAGGCGTCGCCCGCGGGGACGCGTGCTTCCTCGCCGCAGCGGATCACCAGCGACTCCAGCAGCCGCATCTCCTGCTTCAGCAGGCCGACGGCGTTCGTCGGCGCGGAGGAGCGGAACGAATTCGAGCAGACCAGCTCCGCGAGGTTCGACGTCTGATGCGCCTGCGTCTGCCGCACCGGGCGCATCTCGCAGAGCGTCACGCTATGGCCGCGCCGTGCGAGCGCGAAGGCGCATTCCGAGCCTGCCAGGCCGGCACCCACGATCTTGATCTTCGCCATCAGTTCGACGGTTCGTTGCCGCTCGAGAACGGCACCGCGTCGCCGACGCGGATCTCGCCGTGCTTCTGCTCGAAGATGGCGATGTTCTGGCCGAGCGCGTCGAGGAGCTGCTTCGCGTGCAGCGGCGTCATGATCACGCGGCTGTAGATCTTCACGTCCGGGCGGCCCGGCACCACGCGGCCGAGGTCGAGCACGAACTCGCTCGGGGAGTGAATGATGTTCGCGAAGTTGACGTATTCGCCCTGCGCGGTCGTATCGTCGAGAGTGATGCGGATCGTCTGCTGCTGCGGCTGTTCCATGAGCAAGCGCATACGCGGGGGGACCGGAGGGAATTCCCTCGATGCCGGTATCATCTCGCCATGCAGGGATCCGGGATGCTGCGCTGGTGGACGCTCGCCGCGGCCATCGCGCTGGCGCTGTTGCTCATGTTCTTCGCCGCGTCGGCCGCTGGGTTCGCCATCCTCGAGAACCCCGCGCCGTTGCAGCAAGACGGAGGCGTCGTCGCTGCCGTCGCCGGCTTTCTGCTGCTCGTCGGCGATGTCTTCCTCCCCATCCCCGCCAGCCTGGTGATGATCGTCAATGGCGCCCTCTTCGGCATCGCCGGCGGCGCCGCCCTCTCCCTGGCCGGTTCCGTCGCCGCGACACTCACCGGCTTCGCCCTCGGCCGCGCCGGCACGCCCGCCATCCGCCGCCTCGTCACCCCCATCGAGCACGAGCGCGCCTCGGCACTCCTGGCCCGCTGGGGCCTCGTGGCCGTGGCCGTGACCCGTCCGATCCCCATCCTCGCCGAAACCGTGGCCATCCTCGCCGGCAGCTCCACCCTCGGCTGGCGCCGCACCACCATCGCCGCCACGGCCGGGTCGATCGTGCCCGCGCTCGCCTACGCCTGGGCCGGAGCGCACGCCGCCAGCACCGGTGACCAGGTGCTGATCTTCGCGGGCGTGCTCGGCGTCACGGGCGTGCTCTGGCTGGTGAGCCGGCGGTTTGGCGGCGGTAAACGCGTGCCAGCGGGCTCGGCGTAAGAGGGAAATCCGTCTCCGCGGCACTCCAACAGACAGCGGCAGCGCGGCGGGTCCTGCGCTGCCAGCTTGACTGACGAGGGAGGTCGCATGCGCATTTTCCTGATTTTCACGTTCTTTATGACGACACTGACCACTGCTTCCGGCGCTCCCTGGTCGCGACTGAAGGGCGGCGGCTCCCAGGTCACCGTCACGATCAAGCACGAGGCGCAGGTCAAAACGCCCCTGCAGCAGGTGGCGTTCGCCGAGCCGACCGGCGAATGCTCCGACCTGCTGACCGACTCGCTCGTCGCCGACTTTGCGTCCAGCGGCGCCGTCGTCATCGATCGGATCAACTTCAAACGGATCATGGCCGAGCACAAGCTGAACCTCGGCGGCGCCATCAACGAAAAGACGGCCGCGAAGATCGGGAAGCTCATCGGCACCGGCTCGCTCGTCTTCGTGAAGGTCCACGACTGCAGCACCTACCATACGCGCGAGTTCCGCGCCGCCGTCAACGGCATCGGGGTCCAGCGCAGCCAGGTGCCGACCACGCGCGGTGCGCTCAAGGCGTCGATCCAGATCGTGAACCTCACGACCGGCGTGACCTCCGCGGCGCGCGTGATCAACGCCAAAGCGTCGATCAGCGCCGACGAAGTCGGGCAGTCGCGGCTCGGGCGCGTCAAGGACGCGGCCATGTCGGTCCTCAACGGCGCCACGCAGTACGACCAGTACCCCGCACCCGAGGAGGTGCATACCGCGTTGTTTCTCGACGCCGTGGAACAGGTGCATCGCCTCGTCTTTCCCTGGACCGAGACGAAGCAGTTCCACTTCTTCGACGACAACGCCTGTGCACTCAACGTTGCGTACCGCCTGATGCAGAACGGCGATCTCGATGGCGCGGCACGCGAGGCGCAGGTCAGCCTCGATACCTGCAAGAGCACCCCGTCCGTGCCTCCCGTAACGCTGGCGCGCGCCCACTACAACCGCGGCATGACCTCGTTCCTCGCCGGCGACTACGACGCGGCGCTGATGAATCTCAGCCAGGCTGCACGCCTCGACAAGAGCAGCGTCTTCACCGATGCCATGGCCGAGTGCAATCGCGTCCGTTCGGCAACCACCGGCAAAGCGGAGAAGAAGCCGGCGCAGGTCACGGCCGGCACCACGCCGAAGAGCGGCGGCACACCGAGAGAAGACGGAGGGCCGACCGCGAAGCTCACGCCGGAAGAGCGGCTGCGCCGGCTCGAAGAGCTCCACAAGAAGAAGCTCATCAGCGACGTCGAATACGAGAAGAAGCGGCGGGAGATCCTCGCCGAGCTCTGAGGCTAATTGATTTTGCCCGGCAGCTCGCGCGGCAGCGATTCGAGCAGCTCGTCGACGGCATGACGCTTCGACGAGCTGTCGTCCTCACCGCCGCCTTTCTCCGACAGCTCGAACCTGTTCAGCGACTCGCCGGACGGCGAGAGCACATGGACGTTCAGCTTCGCACGGGCGATCGTGATCCCTTCCGTGACGCCGACGTGCGCGACGGACAAGCGGGCCGCCAGGATGCGCGTGCAATAGCGGCCGCTCTGCAGTTGCTGCAGCACGTCGCTCGCGCCGCGGTGAATGTCGGCGGCGAGGCGCTGCTCGTCCGAGACTTTCCGGAACAGCCGGACGGTCTCGTGGCCGCTGTCCGCCAGGACCGCGCGCAGGGACGAGTCGACGTCGTCCCGCCGCTCCTGTTCGCCAAAGACGATCACGGCCCACGTATCGCTGTTGCTGCCGACCTGCGGCAACGACCCGTTGAGCATCCCGGCCAGCGACGCCTTCGCCGCCGGCCGCGGTTCTGAAACGGACGGCCCGCCGAAAGGTCTGCTGTCCTGTTCATCGTTCCGCGGCCGGACCGACGAGCTGTCGCGGCCAGCCGCTTCAGGCTCGAGATTCACCAGCAGCATCTGGTCCGCAACATCGCGCGGCAGCAGGCGGTCGTAGGGCGTGAAGCCGCGCGCTGTGATCCGCAGGCGTACGGTCGAGTACTCCGCCGGCAGGTCGGCCACGAAGGTCCCCTCCGAATCCGACTCCGTGCTCGACGGCACCCCTTGCGCTTCCAGCCGGATCTGCGCCTTCCGGATCGGCACATCCGTGCGCGCATTCGCCACCCGCCCCGAGATGCGCACCTTCGCTCCCGCCACCGCCTCAGCCGGAGGCTTCGGCTCCGCCAGCCACTGCACGAGCGGAAACCCGCCCGCCAGCACCACCGCCCCCGCCCCGATCCACGCCGCGATCATCCCGGAACGCCGGTTCCGGCTACCTTCGAGAACAGAAATCGGTACTTTCGTCGTCGCCATGCATTAGGGAGGGTCACGGAACCGATTTTCCCCAGTCCTCGTATCGATGCACGCTGAACTTCAGCCGCGGACCCGCCGATGGAGCGTGATAGGTTTTGGTCCATGAGCGTCTTCCGCAAACTCTTCGGTCCGAGCAAGGAAGAGATCTGGCGCCAACTGAGCGCCGAGATCGGCGCGCAGTATGTCGAGGGTGGATTCCTCAGAGGCGGCCGCGTCGAGGCGCGGCACGAGGGGTGGCTCGTCACGCTCGACAATTACGCGGTGTCGACGGGCAAGACGACCATCGTCTTTACCCGCATGCGCGCGCCGTTCGAGAACCGGGACGGCTTCCGTTTTCGCGTCTATCGCAAGAACATCTTCTCCGACATCGCCAAATGGTTCGGGATGCAGGACGTCGCGGTAGGCCACGAGCCGTTCGACACCGAGTTCATCATCAAAGGCAACGACGAAGCGCGCCTGCGACGCCTCTTCGCCGACGCGGAGATCCGGGAGCTGATCCAGCGCCAGCCCGAGATCGACTTCTCCGTCCATCACGACGAAGGATGGTTCAGCACGACCCACCCGCAAGGCACCGACGAACTGCTCTTCCGCGTCGTCGGCGTCATCAAAGACGTCGACCGCCTGAAACTCCTCTTCGAGCTCTTCGCCGAAACCCTCGACGAACTGCATCGCGGCTGAAGCACAAACCGGCGCGTAGTTTGGAGTGCGGCAGCGGCGCTTCATCAGCTGCCGCTTTTACATAGCGGAAGCGTCGAGCTTCCGCTCCTTACAGTGCACCACGTTGCGCCACAGCTCCGCTGCGGCTATAGGAAAGCGGCAGCTGATGAAGCGTCGCTGCCGCACTCCAAACTACACGTCGCCATTTAGACGTATTCACCCGCGACGCCACAATATCGCAGCGCTGGTGTCTGATCTTGTTCGACCGCTCTACAGGCGCACAGCGGGGCGCCGATATTCCAGCGTAATGACACGCAACTGCCGGCGGCGTAGACTACCCCAATAGGAGAGAAGGTATGGCCATCCCTGCGAAAGTTGCTGAACGGCTGTCGTCTGGTTTGAAGCGGTTCGCCCCGATCCTTGCGGCGGCCAAGTCGCGCGATGTCAATGAATCCGACACGTCGATGATCGTGACGGACATGCTGGCCGAGATCTACGGCTACGACAAGTACAGTGAAGTCACGCGCGAGCTGGCAATTCGCGGCACCTATTGCGACCTCGCCACGCGTATCGACGGCAAGTTCCAGATGTTGATCGAGGTGAAAGCGATCGGCCTCGAACTGAAGGATGGTCATGCGAAGCAGGCCGTCGACTATGCCGCCAATCAGGGCGTCGAATGGGTCGCGCTGACGAACGGGAACCTGTGGAGAGTCTTCCGCGTCATCTTTGCCAAGCCGATCGACGCGGAACTGGTGCTGGATATCGATCTGCTGGCGCTGAACCCGAAGAACGCCGCCGACCTCGAAAGCCTCTTCCTGCTCACGCGCGAGAGCATGCTGAAGTCGGGGCTGTACGCCTATCACGATCACCTGCAGGCGACGAACAAGTTCTATCTCGCCGCCGTCGTCCTCAGCGACGCCGTGCTCGAAACCGTGCGGCGAGAGCTACGGCGCGTCTCGGACGCCAAGATCGAGCTGCCGGAGCTTCGCGAAGCGCTCTCAAAGGAAGTCATCAAGCGCGAGGTCATCGAAGGCGACAAGGCCGACGGTGCCCGGAAGAAGGTTTCGAAGGCCGCCGGCAAGATGCTGCGAATCCGCAAAGGGAAGGACGATGCCGATGACGCTGCCGATACCAGCGGATCACCTGTCGTTCCCGTGGCGACCGAGCGGAAGCGGGACGAGCTCACGTAACCGCACCGCTGTCTCAGCGTCGGACGTGCACGCGGAGCGTTGGAGCGCCGGCAGCTTGCCGGCGCTTTATCGCGTTTGAAGACGGCCCGCGAGGCTTCGCGCGAGACTTCGCGAGTCTCTTGTCCTCGACTGAGGACGTGCGCGGTGCCTCCAGACGAGACACAAACACGCAAAAACCGATCTCCAGTGTCCTCCCGACGAGACTGGATCGTTTTGAGTGATCCGAAATCGGTTTTTAGTGTTGCGAGTGTCCTCAAACCGAGAATCGATCACTCAAAACCGAATTTCGGTGTCCTCCCGACCAGACTCGAACACTCAAAACCGATTTCGAGTGTCTCCAGGACGAGACTCGAACACTCCAAATCGATTTCCGAACACTCGAAACCGATTTCCGATCGCTCAGAGCCGATTCCGGATCACGCCGAATCGAATGCGCATCACTGTGAGTCGATCCCGCATCACTCGGCACCGCTTTCCGGTCACTCGAAACCGACTTCCCATCACTCAACGAGTCATTCGAATCACTCGAAACGGATCTCGTATCGGTCCCGGAGCCCTCCTCGTGCACCGCGACCGAAGACGGGTAGGGAAATGTCCGTTTCGCGCCTCTCCGAGGCATATGGCAAAACGTCCGAACATCCTTCTCTTCCTCGTCGACGAGCTGCGCTATCCCACCGTTTACGACGGGCCCGAGCTGCGGGGCTGGATGGAGCGGAACCTCCGCGCCCAGACCACCTTACGCAAGAACGGCGTCGATTTTCCGCGGCACTACGTGCAGTCGGCGGCGTGTGCGCCGAGCCGCACGTCCATCTTCACCGGCCAGTATCCGTCGCTGCATGGCGTCAGCCAGACGGACGGGATCGGGAAGACGACGTACGACCCCGGGATGTACTGGCTCGATCCCGACATGGTGCCGACCCTCGGCGATTACTTCCGCGCGGCCGGCTACCGCACGCACTACCGCGGCAAGTGGCACATCTCGCACGAGGACATCGAGATCCCCGGGACGCACAACTCGCTGATCTCCAACACCGCGGACGGCACGCCCATCGTCGAGAACACGAACCTCTACAAGCAGGCCAACCGGCTCGACAAGTTCGGCTTCGACGGCTGGATCGGCCCCGAGCCGCACGGCAGCAACCAGGCGAACTGCGGCTGGACGCGCGACCCCCTCTACGCCCGCGAAGCGCTGGCCCTGCTCGACCGGCTCGACAGCGAAGAGACGGAGGAGCCGTGGCTGCTCGTCAACTCGTACGTCAACCCGCACGACATCGTCTTCTTCGGCCTGATCTGGAAGTCGTGGGGCCTGCCCTATCCGACGGACGCGGACGTCCCGCCGATCCCGCCGCCGCCCACGCAGCACGAGAACCTCTCGACGAAGCCCACCGCGCAGCAGAGCTATGTCGACACCTACGGGCAGATGTTCTTCCCGCAGCCGACGGTCGACCTCTACCGGCAGTTCTATTACTACCTGCAGGTCGAGGCGGAGAACCACGTCTCGATGGTTTACGACCGGCTGATGCGTTCCCGCTTCGCCGATGACACGATCGTCGTCTTCACCTCCGATCACGGCGAGATGCTCGGCGCCCACGGCGGCATGCATCAGAAGTGGTACCAGGCGTACGAGGAGACGATCCACGTGCCGCTGATCATCACCGGCAAGCCGGTCACGGATTCGGCGCGCACGGTCGACGGCCTCACCTCCCACGCCGACCTCCTCCCCACGCTCCTCGGGCTGGCCGGCATCGATGCCGAAGAAACGGCCCGCGAGCTGGTGAAAACTCACGGCGAGACGCGCCGCCTCGTCGGCCGCGATCTCGCCCCCGTCGTCCGCGGCGAAGCGCACCTCGAGCCGGGCCAGGCCGTCTACTTCATGACCATCGACGACGTGGCCCAGGGCCTCAGCCAGGTCACCGGCCAGCGCCAGTGGCGGAACGTCGATGCCCCCAACCAGGTGGAAGCGATCGTCGTCGAGATCGACGGCGTCATGTGGAAGTACGTGCACTACGACCAGGAAGTCGTCGCCTACCCGAACATCACGAACCCCAACATCAACCAGATCCAGACGAAGTACGCCGGCGTCCGCGACCAGTACGAGCAGTACAAGCTCAGCGAGGATCAGTTGGAGGTGGTGAATCTGGCCTGGCCCGGCCAGGAGACCGCCGAATCGATCGCCGTCCGCCCCCGCCTGGAGGCGATCCTCGCCGAACAGCGCGCCACGAAACGCCTGGCCCCGGTCACGAACCAGGGCGCCCTGCGCCAGGACGGCGAAGGCGCCACGATCAACGCGAAGCTGCTCGAAGGCGTGATCGAACCACCCCCACCGCGCGTCCCGATCACCCGCCCGACCGTGTAATGGGTCAGCAAGGAAAGCGCCGCTCGCAAGAGCGGCGCTTTCAAGTTGCTCTCCTGGAGCAGGTTATACTCGGCAGGTGGTCCGATGGGAACGCTTCGATCCAGACGACTATGACATCACCTTCAACGATGCGAAGCTGGCTGCGCACGGGATCAGCAGGTACGATGTCATGGAAGTCATGGCGAACGGCATCATCGTCATCCGGAACAAACGTTCAGACGACCGCTACCGCGTGAGAGGGCGTACCGATGCCGGCAGGCCGCTCGAGTTGATCGTGGTGGTGGAAGGTAGCCGCGACTTACGTTTCATCACCGGCTGGGATCTATGAGTTCACGCAAACGTAAGCTCAGCGATGACGAGATTGAAGCTGAGGTGCTGGCCGATCTCGCTGACTCCTCCGCCTGGGGTGAGCCTCTCTACGTCCCGCCGTTGACGATGCCACGGCCGGCATGGGTCGTCCGCGGCAGGCATCTCGAGCTTGCGGCTCGTTTTCACGTACTGTCCGTGCTGCATCGATTGGGCGGCGAAGCGAGTTTGACGAACGCGCATCCCGGCAGCGTGGACATCACCGTCCTGCAGTCGCCGGGAAAGGCGCTGACTCTGGACGTGCAGACACTGGTCGGGACGACGAAGTGGCTTCTTCAGCCATTCAGCGCACGGAAGCACCATTACCTGGTCTTCGTCTTGTTCACGAGCGATGCAGCGGCGAATCCTACGGTCGTCCCCGACGTGATCGTTGTTCCGTCGTTACGCCTGAAGGCGCTCCTCGGGCGCCACAGGCCGCCGTCGATCGACATACCGTCGCTAGCCCGGGATCTTGGGATCAGCGATCCTTGGCAGCAGCTCCTCACTCAGGCCGCCTGACCCACGCGCGCGAGAGACACGCGACGGCGCCGATCCGCTTTGTAGCCGTCGCGCGCTCACGAGCGAACCCGCCATCGTCAGGATGATCCCGATCGCCGAGACGCTCTTCCACCCGAGCGTCACGCTCGAAAGCGTCACCAGCGCGCCGGCAGTCACGAGATAGAACCCCGTCAGCCGCCGCGTCGCGCGTCCGCGCAGCCACACCGTGGCGACGTTCACGAGCACCAGCGCCGCGATGGCGGGTTGGAGCCAGGGCGAATACGGAATCTGGTTCAACCCCGCGACGCCGAACAGGCTCAGATACGCGGCCCAGCACACCGGACACTTCGGGAAGAACGCCAGGGCGATGCTGGCCATTGTTGCGAGCATCGGGAACGCGACTTTCCGTTTCGTGGAGCCAGCCTTCGCCGGCGCCTCCGGTTCCGTCTCGCGCTGCTCCTCCATGACGGCGACGCTGCGATCCACCAACGCTTCTTCATCCCACTGCAGCCGTTCGA
Source organism: Thermoanaerobaculia bacterium (assembly GCA_036399695.1). Taxonomy (GTDB): domain Bacteria; phylum Acidobacteriota; class Thermoanaerobaculia; order Gp7-AA8; family Gp7-AA8; genus DASVEE01. The sequence continues at coordinate 16,517 of DASWMP010000345.1, read as the reverse complement.
ACGACGCGGCGATGCGCCCCTCGGCGTCGAGAACGTACGCCTCGATGCGATGCCGGTTCACGAGCGACTCGATGAAGTTCACGCCGAGGCCGAAGTAGCGGCGCAGCGTGTCGAGGCCGTCGACCGCCCGGAGCATCCGGTGGTCGCCATCCATGCGCACCCGCCGGTCCTTCCCGTACACGCGCAGCCGCTCCGGCACGTCGAAGGCCGGATCGTACGTGATCGCGGCCGTCGCGATCCGGCCGGCCAGCCCGCGCTCCTCCAGCAGTTGCTGCACCCGCGCGAGCTTCGAGACCGTCAGCGAGCACTTGAGCGGGTTGTCGCAGCGCGTGTAGAAGAACACCACGATCGAGACGCGACCGCGGAACAGCTCCTTGAATGTGCTGGCCGTCCCGTCGTGATCCTCGAAGCCGACGCCCTCCACGTCCTCGGCGCCGGCACGATTGGCGAACGGCCACCAGCGCGATCCCTGAATGCCGCCGGGCAGCTCGCAACAGGAATCGGCGCCATGCTCTGCCGCATCGTCACCGCCGCGGATGGCCGCCAGCGCGGCGTCCAGGTCATCGCCGTACTTGCGTGCGAGACCGCGATCCTGCCGCAGCAACTCCAGATCGGCACGCACCGCCCGCGCGTGCGGGCCGAGCCACGCCAGCGTCGCCAGCAATTCACGCACAGGCGTCGTGCCGACCGGCCCGACGGCATATGCGCCATACCGGTCCAGCGACACCCGTTCATCGCGAAAGCGGATGTTCCCGAGCGCGCGCAGCAGGAGCGGCGCGAACGCCGCTTTCGGCCGCGGATAGCTGCGAAGTGCGCGCGCCGCCGCGGCCACGAGATACGGATCGACGCCGCTCTCCAGCTCCTCGAGCACGAAGAGCAGCGCCTCGTCCGGCACGCCCGTGCGCGCCAGCGCGAGCAGAATCCAGCCGCGCATCCGGACGGTCGTAGCGGTGCCACGCTGCTCGTAGAGCGGATGCTCCTCCCGCAACAGCTCCGTCAACTGCTCGCGACGGTCCGCATCGGCGACCAGGCGCTCCACCAGTCCCGCGAACGTTGCTTCTGACTCCACGCCGGCGACGGTCATCGCGATTACCGGCTGTACTTGATGTTGAACCGCTTCGCCGTCTGTTTCACTTTCGGTGAAGCCTCGGCACTCATCTGATCGACCGTGTCTCGTAATTCGTCGTCGTTCGCCACCGACGCGGCATCGCCGAACTGCGTCATCGCCGTCAGACTCGTGGCCTTGATCTCGTCGTAGTCCGTCGCGTCGAGCAGGATCTCGCGTGCATGGCTCTGCAGCTTCTCCGGCTTCAGCGCCTGGAGCGCGGAGGCCGAAAGCTGGCGGATCTCCGCCTGTTCGTCCTTGTCGCGCAACAGCTTCTCGAACACCGGCGCGGCCGTGGCATCGGCGGCGAGCAGGCGCAGGGCTTCGCGCCGTGCGTCTTCGTTCGGCGGCTGGGCGATGATGTCGCGCGCCACGGCGTACGCTTCCGCGTGCACGTCGTAGCTGAGCAACTGCAGCGCCTTCTCCGGCGGGACCAGCGCCTTCGACGGGTCCTCGAGCCCTTCGATGAGCTTCAGTTGCGCGAAGCCGTCTTTCTCCCGCGCGAGGATGCCGAGCACCCGCTGGCGCAGCTCGGGATCGGGGTCTTCCGCGACCTCGCGCAGCGTACCGATGTAGTCGGCGCGGCACGACTCGAAGGCCACGACGCTGAAGCTCGCCGCCTGCAACGACTGCAGCGCGGCCAGGCGCACCGGCACCTGCTCGTTCTCGTCGCGCAGGAGGTCGAGCGTCTTCTGCAGCTCCTTGTCGCTGTCACACACCGCGAGCGGACTCTGCGCGATGGCGGCCACGCGTTGTTTGACCGTCTGCTTCACGCCGGACGCCGCGGACTTGGCGGCTTTCGCCAGTTTGCCTGATTTGGATGAACGGGTCGGGCGCTTGCGTGTCGTCGTCATTGATTCTCCTCTGGCTTACGCAAACGCCACGTCGTCGTAGTCGAAGCCCATGCGGGACAGAGCGTTGACGGCGCCCTGGTAATCGAGGCTGCTCTGGACGAGCGGCTGCGGGCCCGGCGCGGTGACGACGGGCGAATTCGCCAGCGCACCGCCAGGCGCGGTCGGCGGCCGTTGTCCGCCCGTGATCCCGTTCCACGGCCACATCGTGTCACCGAGCCGGTGGCCGATCGGGTTGGACGCCTGTGTGTCGTACGACGCCGCGACCGCGGGATCGAAGCGCCCGTTCTTGCGCTGCCACTTCGCCCAGAGGCGGTCGACGTTGCAGTGCAGCAGGAAGAACAGCGGATCGCGCGCGGCCGTGCTGATGCTGGAAATCGAGCCGCCGAAGCTCGTGTGCGCCATGCCGTGAGGGTTGCCTTCCATGTTCCGGAAGACGGCGTAGCGCGTGCCGAGGCCGATGGTGTCGTTCTCGTTCAGCAGGCCCGGAGGCGCCACGGTGGTACTGAAGAACGGCCGCCGATTGATGCCCTGCACTCCGTCCGTTCGCCAGAACTGCAACGGATTCGTGGGGCTGAAACGCACCGTGCCGAGGTTGTCGGAGACGCCGAGGAACTCGCGTGTGAAGAGGTTCGGCGCGGGACGGTCGAAGCGCCAATACGGTAGCGACACGCTCGCGTCGACAGCCTGCAGCTCGCGCTCGAGGTCGAGCAGGTACGCGCGATGCCACGGCAGGAACCCCGCCGCGCCGTGCGCCTGCGGCGAGCTCGCGTTCGTATGCATGTCGCGGAAGTCGGTGAACCGGCCGGTCCCCTGGTTGTTGAGCTGCGCGAAGGCCGATACGACGCGGTCCCGTTCTCCCGGCGTGAGCGTGTTCGCGTCCTTGCGTACCCGCACCATGACCGGCACCGTCTCGATCACCGTTGTGCCGACGCGCGCCTGAATTCTCACGTCGCCCGGGCTCGTGCTCGGACGCCCGAACTTGCCGACCGTGAAAAAGGCGACGGACGTGCCGTTGGCCGGCACCGGCAACGTCAACGTAGCCGCGAACGCGCCCGTCGTCCCTTTGCGGAACACCACCGCCCCGGCACTGGCCGCCGACGTGCTGGCGATCTGCACGCTGACGTTCGCCCCCGTGGCCCCCGACGGATCGGTAATGCGCACGCGGCAGGGCGACGGCGCCCACGACACGAATCGCGCACTCGGGCTGACACTGTTGTTGACCTGGATCTCGATCTTCATTGGGCCATAGCCTCCTGACGGGCATCGACGCGCACACGTTTCGAGCAACCTGCGTCCCGATGAGCGCAGCGCACGACGCACAGCCAATTCATTGCGGTGTCATAGAAGGAGGGCCAGAACCCGCGTTTTCCCTACCTGTGGACGCAGAGCGGTTGTGATGAATGACCGGCCGAGCCCGACGTTTCGCGTCTGCCTGCACGGGTAGGCCGACGCGCTACACTACCGGCCATGCGACGCTCCACGCTCCTGCTGATCTTGTTTCTGACGGCCTGCTCGTCCATCCAGCAGCCGGTGATGCAGCCCGGCGTCTCGGACCGGCTTTTCTGCGGGTTGTCGATTCCCGGAGGCGGGGAAGTGTCGGAGCAGGAGTGGCGCGGGTTCGTGCGTGAGGAAGTGACGCCGCGGTTGCCGGAAGGCTTCACGATGTGGCGCGCCGAGGGCTATTGGCGGGACCGCACTGGTGCGCCTGTGACCGAGACGGTGCTGGTGATCGAAGTGGTGCATCGCTACGACGCGCGTGTGGACGATCACCTCCTCCAGATCGCCGAGGCGTGGAAACGCCGCTTCCGGCAGGATGCCGTGCTGCGCGTCGTGGGGCCGGCGCGCATGCAGTTCATCAACTGAGCGGCGCCGCGATGACCTTCACGTACGAAGCCGATCGCGACGAAGCCTTCCGTGCCGGCTTACTCGCGTCGAAGCTGAACCTGCGCGACCGCCGCGCGCTGACGATCCTCGGCGTGACGATTCCGGTAGCCGCGCTGGCCGTCTGGATCGCCATCGAGCGCGTCGCGGCGCCCGGCCCGTTGCGCGAGATCTCACGCGTTGCCTTTCCAGGCACCGCGCTGTTCTTCGTCCTGTTTGCGTTCGTCCTGCTGCCGCGCCGCCTGCGCAAACAGATCGAAGCCGTGACGAAAACCAGCCCCGCCTTCGCCGGTACGCTCTCCTGCACCGTCACCGACGAGCACATAGAATCGATCGGCGGCGACGGCAGCATGCTCCGCCTGCCCTGGACCAACATCGCCTCCGCCCTCGAGACCCCGGATCTGTTTCTTCTCCTGATCGACACCGGCGGCGCAATCTACATCCCCCGCCGCGCCGTCCCGCACAACGACCTGGCCACCTTCCGCGCGCTACTGGGCCTGAGAACGACCTTCCGGCAGGAAAGCATCACCGAGTGATCTACGAGTGCGGCGGCGGTGAGCCACCGCTCCTCTCCCACGTGTGCCAGAGCGGTGGCTATGCGCCACCGCACTCCGAGACGGCTTGTCGCTGTCTTACGAGGCGTACTGCCGCAGGAAGAGTGGTAGTAGGATATCTTTCCATCTCAATGTGAACGCGATTCACCCTCTGGAACGGAGGTAGACATGCGCCGGCCGTCAGTGATCATCGTCCTTGCGATCGTCACGTGCTTCAGCCTCAGTCCTGTCGCGCTGGCCTGCTCCTACGTGTGTGAGACCGGATGCGATCAGACACAGACGAGCTGCCATGCGCATTGTTACGAGATGCTGACGGGCTCGGGCTCGATGGCCGATTGCACCGAGCGGCAGACCTGCTACCGGTATGCAAACGGTGGATGGTTCTGCGATTTCCCGCGGTGTGAAGGCACTCCCTGCTATCAGGTCTGAGGCGCCCGCGCCCCACATGAGCCTTCTACCGATTCTCGCGGTGCTGATGGTGGCCGGTGCGCCGGCTGAAGGTCACGTCGTCGTGGCACCGGTGAACGACGCGGCCAGCCGCTGTACTGGCGTGCTGCGAGCCGAAACGATCGGAGCAGACGGCGAAGCGGCGCGCACTGCACAGGTACTGGAGCGCGGCGCGAAGCTGGCGCTGGCCGCCGGCGCCGACTGGCGCGTTACGCTCGACTCTCCGGACTGCTGGGCGGCGCCGCTCGTCGTCGATGCGGTTGCCGATGACACGACGGCCGTTTTGCGCGTCTGGCCGAAGGCAGTGCTTCGGGGGGAGCTAAAGACGCGGCCGGGCATTCGGCCGCCGGCGGCGTTGCGCGCCGTCATCCAGTCGCCGCCGGGGAGCGCCGCTGTCGACACAACCGAGACTTCCTGCACGGTCGACGGCAACACATGGACGTGCGCCGTGCCCGCAACGTCCCTCGATGTGCGGCTGGTCGCTTCCGGATTCGCTCCTGTGTATCTCTGGGACGTCACCCCGGAAGGGGCACGTTCCCTCGGCGCGATACTGTTCGAGCAGGGGGGCTCCGTGGCCGGATGGGTCTCGCGCAACACTCCTTCCGCGGAGCCGATCGCCGTCGAGCTGAGTCCATCCGTCCATGGGGGCGACGAGGCGACACGCCGGCGGCTGCAGACGCGGGTCCTGAGCGCGCGGGCGACGGCACGCGGGTTCTTCCAGATCGTCGGCGTTCCGGCGGGTGTGTTCACTCTGGCCGCGCACGCAAAGGATGCGTCGCCCGCGCGGCTGGAGGAGCTGCGCGTACGCGAAGCACAAGAGACGGTGCTCGAAGATCCGTTGCTGCTCATGCCGCTGGCGGTGCTGGAGACGCGGCTGACACCGGCGACGCCTGCCCCCGAGCAGAGGTGGCGGGTGGAGCTCGACCGATTCACGACGCGAGGAACCGGACGGGAACGTGTGACGTCAGGTGCAGCAACGGCGACGGGCGAATGGTCGGCCAAGGGTCTCGAACGTGGCCGTTATCGGCTGGCGGTCGTCGCGTCGGGCTCCGTCGTCGCCGCGCGTGAGGTCGACATCCGGACGGACCTCGAGCACGTTACGATCGCGGTCGGCGAGGTGCCGGTTCGAGGCACCGTGCTCGTCGGAACGCAGCCGGTCGAGGGACGGCTCAACTTCGACTCGCGCGGCCGCAGCATCGTCCTGCATTCGAACGCGCAGGGAGAGTTCGCCGGTGCCGTTCCGGAGGAGGGGCAGTGGCGCGTGCGCGTGACGCCCAAGAGCGGCTTGCAGCAGGTACGGACGCACGCCGACGTCCACCGCCGGGAAGGCGAAGAGGTCGCAACGGTTGACGTCGTGCTTCCGGGCGGACGGATCGAAGGAAAGGTTGTCGATGAATTCGGGTCGGCCATTGCCGGGGCTGACGTGGTCGTGCTGCGCGGTACGGAATTCGAGGCGAATGCTGCTTCGGCGGACGACGGCTCGTTCACCCTGTACGGCCTCCGCCCGGGCGAGATGAGCGTGCGCGCCCGAACGGCTCGCGCTGAAAGCGAGCGTGTGGCCGTAACCGTCAGGGAGTCCGGAGCAACGGAGACGACGCTGACGGTCCGGCCGCCGTCGACCGTACGCGTGCTCGTACGGCGCACTGACGGCCTGCCTGTCGTCGGTGCGATGATCCGCGCGTTCGCTCAGGGGCGGCTGCGCGAGTACGTCACGGGACCGAGCGGCTCGTTCATGGCCGAAGTACCGGCCGGCAGCAGCACGCTCGACGTCGCGATCGTCGCGCCTGGGCTGCCGCTGAAGCTGGAGCGGATCTCGCTGCACGACGATCCGGCGGAGATCCGCATCGATCCCAGCGCCGGCGAGCTGGCCATCGTCCTGGCGGGCGCACCTCCGTGGCCCTTTGTTCGCCGAGGTGACATGGCGCTGCCCCTTCCCTTTCTCTTCTCGCCCGCATCGCAGCCCGGACCCGCGCGCGAGTTCCGCGACGGGGCCTTCCGCTTAGCGCTGGAGCCCGGCGAGTACCAGGTGTGCGCCGGACCGGCTCCCGGCAACCGATGCATTACGGCACGCGTGACGCCGGGGGGCATCGTACGTATCGACGGCAGCTCTCTCTGGCCTTCGGCGAAATGAGGATGACATGACGGATCTCCGACGATTGATCTGTGTCGCAGCTCTCGCTCTGAGCACGGCCAGCTCGATGGCCGCGGCGACGCCTCAGCCGCCCGGCTGGTACGGCTTCGGATTCAACCGGCACGTCGAGCCGAAAGCGGCGGTCAGCCAGTGGCTCTACATTCACCGTGTCGAAACCGGCGGACCGGCAGCGAAAGCGGGCTTGCGGGTGCAGGATGTCGTCGTCGGCCTCAACGACCGCCCTCTCTCCTTCGTCACGGACAAAGCGGCCCTGCAGTTCTTCGCCACACGTAAGCCGGGTGACGTCCTGCGGCTCACGATCCTGCGCGGGCGTGTGCGCCTGCCGATCACGATCCGCGCCGCGAATCTGCCGCCGGATCGCGCGGAACAGTGGCGCCGCAATTACGAGCTGGCGAAGGAGCGCGAAGCGGGGCAGTAGCGCACGTGCCGCCGTTGCCTTCCCCGCGCTTCGCGGAGAAGGCAACTCGAAGGACCGTCACTTCGTCGGCAGCTTGAGGACCAGGCCGAAGTGGGCGTTCAGTTTGCGGTTCGTGTCGGTCAGGTCGGCCGGGTCGCTGGCGTAGACCAGGGACAGAGGGAGGTTGACGGTGTCGTTGATTTTGAGCGTGTAGGTCAGCGAGCCGGTGGTGCGGGAGGAGATGTCGTTGGCCGGGTCGCCGTCGTCCATCACGTCCTCGTACTTGACCGTGGCGTCGAGGCGGCCGTTCGTCGTGCCGGTGATGGCGCCGTTCATCGTGCGGCCGTACTTCACCTCGTAGACGAGGCTCGTGGTGCGGGGATAGCCGAAGTCCAGGCCGAGCGCCGGGTCGGAGATCCAGCGCTGGTCGGAGCGGTCGTACTGGAGCGAAAAGACCAGGCGGTCGTCCACGGAGCTGGCGGCGCCGGCATAGGTGGCGAGCAGGGTGGCGCATCTGTCGGCGGTGGCGCTGTCGGCGATGGTCGTCTCGTTGCACGTCGTGCCGAACTTACGGCGGAAGCCGTTGAGGTTCTTCGCTCCCATCTCGTACGTCACTTTGCCGCTGAACGTATTCGGGCCGGCGATGTTCTTACGTGCCTCGTAGATGCCGGAGGCGTAGAGCTGCGGCTGGTTGTTCAGCAGCCTGGCGAAGACGTCGCTGAATGCCTTCAGCGGCTTCCGCATCGCGGCCTGCTGGCGGGCGGCGTTCTCGAAGGCGACGATCGTCGGCGCGCGGGTGGCCACCGGGATGGACCCGAAGGTCTGCGTCTCCGACATGATGCCGCCGGCCTTGACGGCCTCGACCAGGGCGGCGTTGCGCGCGGCGAGGTCCGTCGTCGGCACCTGCGAGATGAGCATCGCTTCGAACAGCGGGCGGTGCGGCTCGATGCTGCGGCCGAACAGACGGCTCGTGGGCTGAAAGCTGCCGACGAAGGTGATGTCGTCCGTGTTCGTCAGGTCGTCGTTCGCGCTCTGCAGCGCCGCGGCGTTGGTCGCCAGGGCGGCCGTGTACTTGGCGTTGAGCTCCGGTTTGGCGAAGGAGACCTGCAGCTTCAGGGCGTCGGGCGTGCCGAGGATTTCGACATCGGGGTTGTAATCGAAGGTGAGCACCTGGCCGTTCGACGAAGTCGTCGACGACTCCAGCGACGCGCTGAGGAGCGAGAGGAAGTCCTTCACCGCGGAGCTCGCGGGGGAGAGGACACCCGGCGCACCGGTGTTCGCCGCCGCGACCCTTTGCTGCGTGACGGCGGCTACCTGCGTGGCTGCCTCCCTGGGCGCGGGGTTGTACTTCAGCCAGCAGCTCAGCGGCGTGTCGGACTCGTCGCAGAGGGGCGTCGTTTGCGCCTGCAGCGGAGCGGCGAACAGCATTGCGGTGAGAAGCGTGAGGAGCAGTGCACTGGCGGTCTTCATCGTCATCCTCACGCCAGGGCGATCACTTTGATGAGGATCGGCGAGTCCGCCGGATCGTTGAAGGACGAAGAGCAGCTCGCCGGCCGCTGCCCTCCGGCGCCGTCGGCCACGCTCACCGGCTGCTTGTCATTGCCGACGACGCGCAGGTCGAGCGTGATGCCCTGTGCCGGCACCTGGTTCAACGTCAGCACGACGTCGAACACGTACTCCTCCCCCGCCGCGATCGTCACCTCTGCCTGCTCGCTGGCGACTTGGCCGTGCCGCAACGGCAGTTCCGCCTGCCCGTTGCGCGTGATGAACACCGTCACGTTGTAGGCGCTCGCGTCGCCGTCCGTCGACGGTGTGAAGCGCGAGCCCGGGGGAATGGGTCTCCAGATGATCAGTGGGTTACAAGCCATGTCTCTCTCTCTCCTTGCCACAGGAGATCCGCGTCTCCGGAGTTTCCCGGCCTGCCCGGTCGCCATCCTTGAATGGTGTTCGCGGTCAGGCGGAGCGGGAGCGGTCGTGGCCGCCACAGTTTCCGTTCCAGCGCGTGTGAACGCAACAACGCGTGCTCCTGGAACCTGATCGAGCGTCTCGGAGTGGGGTGGCGCCCAGCCACCGCTCTGCTCCACGTGGACGGCAATCCCAGATGCATAGCTGCACTGAATACCGGGTGGGGCCGGTCGAATGTCACCGACTCGCCCCCACCCGGGCGCCACGCTTACAACAGACTATTCGCCGTCATCGCCCCGACGGTGTTCGTCCCATTGCCCGACACCATGCTGTTCGTATGCGTCACGACCAACCCGCCGACGTTGTTCAGGCCGATCGTGTTCCGCGTGACGGCCGTGCGCTCCATGTAGAAGTTGCCGGCGTTCCCGATGCTCACGCCGATATTGCTCGTGGTGGCCATGCAGTCGACGAGCGTCAGTTCCGGGCGGCCGTCTTTCGCCAGCGCAGCCACGGAGAAGGCGCGATCGGCGTGCGAGACGACCGTGTTCCGAACGATGCCTTTCCCGTAGTTCTGGATGAGGACACCATTCGAGACCACCCGGTCGATGTTCGAATTCGTGATCGTCATCGTGCTCGCGGTCATCGGGTTGTGATCGATACCGGTGTACGTGTTGCGGATGCGGGCGTTGTTCACGAAGACCTCTCCCTTGCGGCCGAAGATCCCGGCCGCGCAGCCGTTGTCGCAGCCGCTGCCTTCGATCACCACGTCGTCGATGTACGTCGTATCCGCGTCGTGAGCGACGATCCCGATGTACGACCCGGCCGTCACGACCATCAGCCCCCGGATCGAGACCCGCTTGCCCGGCGCGTTCACCTTGATCGCCCAGTTCGTGACCCCCGGCTCCGGCCCGACCGTTACCACCGCCCCCGGCGCGGCCGTGATCGTCATCCCCCGATCGACCGTAAACCCGGCATACCCCCCGCTGTCCAGCGCGATCAGCTCCCCGAGCGGATTCGTCTCCGAGATGGCCTTGGCAAACGTGGCACACGGCTGCTGCAGACTGCAGGGATTGAGGTCGCTCCCCCCGAGCGACACGGCCGTCCTGTTCAACCCCGCCTGCGCGGCGACGGCAGCCATGGACACGAGACACACGAATACCAGAACCCGTTTCATCATCTGTTCTCTCCTCTCGATCGATTCCGTATGTAGTGAGTGGATGAACAGAAACGTTGCAGCCGCCGACGAAATCGCGCCGTGACGTACCTCTCATTACGCCACTGCTGCGGCTCGTGACCGGGAGGGCGCTGCTCGGCCAGCAGGCGTTCCGCGATGCCCTTTACCCCAGCACCCGCTCCAACCGCGCCGTGCGTGCCGGGACCGCCTTCATGTACTTATCCGTCTCCCGCAGCGAGCCGATCAGGCCCGCCTGCATCCGTTTCACGTTCACGGCGCCGCCGTTGTACAGCGCGGCGGTCCAGGCGGGGAGGTGCTCCTCGGAGATGCCGAGGTCGCGGGCCTGCTGCTGTTTCGTGGTCAGGTGGGCGGCCAGGAACTCTGCCATTTCTATGGGGGAGAAGCGGGCGTCGAGGGTGCGGCCGAGGTATTCGCCGGCTTCGTAGGGGCGATTGGCGATCACGACGGCGGGGCTCTGGCCGAAGTGGGCGCGGAGGAGCGTGTCGCGCTTCGTGGCGAGGGCCTTTGCGTACTTGGCCCAGCCGTTTCGCTGCAGGTTGCGCAGGTAGGTGTAATCACGCTGGACGCGCTTATGGAACGCTGCCATTTCCGCGGGCGGCGCACCGCGCTCGATCAGTTGATCGAGCTCCTGGAGCGTGGCCAGGTTGTGCGCGTCGCCTTCAGCGATCTTGCGGAAGAACGTCTCGTTCGCCACCGGGCGCAGCGCTTCGAGCTCGTCCATGCCTTCCCGGCGCAGCTTCACGGCCTCCGCGACGAGCTTCGCCGCGCGCTGACGGTTCGCCGGCGTGTTCTTCTTGAGGAGCGGCGCGGCAATCGTCAGTGCGTCGCCGAGCGGTTTCTTCATGATGAAAGCGCGCGTGCCCGTCAGATAGTCGGTGGTCACGAAGACCTTCCCGTCCAGCCCCTCCGACAAATAGGCTGACGGCGTCGCCTGCGCCAGTCCCGCCGCTCCGGCAGGCGAGATGGCGAGCACTTTTCCGCGCGTTTCCGACCAGGCGATGGAGAGGAGGAACGTCGGCGGCAGCGGAAGCGGCTGTTTCTCCGCGAGATCGGCGATCACTTCAACGAGCTGCCGCGGATGACGGGTCTGCCAGCGGGCCATCTCATTGGCCAGCCTGGCGCGCTCGGCATTGTCGATCTTCACGAGCGCTACGGTGGCGGCCGCCTCGTCGGCAGGCGCGACTGTCGTGGCGGGCGCGTTCGGCGCCGAAGCCGTCGTTGCCGTGGCGGCCGCAACCATTGACGGTACCGCGGCATCCGGCTCGGTCGCCCGAGGATCATCGCCGCCCGTAAAGAGGGCACCGGCGGTCAGAAACACTGCGGCGAACGTCAGGGCTGCGCCTCTTCGTACGACCTCGTTCTTCGTCATGCCGGACCTCGTTATTTGTATTGGACGCCACCAATGAAAAGGGATTTCGGGGGCCGCCCATTTCGATCTGGCGGGAGGGTGATATTCCGATTTCCATACCCGGGTTCATTCCCGATCACGGCCTCAATCGACCGCCGGCGCGGACGAGCTGGTGCCGCTCGGCGGTGGCGTCCTGCGCGCGAAGCGGTAGCATGGCTCCTCGTGAGACGCCTGCTGCTGCTCCTCCTGTTCCTGTCGACGACCGCCACGGCGCAGGAGCCGGTCGAGGGGTGGTGGGAAGGGGCCCTGGTGCGCGATGCGTCGGTGCGGCTCGTGCGATTCGAGTTCTTTCGCGACGGCGACGCGCTGAAGGCGCGCGTACAGAACGCCGACTGGCTGAACAACGAGCGCGTCGTCGCGGTGACGCAGAACGGCGCCACCGTCACCTTCGACTTCGACGGCGCGACGTCGCTGATGCATGACGTCGTCGCCGGTGAGCTCGTCGGTACCTCCGGCAAAGGGACGCCGCCGACGCGCGTGCACCTCAAGCGGGCGCTCGCGCCGGTCGTGGTTCCGCTGAAGTGGGAGGAGGTCCGCGTCGGTACGATCGCGGCGACGCTCGTCACGCCGGCCAATCCGGGCCCGCATCCGGTGGTCGTCTGGATCCACGGGCGCGGCAAGTCGACGCGTGCCGGGCTGCGCGGCCTCGCGCGCATCTTCGCCGAGCGTGGCGTGGCCAGCCTGATCTACGACAAGCGTGGCGCCGGTGAATCGGGCGGCGATCACGATGCCGCGAGTCTGCACGACCACGCCGCGGACGTCCTGGCGATGCTCGACCATCTCGCCGCGCGCAAAGACATCGATCGCGCGCAGATCGGCCTCCGCGGCAACAGCGCGGGCGGCTGGGTGGCGGCCATCGTCGCCACTCGCACGAAAGTCCCGCTCGCGTTCATCATCACCACCGTCGGTCCGGCCGAGAGCGTGATGGACCAGCAGATCCACGTGGCCACGACGAGGATGCGGCGGTCGGAGCTGCGGTTCACTGCCGAGGAGATCGCCGCGGCGGCCGCGCACATGACGCTCGTCACCCGCTTCGCCTACACCGGCCACGGATGGGATGAGTTGCGCGCCTCGGTTGCGCGTGCGAAGGCGTCGAGATGGGCGAGCTTCGTCGACCTGCCGGAGAACGAGCAGTACGAGGACATCCTCTGGGTGCGCCTCAATCAGTACGATCCGGCGCCCGACCTGAAGAAGATCCGCACGCCGTTTCTAGCGCTCTACGGCGGGGATGATTACGTCACGCCGCCCGAGGAGAACGTGGCCAGGATGGAGCGCTACCTGGCCGAGGCGGGGAACAAGGACTTCAAGATTGCGGTCATCCCCGGTGCAGGACATGGCCTCTCGCTGCCCGATGGCGTGCGCACGCTGCAGGGCGACAGCTTCTACTGGCTCTGGGCCAGGTACTCGCCGCAGGCGCTGCGGATGCAGCTCGAGTGGCTGCTCGCGCGCGTGACCGTCGCCGGCAGTCGTGGTGACGTTGCACCACGCGCGGGGACAGCGCGGCGCGCGAACTGACGGTCGACCTCTGTCGCCGGTCCGCGGCCTTCACGCATCCGTGCTCTCGCGCATGGCCGCGTCAGCTATCCTGCGCCCGTCAGATTCCCAGCATCGAGAGGAGAAACGAATGTTTGATCCCAGCATCAAGGCCACGGGGACGCTTGTGGCGCAGCCGGAGCTTGCGGCGAAAGAGATTCCTGAGTTCGTCGCCGACGTGCAGCGTGCCGTGGCCGCGGCGGCGGCGGCCGCGTCGCTCGCCGCCAACAGCGTGCAGGTCTCCCCGGGCGGCAAGACGTTCGCCACCATCGGCGAGGCGCTGGCCAGCATCACCGACGCCAAACAGAGCAAGCAGTACGTCGTCCAGGTCGGCCCCGGCACCTACAACGAGGTCGTCGTCTGCAAACCGTGGGTCTTCATCGCCGGAGCCGGTACGGATCAAACCACCGTCACCGCGCCGGCCGGACCGCAGCAGTGGGACAAGGGTACGGTGCGCGGCTGCAGCAACGCCGCGGTGCAGAACATGACCATCATCTCCACCGGTCAGACCTTTGGCGACTCGGCCGTGGCCGTGAACTGCGACGCCGCACAGAACTTCGACATCGAGAACTGCGCCCTTCAGGCCACCGGTGACGACGGCACGAACATCGTCACGGTCTCGATCGACTACAGCTCCACCGGCGGCGGCTCGCAGGTCAACCTCGCCTACAGCAGCGTCGTCGCCAACGGCGGCACCCAGCCCATCGGCCTGGTCGGCTTCGCCAACAGCTACGTCGACGTCACCGACACGAAGATCATCGCCGAAAACGCCGGCACGACCTGGGGCGCGGCCTCGAACGGCGGCTCGTTCCTCACGCTGTACAACTGCCTCGTGCAGGGCACCATGTCGCTGGCCATCCCGGACTACAACTCCAAGATCACCGCCCGCGACTGCCAGCTCGTCGGCCCGTACGCCCCCAACGTCGTCATCATCAACGACTGATCGCGCAATCACCGTTCGCGAAGTTGGAGTGCGGCAGCGACGCCTCATCATCTGCCGCACTCCCATCGCGGAAGCGGAGAGCTTCGGCCTCAGGCGGCTCCGGCCCCACCGCAATCGTCATCGCCCGATCGACCGTGAATCCGGCATACTCCCGCTGTCGGCGCTTTCGCCCCCCTTTCAGTACGGTAGTGAATAGATGACCAGAAACGTCGCATTCACGGACGAATCTCGTCGTGAGGGACCTCTCATTCGAACCACCGTCGCCGAGCCGGCGCCGCACGAGCGGTGCTGGACCACACACGCGTTGCGCTGCGACCGGCCGCTGCTGCGCTGGAACCGCACGGCAATCCGCAATTAGCGCGCAGGGTAGTCCGTACGCCGTCGGATTGATTGCAGAAAAGCAAGGATTTCTGCGTTTAGTGAGCGAGAGCGGCGGTCGTTGGTCGTGGTCTCGACGCGAAGAATGAAGCCGTGCTTGTCGTACATCTTGATCGAGGCGGGTCCGAGGTAATGGCGTACGCGGGTACCGTAGATGCGGATCGAGAAGTCGCCACCGATCTGCTGGTTCGCTGGCTGATCGGGTGAACGACCGGGAAGGTGGCGATGTCGGAGAACTTGACCACATGGATCGCCGTGCGAAGCAGATGGTCGTAGAGCGGGACCAGATCGTCAGCGCTGGAAAGACGATGTCGGTGGCATATTCGGCCTGGGAGATGCTCCAGTGGTAGCGCCGAGCGGAGCCAGATCCGGAACATAGCGCGCCACGGCAGCATCCATGCGCGAGTGGATCTCGGTGACCTGCAACTCGTCCGATAGCTCCTGAGCTTTCTGCCAGTCGCTGATCTCGGAGAAGCGTTGTCGCGCATCTCGAACGAGATCCCGGCTGCACGGAGCTTCGAGGCCAGCCAGTTGTGGCCGTTGAAGTAGAACTGCGCGCGGAACGGACGGCACGTCGGGACGCTCAGGAAGCAAAGTCCGAGCACCTCGTCGATGAAGTAGAAGTAGTAGTAAACGCACTTGCCGCCGTCGCCGCGCAGGTACGTCATGCCGGTTCGCTTGTCGTGCCACGGCCGATACGACGAACAGAGCTCCATCACCGAGAGGATGTGCGGGTGACTACCTCGCTTGGCGACGATCTCCCGGATGCGGTCTTCCTTCCGATATCCCTTCGGCTTCTTGATGTACTCGACCTCCAGCCCTTCCTTGGCAGCGAGGCGGTCAACGTGAGAACGAATCGACTGCCGGAACGGGTCAGCGAAGAGCGGACCGTAGTCGAACATCCGGATGTCGCGAGCGTCGAGCAGCGTCGCGACCGCTCCTGCGTGGCAGACGCTCGGGATCGTCCCCTGGATCACGACCCGGTCGAAGCATGAGAGGACACCGACGATCTTGCCCGGCGTGACGATCGATCAGGCTGGCCATCAGCCGACGATATCGCCGACGGTGTTCGCACACTTACTTTCTTGGTTTCGGCTACGCCGAGGTAGGGAAATGCCTTCTGGGGTCACTCCCTATCTGATGTCTGCAAGTGCGTCGAAGGATAACTATGAATTAGCAAGCGTTCGGCGACACGTTCCCAATTGCTTATCCCTTTCACGTATCGCGATGGCACTCGTCGTTCTCTTCGCCGCCGGTGACCTCGAAGCGACATTCACGTTAGTTCTTGCGATGATCGCGCTCGCGATGGTCAGCGATTGGGCTGACGGCTATCTTGCTCGTCGCTGGAATGTGTGTACGGAGCTGGGCTACGTTCTTGACGCGATGGGCGACAGGGCTATTCACCTGGCATTGATGTTAGTTGTCTTTCTCCGTCACGATATTTCCCCCATTTATATTTGGCTGTTGATCTTCAGAGATATCCTGATCTACGCCATCCGCGTCATGACGCCACAGTGGCATGTTGTGTCAAAGCGGCTCCAATGGCTGTCGCGCGCTCACGCAACTCTGCTGCGCGTGTGGCTGTGCAGCTACTTTCTTCGCGACGGGTCAAAAATTGTGGCTGGAGTCGATCGGTTTGATACTTTTTCATTCGAAGTCGGCCAGGTAATAGTCATCGCTACGACGGTCACTTTGTCGTACTGGGGTATAGCGAAAAGTCTGCGTTGGTTGGGTACGTCACCGTGAATGCCATCGTTATGAACGG
>DASWMP010000344.1:0-4068 GCA_036399695.1 Thermoanaerobaculia bacterium | reverse complement strand
AATTGGTGCCGACGCCATCCCATGTGGCGCCCAGCGGATAAGGACGGCCAGGCCAGATTCGCACTGCGGATTTCCTTTCGATGCAGGACTCGCACGCGGGCTCCGCAAAGGCCTTGCCACTGGGAGTTGGGCGGTTGGCGGGTGGGCGGGTGGGCGGCGGAGGGTGGCCAAGGTCCGTCGCCGCTCCGGCATATCGGTTAACTGTGTCTCCGCCCAACTGCCACCCGCCAACTGCCAACCGCCAACTCCCAACTCCCATGGCACGCCTCTCGCTGTTATTGGCAGCCAGCATGACACGGAAAAATTCGCAGGATCGCCGGTGCTCCTACGCCGTCACGCTCGCGACGACGCCGACCGAAAACGATGTGCAGGAGCTCGCGCTTTATCTCTCCTCTCTGGCCGCGGCGGACTGTGATGTGGTGGTCCTGGATCCGTCGCCGCGCTTCCTTTTCGAACAGAACCGGCGCGTGCTGCGCTGGGTCGGCCGGCACGTCGCCGTCACCGCGGAGCACCGTCACGCGAATGGTGAGCTGGACGGCATTCGTGCCGCCGCCGCGCACGCCGCGTGCGAGAAGGTGATCGTCGCCGATGCCGACGTGCGCTACACCCCCGAGGCGATCGGCCAGCTCTGCGAGCTGCTCGACATGCACGAGGTCGTCGAGCCTCAGGATTACCTCGAGCCGCTGCCGTGGTGGGCGACGATCGAAGCCGGACGGATGCTCGTCCATCGCGGCATCGAGCCGAGCCCCGACCACGGCGCCACGTACGGTTTCCGCCGCAGCGCGATCCGAAGTTTGCGCGGACTGGCGGCGACGATGGGAGACGATCACGTCCGTCGCCTGGCTGCGCACGGTGCCGAGGTGCATGCGGCGTACGACACGTTCGTGCAGCGGCGTCCGCCGGCGTTCAGCGACTGGCTGCTCCAGCGTCCGCGTCAGGCGGGCGACGATTTCTCCATGGCCGCGAAGACGATCTTCTTCTTTGCCCTCGGCCCGATGCTCCTGCTGCTCGGCATCCTCGGCGGCGCGAAGCTGGCCGGGAGCTACGCCGCGATCATGGCCTTCGGCGCCGTAGGGCTGGCCTTCCGCGGCCGTGCCGGCGCCGCGAACGTCTTCCCGCTGCGCACCGCGTTCTTTGCGCCGCTCTGGGTCCTCGAACGCTCGGTCAGCGTCTACTGGGCACTGCTCCGGAAGGTGCGCGGAGCCACGGCGGAGACCAGCTTGGCCGTGGCCGCCCAGCGCCAGGATGGGACCAAGGTGGCGAGCGGGGAGTAGAGGCACGATCGGACCTATAGGACCTACAGGACAGATGGGACCTCGGAAGGCTAGCTACCGTGTAGCTCCAGTAGGTCCTCTCTGCCCCATAGGTCCCATCGGGTTATCCGGAAATCGGTAATCGGAAATCGCGGCGTGATTGCATAATCGCGCCATGCGCAAGTACACCGGCCTGCTGCTCCTGCTGCTCACCCTTCCCCTCTCCGCGTTCGAGCGCCAACCGAGCGCCGACTACCGCGCCAGGCGCGTGAAGCTGGCGGAGAAGGCGGGGAGCGGTTTCGTGGTGCTGTTTGCCGCAACCGAGGATGAGGGGCAGAACGCGACACGCGGATTCCGGCAGGGCAACGACTTTTATTACCTGACGGGCTGGGCGGAGCCGGGGGCGGCGCTGGTGATCGCGCCGGCTACGGACACGCGGGCCTACAGCGAGATCCTCTTTCTGCCGGCGCAGAACGTCTCCCAGGAAAAGTGGACGGGGCCGAAGCTGGCTGCTGATGCCGCGGACGCACCGAAGCGGACGGGCGTCGATCGAGTGGTCGTGCTCGACGAGCTGCGCAACACGCTGGTGAAGATGCTGCCGTCCCCGGCGGTGACGATCTACACGGCGGATGCGTCGTCGCCGGCGGTTGCCTGGTTGCGTCGTGCGAATGCGTTTCCGAACTACGTCAGCTTCGCGGAAGCCGCGCCGCTCATCGCCGAGCTGCGGGTGACGAAAGACGCGGGGGAACTGGCGTTGCTGCGCAAGGCGGCGAACGGGACGGTCGCGGCACATCGTACGGCCATGCGCACGGTGCGGCCGGGCATGTCGGAGAACGAGCTCGCCGGGATCATCGAGGCGGAGTTCAGGCGCCATGGGGCCGAGGGGCCGGCGTTCTCGTCCATCGTAGGGTCGGGCTTCAACTCGACCGTGCTGCATTACTCGGCGAACTCAGGGACGATGAAGGACGGCGATCTCGTCGTCCTGGACATCGGCGGCGAGTATTCGATGTACGCGAGCGACGTCACCCGAACGCTGCCGGTGAGCGGCAAGTTCACTCCACGGCAGCGGGAGATCTACGAGCTGGTCCTCGGCGCGCAGCGCGCGGCGATCGAAGCGTTCCGGCCCGGTGTCTCCACCATCGGCCGCACCGCGCCGAGCTCGCTCTACCATGTGGCGCTCGCGTACCTGAACGAGCGGGGGTACGGCAAGTACTTCATCCACGGGCTCAGTCACTACGTCGGGCTGGAAGTACACGACGCCGGCGACGGCGCCCGGCCGCTCACGCCAGGGGCGGTGTTCACCATCGAGCCCGGTATCTACATCCCGGAGGAGTCGCTCGGCGTCCGCATCGAGGACACGTACCTCGTGAAAGAGGACGGCACGCTGGAATGTCTCTCGTGTGGAGCGCCGAAGGCGATCGCGGACGTGGAGCGGGCGATCGCGGCGCGATGATCGCCGGCGGCTCCGGTCTCAGGCAGCAGTGAAGGCGCGCAGCGCTTCGTCTTCGCTGTCGTACACGGAGAACATCGGCAGGAGGTTCGTCAGGCGGAGCGTCTTGGCGACGCGGTCCTGCGGCTTGAGCAGGCGCAGCGAGGCGTTGCTGCGCTTGGCCGTCTTGAGGCTCTGCACGAGCTCGCCCAGACCGTTGCTGTCGATGTAGTCCATGTCCGAGAGGTTGAGGAGAATCTTCTTGTTGCCCTCATCGAGGATCTCATCGATGACGCGCGGGAGAATCGTGTCTCCCACACCGACGGCGAGACGTCCCTGAAAATCGACGATCGTCACGTCTCCGACTTTTCGCACCGCAATGTTCATGGGCGGATGGTATCAGATGGATGAGTCTTCATCGCTGCCGCAAAACTGACGCTAGGATGGCGGCGTGAAAGCGGCCATTGTGGCGCGAAAGAACGCTCCGGAAAGTCGATGAACCTGATCCTGCTGTTCGCGGAGGATTTCGTCCAAGAAGGGCGCGTCCGGCTGACAGGGCGTCGTCTGCGTCACGTGACGGAGGTCCATCGCGCCGCGGCCGGCGACACGCTCGTGGTTGGCGTCGCGAACGGCGGCATCGGCAGGGGCGAGGTGACGCGTCTGGACGCCGAGGCGCTGGAAATGCAGGTGGTCATCGAGCGCGACCCGCCGCCCAAGTTGCCGTTGACGCTGGTGCTGGCTCTCCCGCGGCCCAAGGTGCTGAACCGCGTGCTGGCCTCGGCGACGTCGATGGGCGTGGCGCGGATCTGCCTGGTCAATGCGTGGCGCGTCGAAAAAAGCTACTGGCATTCGCCGCGGCTGCACGACGAAAACGTGCTCCTGCAACGGGTCCTCGGCCTGGAGCAGGCGCGCGACACGGTGCTCCCTCCGGTGACGCTGCACCGGCTCTTCCGTCCGTTCGTCGAGAGTGAGCTGCCGTCGCTGAGCGAAGGGACGCGCGCCCTGGTCGCGCACCCGGCGGCGGTGATGGAGTGTCCGCGCAATGTCCCGGAGCCGGTGACGCTGGCCATCGGGCCGGAGGGAGGCTTCATCGAGGCGGAGGTGGAGAGCCTGCGCAAAGTCGGCTTCACGCCGGTATCACTCGGGGAGCGCATCCTGCGGGTGGAGACGGCGGTGGCGTCGATCGTGGGGCGGCTGTTCTGAAGCCTGTCTCGGCGTGCGGAGGGTGTCTCAAAACGGTGCGCGCTGCCGTCGATGAACCGGCGCCCGCGGGCGCGGACAGACAGGAGTGTCTGTCCCACATTCAGATTCCGCCGAATATCGGGCACCCGCGGGCACGCTGGCATTCAATGTGGGACAGACACTCTTGTCTGTCTGCGCCCGCAG
>DASWMP010000343.1:0-15467 GCA_036399695.1 Thermoanaerobaculia bacterium | reverse complement strand
AGGAGTGCGGAAGTGCAGCGTGCTCGCGCCATTTCTCGCGTGACGGACAGGATTGTCCGTCCTCCACTACAGCCTTGCCCTCGCTTCCTTGTGATCGCCGACTGCGCCAGCGCTGTGTCCCGGCTCGGGATGACCCGCGGTGCTGCATCCCCACAAGCAACCAGCCGCCGAGCGCAGCACGGACAACGGACGACGGACAACGGACAACGGCGCGCCCGGGGGCGCGCTTGAAGCTCGCCGTCGTAGCCGGCGAGGCCTCCGGCGACCTCCACGCCTCCGAGGTCATTCGCGAGTTGAAGCAGCTCGTGCCGGACGTCGAGTTGTTCGGCATCGGGGGCGACCGTTTGGCCGCGGAGGGGATGACGCTGCTGCATCATGCGCGGGAGATGGGGATCGTGGGGCTGTTCAACGTCCTGCGCCATCTGCCGATGTTCAAGCGGGTGTTCGACGAGTTGATCGCACGCATCGCCGCCGAGAAGCCGGACGCGGTACTGCTGGTCGACTATCCGGACTTCAACCTGCGCGTGGCGAAGAAGTGCCGCGAGCTGGGGCTGCGCGTCATCTACTACATTTCGCCGCAGCTCTGGGCTTGGCGGCAGGGGCGCGTGCGGCACATCGCCCGTTACGTCGACCGGATGATCGTCCTCTTCCCGTTCGAGGAGGAGTTCTACCGCTCGCACGGCGTCCCCGTGACGTACGTCGGCCACCCGCTGATCGAGCAGCTCGCGCACATCCATCGTCCGCCGCGCCCGGAAGACACGCTGCATATCGCCCTGCTGCCCGGCTCGCGGCGGATGGAGGTCAACTCGCTGCTGCCGCCGATGCTGAAGGCGGTCGAGCTGCTGCGCCGCGAACGTGCCGTCGATGCCTACGTCGTGCAGGCGCCGACCATCGCTACCGAGCACCTCGAGCGGCTGATGAAAGAGACGCAGGTCGAGGTGCCGATCCGGACGCACGACGGCGGCCAGGCCGTCGCGGCGGCGGACGTGGCGCTCTCGTCCTCCGGCACCGCCACGCTCGAATCCGCCGTCCTCGGCACGCCTGTCGTCGTCATGTATCGCCTCAGCCCCGCCACCTACTGGCTGGCGAAGCGGCTCGTCCGCCTGCCGCACTTCAGCCTCGTCAACATCGTGGCGGGAAAGCGCGTCGTGCCGGAGCTCATTCAGGATGACGTCAACGGCCCGCGCATCGCCGCGGAGGTGCGGAGCCTCGTCGAGCCGGCGCATTACGCCGAGGTCGTGCAGGAGCTCCAGGCCGTCCGCGAGAAGCTCGGCACGCCGGGCGCCAGCGAGCGGGTCGCGCAGGAGATCTATGAAATGATGGGTGCGGAAGCATGAGCATCCTGCGCCGCCTCTACGGCTATCTCCGCGCGTACAAAGCCTCGGCCCTCGTCGCCTTCGGCTCGATGGTGATTTTCGCGCTCACGCAGACCGTCCTCGCGGCGCTCGTGCAGCCGCTCTTCGACGAGGTGCTGTCGCGCCCCGGCGTCACGGCCAAGGCCACGCCGTCCGAGCCGGGCAACGTGAAGCAATTCCTGCTCGACACGGTCCTCAACCGGGACCGGCCGGCAGGCCAGCGCGGCTTCGTCATCAATACCTTCGACCGGGTGCAGGGGGCCTGGACCGGCTGGTGGAGCGCCGACCCGGCGAAGAAGCCGCAGCGCGTCCTGACGATTCTCCTCCTCGTCTTCATCGTCCGGGCGTTCACCTCGTTCTTCTCCGAATACTCGTTCCAGAAGGTCGGACTCTCGACGGTGCGCGACCTGCGCAACCAGCTCTACGACCGAATGATCAACCAGAGTCACCGCTTTTTTTCCGAGCGGTCGACGGGGGAGATGGTCAGCCGTGTCGTCTCGGATGCGGACGCCATCCAGGCCGCCGTCTCCACGCGCATGGGCGACCTGCTGCAGGAGAGCGTCACGCTCATCGGCCTGACGATCTGGATCTTCATCCTCAATCCCGTGCTGGCGCTCGTCAGCCTCGTCGGGGCGCCGATCATCGTCGCGCCGGTCGTGCAGTTCGGCAAGCGGCTGCGCAAAACGACGCACCGCTCGCAGGAGCGCATGGCCGACATCGCCACGCTGCTCGAGGAGACGATCCGCGGCGTCCGCATCGTGAAGGCGTTCACGATGGAGCCGTTCGAGATCAAGCGCTTCCATGAAGCGACCCGCCGCCATCTCCGCGAGACCCTCGGCGCACAGCGCATCCAGGCGCTCACGTCGCCGGTCATGGAGCTCCTGGCCGGCGTCTGCATGGTGCTGCTGTTCGCCTACGCCCAGCGGCGCATCTCCGCCGGGACGCTGACGACAGGGGAGTTCTTCAGCTTTCTCACCGCGCTCGCGCTCATGTACGCGCCGATCAAGAAGCTGAACAAGGTCAACCTCTCGCTCAACACCGCCCTCTCGGCGGCCGAGCGCGTCTTCCGGATGCTCGACGTGGAGAACGAGGTCAAGGAGAAGCCGGACGCTCACGTGCTGACGAACGTCGGCCGCGGCATCCGTTACGAAGGGGTCTCCTTCCGCTACGGCGACGCGCCGGTGCTGCGCAACGTCGACCTCGACGTGGCGCCGGGTGAGATCGTGGCCCTCGTCGGCGGCAGCGGCGCAGGCAAGTCGACGCTCGTGAATCTGCTGCCCCGCTTCTACGACGTGAGTGAAGGCCGCATCACCGTCGACGGTCACGACCTGCGCGACGTGACGCTGACGTCGCTCCGCGGCCTCATGGGCTTCGTGACGCAGGAGGTCATCCTCTTCAATGACACCGTGCGCAACAACATCGCATACGGGCGGGAGAACGTGGACGATGCCGGCGTCATCGAAGCGGCGAAGGCGGCCAACGCGCACGAGTTCATCTCGAACCTGCCGCAGGGCTACGACACTGAGATCGGCGAGAGCGGCGTGCTCCTCTCCGGCGGTCAGCGGCAGCGGCTGGCCATCGCCCGCGCGCTGTTCAAGGACCCGCCGATCCTGATCCTCGACGAAGCGACGTCGGCCCTCGACACCGAATCGGAGCGCCTCGTGCAGGCCGCTCTCAACAACCTCATGCGCGGCCGGACGACGCTCGTCATCGCCCACCGCCTCTCCACGATCCGCAGCGCGCACAAGATCGTCGTGCTCGACAAGGGGCAGATCGCGGAGGTGGGGTCGCACGAGGAGCTGCTCTCGGTGCGCGGCGTGTATCGCAAGTTGTATGACCTGCAGTTCGTGGACGATATGCCCTCCACGAATTCTGAGCGAAGCGAAGAATCAATGGAGGCCCGGCGATGAGTGAACCGAAACACGATCCGCGCTCCGTTCCCGCCGATGATCAGGCGCATAGCCGTTCCTCCATTGATCCTTCGCTTCGCTCAGGATTGAAAATCGAAATCCTCTCTTTCGTCGGCATGTGCTACCTGCACCTGATGAACAAATCGCTGCGGGCGAGGCACGTCGACGCGCACCACATGACCGGGACGCCGCAATACATCGTCGCGTTCTGGCACCTGCACATCCTGCCGATGCTCTACTCGAAGTTCCGGCGGCCGATTGCCGTCATGTCGTCGCGCTCGAAAGACGGCGACATCATGGTCGGCGCCTACCGTTACTTCGGCGTCGACACCGTGCGCGGGTCGTCTTCGAAGAACGCCAGCGGCGCGCTGCGCGAGTTCATCCGTCTGGCCCGCGCCGGCTCGAACATCGTCTTCACGCCGGACGGTCCGAAGGGGCCGCCGCGCCAGGCCAAGGACGGCATCATCTTCACCGCGAAGGTCACGGGGCTGCCGATCGTGCCGGTGGCCTTTGCCGCTAAAAAAAAAAGCAACTCTCGTCGTGGGACCGAATGGTCGTACCGTGGTTCTTCACCCGGGCGGTCTATCTCTACGGTGAGCCGCTTCACATCCCTCGTGACGGTGATGTCGAGGAGTGGCGGGGCAACGTGGAACGGGCGATGAACGAGCTGGCCGACCGGGCCGAGCGCGACTTCGAGGAGCTCTGGAAAAATTCATGATCACATCGATGACAGGCTTCGGCCGCGTGTCCGGCGCACTCTCGCCGCGCTACTTCGCCACCGTGACGACCAAGAGCGTCAACCATCGCTTCCTCGAGGTCTCGGTGCGCCTGCCCGAGTACATGTGGGACGCGGAAGCAGGCCTCCGCGCCATCGCCTCGGAGCTCCTCTCGCGCGGCAAGATCGACCTGTCGATCCGCATGCAGCGGACGCAGCAGCCCGACTACAACGTCCGCATCAACACGTCGATCGCCAACACGATCGTCCCCCAGCTCCGCGCCATGGCCGAAGAGCTCGGCCTCGGCAACACCTTCACCGGCAGCGATCTCATGCGCGTTCCCGACCTGCTGCACGTCGAGGCCGTCGATGCCGAGATCACGGACGAGGAGCGCGACGCCCTCGCGAAGCTCGTGCGCGAGGCCCTCACCTCCATGATGGCTATGCGGGCGCGGGAAGGGGAGTCGCTGCACGCCGACATCAACGCTCGGCTCCAGACCATCCGCGAGACACAGGAGCGGCTGGCCGCCCATCGCGAAGAGATCCGCGGCGAGCTGTTGGCGAGCTACAAGCAGAGGGTTCAGGAGATCGCGGCCCAGGCCGGCGTCGAAGTCTCGCAGGACCGCATCGCCCAGGAAGTCGTCATCATGGTCGAGAAGGGGGACATCGCCGAGGAGATCACCCGGCTGACCCACCACATCGAGCAGATGGCCAGGGCCATCGAGGGCAAAGAGCCGGCCGGCAAGAAGCTCGATTTCCTGTCGCAGGAGATGCTGCGCGAGATCAACACGATGGGATCGAAGTCGCGCGCGGCGGCCATCCGGACGCTGGTTGTAGAATTGAAGACCGAGGTCGAGCGGATCCGGGAGCAGGTACAGAATGTCGAGTAACTTTCACTCCGACGGCACGTTGTTCATCGTGTCGGGGCCGTCGGGAGCGGGAAAAACCACCCTCATCAACAGCGTCCGGGACCGCCTCAGGCCGATGGGCATCGAGCTCTACTTCTCGGTCTCCCACACCACGCGCGCCCCGCGGGCAGGCGAGGTGGACGGCATCAACTACCACTACGTGACCAGGGATGAGTTCGAAGCCATGGCGGCCCGCGGGGAATTTATCGAATGGGCTCACGTTCATGCCAATTTGTACGGTACGTCCCGTGCCGAGGTGATTGCGCGCCTGGAAAACGGCCAGGATGTGATCCTTGACATCGATTACCAGGGAGCAAAGCTGATCGCGGAAGACAGCGATCTCGAAGCCCGTTCCCTGAGTGTCTTCATCTTTCCTCCGCGGCTGGAAGTGCTCGCGCAGCGCCTGCGCGACCGCGGCCTCAACACCGACGGCGAGATCGACATCCGGCTGCAGAAAGCCATCGACGAGATCGACGAGGGGAAAGAGTTCTACAACTACATCATCATCAACGACGATCTCGAGGTGGCCACCGAGTGCCTCAAGGCCGCCATCATCGCCAAGAAGCTGCAGACGAAAACGGCGCTCGAAGCCATCGCCCGGATGGCCGAACGCTTCAAGGAGGAACACCGCAATGGAAGGATTACCTGAAGGAGTGGAGAGCAAGTTCCGGTATGTGCTGCTCGTGTCCAAACGAGCCGAGCAGCTCATCCAGGGAGCACAGGCCCGCACCCGTTCACGCTTCGCCAAGCCGACGCGCATCGCCATGGAAGAAGTCGACAGGAACCAGGTGAAGTGGCAGCTCGCGCCGCCGGTGGCCGACGAGCCGCCGACCGCGCTGGAGTAAGAGAGTTGGGCGGTTGGCGGTTGGGCGGTTGGGCAGTGGACCGGTTTCCGGTCCGTCTGCCGCCGCCTGGCAACCGTCACTGCACGCTCCTGCCCCCGTCGTCATCCACCGCCAACCGCCAACTGCCTACCGCCAACTGAATCTATGCATGTCGTCCTCGGAGTGTCCGGCGGCATCGCCGCGTACAAGGCGCCGGACCTCGTCCGGCGGCTCCAGGACGCTGGTGCGGAAGTCCGCGCCATCCTCACCCCGAATGCGGCCCGGTTCGTCTCGCCGCTGAGCATCGGCGCGGTCTCGAACCATGGGGTCATCATCGACCAGTGGGGGGACCCGGAGCGGGGCGGCGTCGATCACATCGAGCTGGCCCGCTGGGCCGATCTGCTGCTCATCGCGCCGGCAACGGCGAACGTCATCGCCAAGCTGGCCGTCGGCATCGCCGATGACGCGCTGACCACCTACGCCATCGCCCATCGCGGCGACATCATGCTGGCGCCGGCGATGAACACCTTCATGCTGCAGCATCCGACCGTGCAGCAGAACCTCGAGATCCTGCGCCGCCGCGGCGTCATCATCTTCGAGCCCGATTCGGGCCTTCTGGCCTGCGGCGACGAAGGCGCGGGACGGATGCCCGATCCGCCGGTCATCGCCCGCAGGGTGCAGGACCACTTCCGCACCCGCGACCTCGAAGGGGTGACGGTGCTGGTCACCGCCGGCCCGACGCGCGAGGCGCTCGATCCCGTGCGCTACCTGTCGAACCGCTCGTCGGGGAAGATGGGCTACGCCATCGCCGAAGCGGCGGCGCGGCGGGGGGCGACGGTGTCGCTCGTCTCCGGACCGACGTCGCTGCAGGTGCCGGCCGGCGTCACCCTGACGCAGATCGGCAGCGCCGCCGAGATGCATGCGGCCGTGCTGGAGCAGGCGTCGCGGAACCGGGTCGTCATCAAGGCCGCGGCCGTGGCCGACTTTGCGCCCGTGGAAGTGGCGGACCGGAAGATCAAGAAGCAGGAAGGGGGGGACGAGCTGGTCCTCCGTCTGAAGAAGAACCCCGACATCCTCGCCGACGTGGCGAAGCTCTCGCCGCGGCCGCTGATCGTCGCCTTCGCTGCCGAGACCGACGCGGTGGAGGAGAACGCCCGCCTCAAGCTCCAGCGTAAGGGAGCGGACTTCATCGTGGCGAACGACGTGGCCGACCGGACGATCGGCTTCGATTCCGATCAGAACGAGGTGCTGGTGATTGCGCGCGACGGCGGCA
Source organism: Thermoanaerobaculia bacterium (assembly GCA_036399695.1). Lineage (GTDB taxonomy): Bacteria > Acidobacteriota > Thermoanaerobaculia > Gp7-AA8 > Gp7-AA8 > DASVEE01. The sequence goes on along the minus strand of DASWMP010000343.1, from coordinate 8,482 downwards.
TGACCCGCCTGGCGAAGGCGGCCAAGTCAGTGATCGCCAACCAGATCCTGGATATGGTGCGCGCCGCCCTCAACTCCTGAGCTGTCGCTCAGGAGCTCCTACTCGTTGATGCAGTTGAGCAGCGCTTTGTCGGTGATCTTCCAGAATTTGTTCTCGCCGCAGAGCTCGACCTCTTCGATCGTGCACTCGTCGCCGTCTTCGTCCACGACCTTGATGTCGTAGGTGTCGCACGGGATGCGGGTAAGGGTGAAGGAGTCGCCCTTCGCGAGGACGTCTTCCCCGAGCTGGTCCGGACCCCACTCTTCCTCTTCGCTCGAGGAGAGGTACAGGTGGTGGATCTCCCACTTGCTCTGGTTGATCACCTTGACGGTCGCCTTGCGGTCGGCATGAGCCGGAACGGCAACGGCGAAGAGCACACAGACGGCAAACGCGTACGCGGTCAGCTTGCGCATGGATTTTCTCTCTTGATTGGACTTTTGGGACGCTGAAACTGCGGCCGAGTATAGAACATAATGACGATCGTGAACGACGACCTCCGGCGCGAGCTCGCCCTTCTGCGCGACTTCGGTTACACGCACCTCGACCTGACGGCAGTGGGTCCGGCGCGCCTCCCCATCCCCCAGGCTGATGCCGAGCTGCCGGTGCTCCAGGAGCTCGTGCCGCCGCCGGCCCGCGACGAGATCGCCGCCGCTGCGTCGCTCGACGAGCTCCGCCCGATCGCGCTCCCGTGCACCCGGTGCCGCCTCTCCGCCAGCCGTACGCAGGTCGTCTTCGGCACCGGCAATCCGAACGCCGACCTGATGTTCATCGGCGAAGCGCCGGGCCGCGACGAGGACCTGCAGGGAGAGCCGTTCGTCGGCAAGGCCGGCCAGCTCCTGAGCGACATCATCAAGGCGATGAAGCTGACCCGCGACGACGTCTACATCGCCAACGTGATCAAGTGCCGCCCGCCGGAGAACCGCAACCCCGAGCCCGACGAGCTCGACGCCTGCCGCCCCTACATCCGCAAGCAGGTCGAGCTGATCAAGCCGAAGGTCATCGTGGCCCTCGGGCGCTTCGGCCTGCAGAGCCTCATGGAGAAGAGCTACGGCATCACCTCCGTGCGGGGGCAGTGGCTCGAGTACAACGGCATCAAGCTGATGCCGACGTACCACCCGGCTTACCTGCTCCGCACCCCCGCCGCCAAGAAGGACGTTTGGGCGGACATGAAGAAGGTCATGGCGGAGTTGGGGATCGTTTTCTAGCGGCTACCCATCCGCCCAGCAACGCCATCGCCGTCAGCGCCGAAATCCAGGCGCCCAGCACGAAGGCCCGCGGGCGATAGACGAGTTGTACGTCGTGCTCCCCCGCGGGGACGCGGACGCCGAGGAACATGTGGTTCGCGAAGCGGATCGGGAGGGGACGGCCGTCGATGGTCGCGCGCCAGCCGCGCCAGGCGGTGATCGAGACCACCACCCAGCCTTCCCGCTCCATCTTCGCGCGGAAGGAGGCCCGGGAGCCCCGCTGCGCGAACCGGGTGACGACACCCGGCCCGTTGCCGGTGCGCACAGCATCGCGGCCCTCCTGGATCCAGCTCTCCTCGGCGAAGTCGGCTGCCGAGCGCATCTCGAACACTGTCCGGAAGCTGGGCGTGCCGAGGTGGACCTGGCGGGGGACGTAGGCGCGGGGGAGCACGCGCAGGTTCTCGAGCACGTTGTACGTCCTGTAGCGTCCGCGCACCTGCCACCAGGCGGGCGGCGTGTACGTCGATGGCGCGAGCGCGAAGCGGACGTTCATCGCCGAGAGGAAGGGGGACGTCAGGTCGTCGGCGCGGTTCGACCAGATGGCTTGCTCGACGCTCCACAGCTCGTTCGCCTCGAACAGGCGGCGGAAGGTGATGGCTTCAAAGAGGCGCACGTCCTCCAGCCCGTAATGCGTGGCGATGGCCGGCGGCAGGAGATGGCCGACGGCGACAATGCGGAAGGGCTCCGGCGCCTGCATCAGCTCCCGGCCCGGAAACGGCGGGAAGAACGCGTCCCTCGGATGCGTCGGTTGCAGCCAGGCCGTCTCGGCGACGCGCTGGATCAGGATCAGCGCCAGGACCACGACGATGATGCGCGGTGTGCGGATGACCAGCACCGCCGCCGCCAGGAGCAGCAGCGGGAGGATGGCCCGCATCGCGCCGAGGCGGACGAAATCGGGGGAGAGCGCGGTGCGGCTCGTCAGCGCAGCGATCAGCACCGTGGCCGCGACGCCCAGACAGCTCCAGGCCAGCGCGCGCGACGGCTTGCGCAGCCACTCCGCGAGCCCCATCGCCGCCAGGACGCCGAACCCGAGGCCGGCGAAGTAGACCAGGCGGTCATTGACCGCGAAAGAGAAGCCGGGCAGCCGTTCGAGGAGGTGCGTGTAGCCCGGCGGACTGAGCCCGCTGATCGTGCCCCAGACGATGGCGAAGAGGAAGAACCACTTCTCCCGCGAGCGGACGGCGAAGAGCGCGTACAGCGTCAGTGCGAAGAGCAGCGTGCCGGCGTAGGGGGTGGAGAGCCAGGTGTGGGCGACGGCTTTGGCGTGCGGCTCTTCTTCGACGTTGGGCGTCCCGTCGAGGAACGGGAAGGCGTAGGCGCGGAGGCGGTGGCCGACCTGCGGCCAAGTGCTGGTCTTCTGCGTGATCGACCCGGCCGCCCGCTGCGCCGCCTCCTGCGAGGCGGAGATGGCGTCGAACATCGGCAGCAGCAGGATGGCCGAGAGCAGCAGCGCCCCGATGCCGGCGCCGAGTCCGGAGGCGAGTACGGTTCTCCAGCGGGCGATGGGCCAGGCCCCGCGGACCTCGAACAGAAAGTAGAGCACCGCCAGCGACACGACGTGCATCGCGCTCTCCGGATGCCCGGCCAGCAGCAGCAGCAGCAGCGACAACCCGAGAAGCGACGCCGAACGGCCGCCCGGTGCGGTGACGATGCGCCGGGCGCCGAGGAGCACCAGCGGCAGCATGACGATGGTTAGCCCGTGCGCCACGCCGGCGAAGGCGACGATGTGCGTGGAGAGCATGAACCCCGCGGCGGCGACGAGTGCCGCCCGGCGGTTGTCTCCCATCAGCTCAGTGGCCAGGAGAAAGGCGCCGAGTGCGGCCAGGAGATACACCATAGCCGCGGTGAACCCGACGGCGATGGCCGTCGGCAGCAGCAGCCCGATGACGGTGATGGGGTGATACGGCGCCGACTGCACCGCTCCCGCGAGCGGCCCGCCGCCGCCCTGGAACGGGTTCCACAAAGGCCACTGCCGCATCCCGACGACGACCCGCCGCAGCGCATCTTTCCATGGAACGAACTGCGCGAAGACGTCGGAAGCCATCGGATTGACGGTGCGGGTGATCCCGACCTGATCGCCGATGGAGGCGAGGGGGTCGTTGAGGTAGGCCAGGTCGATCGGGGCGAAGACATCGCCCGTAGCGAGAGCGCGTCCGGTGAGGGCGAGCGGGAGCAGGAGGAGGATGAAGGCGGCACGCCCGCGGACTTTGGCCAGGGCCAGCATGGCCGCACCGGAGATCAGGTAGAGGAGGAGACCCAAACCGCGCGAATTGTAAGCGTGGTGGCGGTGCCCACGGGGAGACGATGGGACCTATGGGACAAATGGCAAAAGGCCTGACCCCGTTGGACGAGTGGCGCACCCGCGGAGCCATAGGTCCCATAGGTTCTATCGGTCCCATAGGTCCCATCGTCTCCCTGCTGGCTCCGCGAACGCGGTACGCTACTCCCGGATGCGCGTTCTCCTTCTCCTCATCACCCTGACCCTCTCACTGCCGGCGTTCGCCGGCTACACCGCACCGGACCTGTACATCCCCATCGCCGGCCGCGTGGCCGGCCACGACGGGCGGCAGTTTCTGACGACCGTTTCCCTGACCAATCCGTCCGGCGAGCCCGTCACCGTCACGATCTCCTTTCTGCGCACAGCCGTGGCCAACCCGGCGCCGCGCAGCCTCGCGCTGCAACTCGCCCCGAACGAGTCGCGGAACGTCGAGCTCGACGCCCAACTCCTCGGCACCGACACGGTCGGCGCGCTGCGCATCCAGGCCACGGGGGACGTCCTGGCCCAGGCCAACGTCTACAGCCGCATGGCCGGCGAGACCGCCGCGCGGAACGTCGGCGCCACCTTCAACGCGCTTCCGGCCAGCGCGGCCATCGGCACCGGCGAGTCTGCCATCGTCCAGGGGCTCGCGGGAGAGGGCTTCCGTTACCGGCTGTACGTCGTCGAGACGGTCGGCCATCCGCTCTACTTCACGGCCACGCTCCTCGACGTCAACGGCCGCACCGTCGCGCAGAAGCGCTTCTTCGTCAGCCCTCGCGAGCAGCGCACGTTCGAATTCACCGCCGAGTTCCCGAACGTCCGTGCCGCCTCGCTGCGTCTGACGGGCTTCAACGGCAGCGGCAAGATCGTGGCGACCGGTGCGCAGGTGACGCTCGAGTCGCGTGAGACGACGCCGTTCGAGATGAGCTTCCCGGCTGCGCCGCGGCACCGGCTGCAGATGACCGAGACGCTGGCGTACGTCGCCGTCGGGCTTTCAATCGTCGTTGCCGCGGTCCGGCGATAGGATTCGCGGTCCATGCCCTCAGGCATTTCGGAATTCGCGGAGATCGCGCTGCCGGTGGCCGTGCACGGCACCTTCACCTACGGCGTTCCCCCGGCCCTGAAGGACGGCGTGCGCCTCGGCGCGCGCGTCGAGGTGCCGCTCGGCGCGAAGCTCACGACCGGTTTCGTCGTCGGCCTCACCGACGAAGCCCCGGCCGAGACGGTGAAGGTGCGGCCGATCCGCTCCGTGCTCGACGACGAGGAGCCGGCCCTCATCCCCGAGATCATCGATCTCTGCCGCTGGGCCGCCGAGTACTACATCGCCCCGCTCGGCGAAATGCTCCGCGTGGCGCTCCCGGCCAACATGTCCGCACGTGGCAAGCGGCAGGCGGAGCTCGTCGCCACGACGGAGATGATCGAGGAAGCGCGCGAGAAAAAGCAGATCCTCGACACCGACCTGCCGCTCATCGCGGAGCTGGCCCGCCGGGCCATGCCCCTGACGACGCTGTTTCAGGAGCTGCAGGTGACCCGCTCGGCGATCACCCGGCTCCGCGACGCCGGGATCATCGTGATCAACGATCGTTTCCGCGATGCGGAAGGGGTGCGCTATGACCGGTTCGTGGTTCTACAGGATGTAGAACGGGGGGCGGGAGAAGCGATCGGACCTATGGGACAGATCGGACCTCTGCGAGAACCCATGACTCCCACAGGTCCGATCGATCGCCCCGCCCGCAAGCCCAGCCCCAAACAGGACGCCGCGCTGGAGCTGCTGTCCGCGCGCGGGGGCGAGCTCTCCGTGCGCGCGCTCGAGCATGCCGGCGTCTCGCCGGCCGTGCTCAACGCCCTGGCGAAAAAAGGCGCCATCCGCATCGAGCGCCGCGCCCGCCGCCACACGCTCGACGCGTTCCTGGCGGGCATGGAAGGGGTCCCCACGCCGGAGCTCCGCTACTCGACCGAACAGCTCGACGCCGTCGCCGCCGTCAAAGGCGTTCTCGGCACGTTCGCTCCCTTTCTGCTCGAAGGGGTCACGGGCAGCGGCAAGACGGAGGTCTACATCGAGCTGATGCGCGAAGTGGTGAAGCGCGGCGACCAGGCGCTGCTGCTCGTCCCCGAGATCTCGCTTACGCCGGTGTTCGCGGCGCGCCTCAAGGAGCGCTTCGGGGAGCGCATCGCCATCCTGCACAGCAACCTTTCGGCGAGCGAGCGGTACGACCAGTGGTGGCGCACGCGGCGCGGCGAAGTGGACGTGGCCATCGGCCCCCGCTCCGCGCTCTTCACCCCCTTCCAGCGGCTCGGCCTGATCGTCGTCGACGAGGAAGGGGACGGCGCGTACAAGCAGGAGGAATCGCCGCGCTACAACGCGCGCGACATGGCGGTCGTGCGCGCGCAGCTTCGGAAGTGCCCGGTGGTCCTCGGCTCGGCGACGCCGTCGCTCGAATCGCGCGAGAACGCGGCGCGTGGCAAGTACACGCTGCTGCGGATGAAGAGCCGCGTCGAATCGCGGCCGCTACCCGAGGTAGACATCGTTGACTTGCGGCACGAGAAAGGGGAGAAGGAGGACCGCGGCTTCGTCATCTTCTCCACGCCGATGAAGGAAGCGCTGAGCCAGACGTTCGCGCTCGGCGAGCAGGCCATCATCCTGATGAACCGGCGCGGCTATGCGCCGTATCTCCTCTGCCGCGAATGCGGCCACGAGTTCCGCTGCCGCGACTGCTCCGTCACGCTCACGGTGCATCGCCGCTCCGGGATCCTCCTCTGCCACTACTGCGGGCTGCGCGATCCGATCCCGGCGCGCTGCTCGCTCTGCAATGGCGAAGTGCTGCAGCCGATCGGGTTCGGCACCGAGAAGGTGGAGGAGCGCTTCGGCCGCGATTTTCCGGGCGTTTCGTCGGAGGTCATGGACCGCGACTCCACGCGCAAGAAGGGCTCGATGGTGGCGATCCTCGACCGCTTCCGGCGCGGCGAGACGCAGGCGCTGATCGGCACGCAGATGCTCAGCAAAGGGCATCACTTCCCGAAGGTCACGCTCACCTGCGTCCTCAACGCCGACTCGATCCTCGGCTATCCCGACTTCCGCTCCGCGGAGAAGACGTTCTACCTGCTGACGCAGGTCGCGGGGCGGTCCGGCAGGGGAGAGCTGCGCGGCAAGGTGATGATCCAGACCGCCTTTCCGACGCATTACGCCATCCAGCACGCCGCCCATCACGACTATGAGGCGTTCTACGAATCGGAGATCCAGTTCCGCAAGACGTTCCACTACCCGCCCGTGACGTCGATGATCGCCATCCTCCTGCGAGGGGAAGACCTGACGGACGTCGAGCGGGCCGCGAACGACGCGGGGCGACGGCTGGAGGAGGCCATCCAGCCGCTGACCGGGACACGGCTGCAAGGGCCGGCGCCAGCCCCGGTCGCGCGCATCAAAGGAGTCTGGCGCTACCAGATCCTCGTCCGCAGCGCCCATCGCGTCGGGCTGCGCCGGGCGGTCGAAGCGGTGATGCTGACCCGGAAGTTCAAGGGAGTTGACATCGCCATCGACGTCGATCCGATTAACATCCTTTAGGGAGGCACGAAGTGACCGCGTATCTCGCATTCATCACGCTCTTTCTCGGATTGGTCGCCGGACCGCAGCCGCTGAAGTTGCAGGTGAACGACGCGGTCAAGTCGGTGAAGGTCGTGCTCGACGGCGAAACGGTGGCCACACTGCGCGGAGCGCCGTGGCAGACGGTGATCGATTTCGGCCCGGAGCTGAAGCCGCGGCGGCTCACGGCCATCGCGTACGACGCGAAGGGCGAGGAGCTCTCCCGCGAATCGCAACTCGTGAACGTGGCCCGCCCGTCGGCGGAGGTCGGGATCGCGCTCGCGCGCGCCGACAAAGGGCCGGGCTACGTGGCCCGGCTGCGCTGGCAGCACCTCACGTCCGAGCGGGTGACGAACATGGACGCGTACCTCGACGGGAAGCCTGTCACCGTCGACGAGCCCACCCGCACGATCAGGCTCCCGAAGCTGAACATGAAGACGATCCACATCCTCGGCGCAAGACTGAGTTTCGCCGACGGGACGATCGCCGGACGGGAGATCGTCTTCGGCGGCGAAGTCGTGGATGAGGCGGCGACGGAACTGACCGGCATCGCGGTCGAACAACGTACCGCCAGCAGATCGGACGGCTGCCTGCAGCTCGAAGGCGCGCCGGTGCACGTGGCCGCCGTCGAGCGAACACGCGGCCTCGTAGCTTTTGTGCGCGACAGCGACCCCACCCAGGTGTCGCGGCGGCTCATCACCGGGAAATCGGGGTCGCTCGTGACACGGCTCCCGCACGCCTTCACGATTCCGGACACCGCCCTGCAGCTCTTTTGGACGGTGCCGGAGGAAGTGCCGACCAGCGCCACGACGGTCTCGGAGGTGTTCGGCCATTCGGTGGCCTTCGACGGCGGCAACACGGCCCTCGGGACACTGTCGCTGCTCGCACGCGCCTCCGGCCCAGACGTCAGGAAAGCACCCCGTCGCGCCGACGCCGTCGCCGCCGCCGCCGTCCACGCCCTCAGAGGCGGACGCCGCCGCGCCGTGGTCCTGGTCCTCGGCGACGACGTCTCCGACGCCAGCCGCCACACCCCGGCCACCGTCCGCCGCTACCTGCAGTCGATCGGCGTGCCGTTCTTCGTCTGGTCGGTCGCCGGCAAGACCCCGGAGCTGGAAGCTACCTGGGGCCCGATCGAGGACATTTCCTCACCCCCGGCCCTGCAGTACGCCACCGAGCGCCTGCGCAAAGCGCTGGAGCGCCAGAGGATCGCGTGGGTGAGCGTCGACCCGATCGCCGCGCTGCAGGTGACGGCCACGGCCGACTGCGCGTATGTGCCGATCGCTCGGAGGTAGGGGCGCCGGCGTGCACTCGAGGTGTGCCGGCGTGCACTCGAGGTGTGCCGGCGCGCACTCGAGGTGTGCC
>DASWMP010000342.1:0-8203 GCA_036399695.1 Thermoanaerobaculia bacterium | reverse complement strand
CCGCTCTTTTACACGTGTAGCAGAGCGGTGGCGTTCGCCACCGCACTCCGAGATTACTTCCCTACGCGCCGTAGGCGGTGCTCCGTGGCATTCGCTTCGAGCACCCAGAGCTCGCCGGGTTTTGTGACGATGCCGCCGGTCGGGCCCCAGGGAGCGGTGCTGCGTGCGACCACCGTCACTTTGCCGTCGGGGGCGAGGCGGTTCACGGTGCGGTGGTGGTAGTCGGCGAAGTAGAGGTTGCCGGCGGCATCGCTGAAGAGGCCCATGACCTGGTGGCGGGCGGCGGCGGCGTTGCGGAGGGCGGTGGTGGTGCGGCCGGCCGGGGTGATGCGCACGATGTCGGGGAGGGCGTGGACGAAGAGGGTGCCGTCGGGGCGGGCGTGCATCCAGCGGATCTCGCCGAGGCCGCGGGCGATCGTGGTGATGCGGCCGGCGGGATCGCGTCTCCGGATCTCTTTACCCGAGGCAAAGTACATGTTCCCGGCGCGATCCCTCACGAACGAGTAATCCGTGCGGAAGCCGGTCCGCCTTGGGATGACCGTCGTCACCTGACCGTTCGGGGCACGCTTCCACACCAGGAACGACCAGCGCTCCCCGCCCTCGTATTTGGCGTCCTCGCCGTAGAGGTTGTCGGCGGCGTCGATGTACAGCTCGTGGGTGTGGACGTCGCGCACCACGACGGCGCGCTTTCCGTCCGGAGCGACGCGCCAGACGGCGCTGAGATCGCTGTAGTAAAGGTTGCCGCGCGAGTCGGCCACCACCGAGACTGCCGGGTGGGCGCTCGCGCCGAGGGCGAGGAGCGTGGCGGAAAGCAACAGCAGAGCGCGCATGTTCTCCCCATATAATGCGCCGCCTGAAACTGAACCGGAGGTTCCCTTGGCAGAACAGCAATACGACGTCGTGATCATCGGCAGCGGACCGGGCGGCTATGTCGCCGGCATTCGCGCCGGGCAGCTCGGCCTGAAGGTCGCGGTCATCGAGAAAGACCCGTTCCTCGGCGGCACGTGCCTCCATCGCGGCTGCATCCCTACCAAATCACTCCTCGAAAACGCCGACGTCTGGCAGAAGATCCAGAAGTCGAAGGAATTCGGCATCACCGTCGGTGACGTGAAGATCGACTGGACCGTCGTCCAGGGCCGCAAGCAGGCCGTCGTCGACCAGAACGCCAAAGGCATCGAGTTCCTCTTCAAGAAGAACAAGGTCGAGAAGATCGTCGGCATGGGCCGCGTGGCCAAGCCGGGCGTGGTCGAAGTCACCGTCGAAGGCGGTGAGAAGCGGACGCTCGAGACGAAGAACATCATCCTGGCGATGGGCTCCGTGCCGCGCGACCTGCCGCACATCAAGAGCGACGGCACGCGCATCATCAACTCCGATCACATCCTCAAGATCGACCGCATCCCCGAGTCGATGCTCGTCATCGGGGCCGGCGCGGTCGGTTCCGAGTTCGCCTCGATCTTCCAGCGCTTCGGCTCCAAGACCACCATCGTCGAGGTCATGCCGCAGCTCCTGCCGATCGAGGACGCCGACATCGCCAAGGAGTTCACCCGCATCTTCAAGAAGAAGGGCATCAACGTCCTCACCGACGCGAAAGTCCTCTCCTGCGAAGTCAGCGAGACCGGCGTGAAGTCGGTCGTCGACGTGAAGGGCAAGCAGCAGACGATCGAGACGGAAGTCGTCCTCTCCGCGACCGGACGCCGTCCCGTCACCGAGAACGCCGGCCTCGAAGGCACCAAGGTGCAGCTCGACCAGCGCGGCTTCGTGCAGGTCGACAAGTACATGCGTACCGGGGAGCCGGGCATCTACGCGATCGGCGACATCGTCCCGACGCCTGCCCTCGCCCACTGCGCCTCGGCTGAAGGCATCCTGGCGGTCGAGCACATCGCCGGTCTCGATCCCCGCCCGATCAACTACGACCACGTCCCCAACGCCACCTACACCGATCCGGAAGTGGCCTCGGTCGGCCTCACGGAAGCGAAGGCGAAAGAGCGCGGCTACGACGTCAAAATCGGCAAGTTCGCCTTCACCGCCAACTCCAAGGCGAAGATCATCGGCGAGTCTGGCGGCCTGGTGAAGTACGTGACGGACGCCAGGTACGACGAGCTCCTCGGCGTGCACATCGTCGGTCCGAAAGCGACGGAGCTGATCGCCGAGTCGTGCGTCGCCCTCGAGCTCGAAGCGACGGCCGAGTCGATCATGAAGACGATCCACGCGCACCCGACGCTCTCCGAGGCGCTCATGGAAGCCGCCGAGGACGTGCACGGACACTCGATTCACCAGTAGGCGGTGCATTACCGAATCCGCGGGGTTCTTGTGGGACAGACACTCTTGTCTGTCCCGTGCACCAGAGAGGCGGACAGACAGGAGTGTCTGTCCTACAAGAACCGAGGATCGGCACGAACGCCAGAGGCTGCATGACTGAAACGATCATCACGACCAGCAACACGCATGGGCTGTCCAACGAGCAACTGCTCGAGATCGACTATTACCTGCGCCTGACACGCACGCTCGAGGAGCGCCTCGTCGCGCTGTTCCGTCAGGCCAAGGTCATCGGCGGGCTTTACCGCTCCCTCGGGCAGGAAGGCGAATCGATCGCCGCGGCGTATGCCCTCGACTACAAGCAGGGCGACGTCGTCCAGCCGCTGATCCGCAACATCGGCTCCATCCTCGTCGCCGGCGCGAAGCCGGCCGACATCATCCGCCAGTACATGGCCAAGGGGGACGGACCTACGCGCGGCCGCGAGCTGAACATCCACTTCGGCCATCCGGCCAAGGACGGCTTCATCGGCCAGATCTCGATGCTCGGCGACATGATCCCGGTCATGGCCGGCATCGCCCTCGCGGGGCGGATGCAGAAGCGCAACCTCGTCGGCCTGGCCTTCATCGGCGACGGCGGCTCCTCGACCGGCGCGTTCTGGGAAGGGATGAACTTCGCCTCGGTGCAGAAGCTGCCGCTGGTGGTCGTCATCGAAGACAACGGCTACGCCTACTCCACGCCGACGTCGAAGCAATCGGCCGTCAAGACGCTGGCCGACAAGTCGGTGGCGTTCGGCTGCTTCGGCGAGACCGTCGACGGCAACGACGTCCTGGCCGTGTACGGTGCCGCGAAGCGAGCCATCGCCCGCGCCCGCAACGGCGAAGGCGTCACGCTCCTCGAGGTCAAGACCTTCCGCATGAAGGGTCACGCGGAGCACGACAACCAGCAGTACGTCCCGCCCGAGCTCATCGAAGAGTGGAAGGCGAAAGACCCGCTGGTGCGCTACGAGCGCGTGCTGCTGGAGCTCGGCGTCGGTTCGCAGGCCGACTTCGACGCCATCCAGGACCGCGTCCGCCGCGAGATCGACACCGCTACCGACGAAGCCGAACGCTCGCCGATGCCCGATCCGGCCGACGCCGGCAAGGGGTTGTTCGCGGGCGACGGGTACTGGGACAAGTAAAAAGGATGAAGTCAGAACGCAGAACGCAGAACGATGAATGATGAAGGGCACTGCTTCTCAATTCGTCGTTCTGCGTTCTGCGTTCTGACTTCAGGTTTAAAACTATGGCTGAACTGACTTACCTCGACGCAATCCGCACCGCCATGCTCGAAGAGATGGAGCGCGATGAGAGCGTCTTCCTCATCGGCGAAGACGTCGGCGCCTACGGCGGCGCGTTCAAGACGAGCGCCGGCATCAGCGACCGCTTCCCCGATCGCGTCATCGACACGCCGATCTCCGAGATCGCCATCGTCGGCGCTGCTTCCGGCGCGGCGCTCATGGGCATGCGTCCCATCGCGGAGATGCAGTTCATCGACTTCATCACCTGCGCGTACGACATGCTCGTGAACTTCACGGCTACGAACCGCTATCTGTACGGCCGTTCCTGCCCGATCGTGGTACGCGGCCCGGCCGGCGGCGGCGTGCACGGCGGCCCGTTCCACTCGCTCAATCCCGAGGCGATGTTCATGAATCGGCCCGGGATCAAGATCGTCTATCCCGCCACCGCGTATGACGCGAAGGGGCTGATGAAGGCGGCGATCCGCGACGACGACCCGGTGCTCTACATCGAGCACAAGTTCCTCTACCGCCGCATCAAGGAGAACCTGCCGGACGACGACTTCGTCGTTCCCATCGGCAAAGCCAACCGCCGCCGCAAGGGGAAGGACATCACGATCGTGACCTGGGGCGCGATGGTCTACGTGGCCGAGGAAGCGGCCGACGAACTGGCGAAGGAGAACGTCTCGGTCGAGATCCTCGACATGCGGTCAATCATCCCCTTCGACGAGGAAGCGATCCTCGAATCGGTGGCCAAGACCAACCGCTGCGTGATCCTGCACGAGGCGCCGCTCACCGGTGGCGCGGGCGCCGAGTTCGCGGCGAGGATCGCCGACAAGGCGTTTGACTATCTGGATGCGCCGATCAAGCGCGTAGCCGCGCTGGATGTGCCGACGCCGTATTCGCCGCCGCTGGAAGCGGCGGCGCTGCCGAACAAGGCCAAAGTGCTGGCGGCGGCGCGGGAGATTCTGAAGTACTGAGGCCGCCCCCATCCTGAGCGTAGCGAAGGATCAATGGCCCCCCAGCTATGCCTGTGGCGTGGATCTTCGCTGAGGCTCCGCTGATCCTTCGCTACGCTCAGGATTTACCCCCGCCTTGCTCCGCTACGCGATTTGCATTAAAAAGCCATCCGGTCGCGAGCGAGCTCGCGTCATTCAGGAGCAAATCGAAAATGGCCATTGATGTGGTGATGCCCCAGATGGGCGAATCGATCGCCGAGGGGACCGTGTCGCGCTGGATCAAAAAGATCGGCGACAGGGTCGAGCGCGACGAACCTCTTCTCGAGATCTCGACCGACAAAGTCGATGCGGAGATCCCGTCCCCCGCTGCCGGTACGCTGACCGAGATCCTCGTGCAGGAAGGTCAGACCGTGCCGGTGAACTCGGTCGTTGCACGCCTTGCAGGTGAAGGTGAAGCCGCTGCTTCCGCGCCGGCCGAAGCCGCCGCCCCCGCCGAAGCCGCACCGGCGCCCGCCGCCGCGCAGCCCGCGGAACAGCAGGCCGCAAACGAAGCAACGCAGCAGGAAATCGCGCAGGATGCCCCGGCCGCCGCTCCCTCGGCGCCGGCGCAGACGCAGCCCAGCGCTTCCGAGGACGACGACGCCGCGGGAGACGACGACGAAAACGTCACCTCCCTCGACGAGCGCCGCCGCACCAAGTCCTCCCCGCTCGTCCGGAAGATCGCGAAAGAGAACGACATCGACATCTCCCAGATCCAGGGAACCGGTGTCTCCGGCCGCGTGACGAAGAACGACATCCTCGACTTCATGCAGCAGCCGAAGCCGGCCGCCCAGGCGCCGTCGCAACAGCCGCAGCAACAGCCAGCGCCGCAGTCGCGCCCGCAGCCGGCGCAGCAGCAGCCGGCTCAGCACCAGCCCGCGGCCCAGCGCCAGCAGTTCGCCGAGGGAGAGAGCGTGCGCATCGAGCCGCTCTCGGTCATGCGCAAGCGCATCGCGCAGCACATGGTCTCCTCCAAGGCCACGTCCGCGCACGTCACGACCGTCTTCGAGGTCGACTTTACCGCCATCGACAACCTGCGCAAGCGCCACAAGAACGCTTACGCCGAGCGTGGCGTCAAGCTGACGTATCTGCCGTTCGTCGTCCAGGCCATCATCACCGGCCTGCGCGAGTTCCCGGTGCTCAACGCGTCGATGGATGAGAACAACGTCATTTATCACCGCGACTACAACATCGGCATCGCCGTGGCGCTCGACTGGGGCCTGATCGTCCCGGTCCTCAAGCACGCGGACGAGCTGAACATCCTCGGCCTGGCCCGCGCCATCAACGACCTCGGCGAGCGCGCCCGGACCAAGAAACTGAGCCCGGACGACGTCCAGGGCGGCACGTTCACGATCACGAACCCCGGCATCTACGGCGGTCTCTTCGGCACGCCGATCATCAACCAGCCGCAGGTCGCCATCCTCGGCGTCGGCGGCGTGAAGAAGCGCGCGGTCGTCGTGGAGACCGAGCACGGCGACTCCATCGCCATCCGCTCCATGTGCTGGCTCGCGCTGACCTTCGATCACCGCCTGATCGACGGTGCGGTCGCCGACCAGTTCATGGCTCGCGTCCGCCAGCTCATCGAGAGCGGGGCGTATACGATGTAGTTGGCGGTTGGCGGTTGGCGGTTGGCAGTGGAACCGAACAACTCACACCTGGTTCTGACATGAATAGCGGCGGGCGGGCAATCAGGCCTGCCCGCCGCTTGTTTCATGGGTCGTGCTCCTCGCGACCTTTCTCTTAGCCGCGTCGATCTATACGCCCCCGGTCCCCAAAGGTCTGGCTGGGTCGACCACGATCGGCAACGGCCCCATTCCCTTCCCCAAAGCGGGGCAGACGTGGATCGGCGTCCGCTCCGAAAGCTTCGACATCGTCAGCAGCGCCGGTGAAGGGCGCACGCTGGCCATCACCCGGAATCTCGAAACGCTCGCGTCCGCGCTGCGGCAGACGCATCCGCGCTACGACGGCGTCCCGACACGCACGCGCGTCTTCTTCTTCGGCCGGCGCGGCGACGCGCAGCCGTACTTCGACCTGCTCGTCGACCGGAAGAACGCCAGCATCTCCGGCGCGTTCGTGAATCATCACGACGGCGGCGGCACCATGTTCATCGACGCCGGCCGTGCCTGGGCCACGCGCACGCCGTACCACGAGCTCGTGCACAACCAGCTCGCGCAGAGCGGCGCCACGTTGCCGGGCTGGCTGGAGGAAGGGCTGGCCGAATACTTCAGCAACGCCGACGTGCGCGGCGAGCTGATCGAGGTCGGCCGTCCGGTGCGCGAGCACCAGGCGCTCATGCGCAAGCGTCCGCTGATCCCGCTGAAGGAGCTGTTCGCGGCGCCGCGCGCGTCGAACCTGGCGCTCTCGTCGATGTACTACGCGCAGTCGTGGGGCATCGTCGACTGGCTGATGCGCAGCGATCGTGGCGCGTTCGACGACTTTGTGGCCGATCTCGAAAACGGGATGCCGTCCGAGGAGGCGCTGCAGAAGCATTACAGGACGGACCTGGAGACACTCGAGCGCTGGCTCCGTTCGCCGCGGTCGCTGCCGTCGCAGGAGCATCGTCTCAGCGGTGCTTCGTCGCCGACGGCACCGGCCGTCACTCCGCTGACGCAGGCGGATGCCCTGCACGAGCTGGGGCTGTTCCTCGGCAAGCTGGAAGGACGGCGCGCCGACGCGCAGCGCCACTTCGAAGCAGCGCTCGCCGCTGACCCGCGGCGCGGCCGGTCCGTCGCCGCCATCGGCCTGCTGCGGATGCGGGAGAAGAAGTTCGACGAGGCCATGCCGTTCTTCGAGCGGGCGCTGACGATCAGTCCGGACGATGCGGCCGTTTACCTGATGTACGCCGAATCGCTGCTGCGCGATGCGGTCGGCACCTTCGCCGGCACGCTGGAGCTCGACGCCGAGTCACCGGCCCGTTTCCGCCGGGCCCGCGAGCTGGCGCTGAAGGCGCGTGAGCTGGGCGCCGACGCGAATGCCGTCATCGGCATCAGCTACCTCGTCGAGAAGGACGTGACGCCCGGCATCGCCGCCCTCGAAGCAGCCGACCGGACGCGCAACGACGTGGCCCTGCACCTGTATGCGCTGCTGCTGCGTACCGGCTCACCGCGAGCCGAGGCGTTGTTCCGGGCGCGGTTTGCCGATACGAGCGATGACCAGTTGCAGTTTGCCGCGCGGAGCATCTACGTCCGGGAGCAGCTCGAGCGGGTGAACCGCTTCGTAGCCGCCGGGCAGACGCACGAAGCCATCACCCTGATGCGGGAGATGATCGCCATGACGCCGGACGCCGCCGCGAAAGCAGAGCTGGAGCGGCAGATCGTCACGTTGTCGGCAACGGACGAGGTGAACCGCCACATCACCACCTATAACGACGCCATCACCCTGGCGAACAAGGGACAGAACCGGGAAGCGATGAAGATCGTGGACGACCTGCTGAAAGTAGCGCACGACCCGCACGTGATCGCTGACGCCAAATCGCTGCGCGAGGAGCTGCGCGGCCGGCTGCGCAAGAAGTAATCTCGGAGTGCGGCGGCGAAAGCCGCCGCTCTGGTACACGTGTAAAAGAGCGGTGGCTTTCGTTCGCCACCGCACTCCGAGACAAGGAGCCGGGCCGGCTCGACCGGTCTCCGAGTGGAGGACGGACAATCCTGTCCGTCACGCGGCGGCGTGGCGACGTTC
>DASWMP010000341.1:0-6428 GCA_036399695.1 Thermoanaerobaculia bacterium | reverse complement strand
GCGGCACTCGTACATGGCGGCGGTCGTCTTCACGGTTTCAACCTGACGGATGACAAACTTTTTCACAGTTTCACCTCCTTTCACGGGGATCTACTGCGCGCGCATTTTTGTAATGAGCAAAGTTTGGGATCGCGCCGTAATGGAGTCAATGCGGCAGTGATGAAGTAATCCCAGTGAGTGATAAAGCCACAATGCGCGAGGACGAACGCGCGCCGGGTTCGGTCTGTGGGTGCGCTTTGAGCGTGCGCGGGCGCGTCAGCCCTGGCGTAGCGCGAGGAGGAGGAACAGCGCGGCCATGAGCCAGGAGATCGTCACACCGCCGACAGCGAGCCGGAGCTTGACGGCGTACGGAGCCTCAGCGACGCGAAAAGAGGATTCGTGGCGGACCATGCCGCAAACGATTATGCGCAGCGGTCGTGAAGCGACCGCGAGCGAGTACGTCAAAAATTTGTGATGGAGAAATGTTCGGCGGAGAGGGTGGCGTGTTCAGCGCAGGCCGCCGATCGCGGCTCTACAATGGAGACGTGACCTGCCCGAAATGTGGCGCGCCGCGGCCCGAGGATGCGGTCGAATGTCTGCACTGCGGCGTGATCTTCGCCAAGTGGCAGCAGGCAATCGACTTCCCGGTGGTGGTGCGTCCGCCGAAGCGCTCCGGGATCCGGCATGCAACGCTGGACGACGACGTCGTCACGGACGGCAGGCTCGGGCCGTACGAGCTGAAGATCCTCGGGTTCGGCCTGATCGCGGCGATCGTCGTCTATGCCCTCACGCCGCTGCGCTTCATCTTCTCGCTGCTCGTGACGCTGTTCCACGAGCTGGGGCATGCGGTGGCGGGCTGGATCTTCGGCTATCCGTCATTGCCCGCGTTCGACTTCGTGTACGGGGGCGGACTGACGCATTACGGCACGTTTCATCTGTCGATCGCGCTGGCGATGGCGGGGCTGTTCGGCTGGGCGATCTGGACGTTCCGGGAGCGGCGGCGCTGGGTCGTCATCCTGGGGACGCTGTTCGTCGTCTGGCTGATCATCGTCTCTGCCGAGTGGCGCCGCGAGCTGGCCATGGCCTCGGCTGGACACGCTTTCGAGTTCATCCTGGCCGGCATCTTCTTCTATCAGGCGCTGGCGGGCGTCGGCTGGCGGATGCCGGAGATCGAGCGGCCGCTCGGCGCGTTCGTGGCGTTCTTCGTCCAGATCCACAGCAGCGGCTTCGCCTGGCGGCTCACCCGCGATGCGGATTTCCTGTCGTGGTACCGCGAAGGGAAAGGGGGCGCGCTGATGAACGATCTGGAGGTGGTCGCGCTCGACCTGCACATCCATACGCCGCTGAACCCGGGGATCATCGGGGTGGCCCGCTGGCTGCTGGTGTTCTCGTTCGTGCCGACGGTGGTGGCGCTGCTCTGGTACTTCCAGCGGCGGCGGTGGCATCGGGCCCTGGCGATCGCGTGAAGGGCTTTCGTCCGAGGTAGGATGGGTGAAGCATGGCTGACGAGATCATGGAGGCATTCGCTCGTTATCACCGGGACATCCTGACCCCTGAGCTTCAGGAGATGCGGCAAGACCTTCGCGAGGAGATCGGGCTGCTCCGCCGCGAAGTGAATGCCGGCTTCGACCGTGTGTACACCCGGCTCGAACGGGTTGAAACGGAGTCGGTGGCCATCAAAGCTGGCCTACAGCGAGTGGAGTTGCGGCTAGATCGGCTCGAGGAGCGTGTTGCACGAATCGAGGCGATCGTCGAAAACGGTGATCGAACCCGGCAGTTGGAGGCGCTCGAAGCGGAGCTCGGCCAAGTGAAGGATCGGGTGAGCGCGCTCGAAGACACGATCACCCGGCTCCGTCGCGAAGTCGGGCACCAGTAGGTTCTCGGCGGGTCCGAGATCGCTTCGCGTCAGTGGCGGCGGAACGACGCTTTCAACGCGCCGGTGCGCCAGAGATTTGCGGTGGCTTGGGGCGACAGGTGCTCCGTGACGTCGAGGGGCTTGCCGAAGGCGGCGAGTGAGTAGTGCTCGATGCTCACCGGCGCGCCCAGCATCGGGTCGTAGACGTCGGTGCCGCTGCAGCAGACGTAGTGGACGTTCCACGTCCGCGCCTGGTCGCCGGTGAAGCGGCGGGGGATGAGGGGGCCGTGGAAGACGTCCTCTCCGAGCTGCGTCACGTCGCGCAGGCGGCCGATCCAGGCTTCCCGGCCGGCGGAGAGCAGCAGGTCCGCAACGGCGCAGGCATGGGCGACACAGTCGGCGGTGTAGCCCCGGTCCATGGCGGCGGAGGTGGTCTGGAGGTAGTCGAGTACGGAGGCTGGCGCGGTCATGTCACGGGCCCTTCCGGACGGCCTGCCACTGCTGCAGGAGGCGGTCGCGCAGGGCGCGGCAGTCGGGGCCGGGGGCGGCGGTGCACATGCGGTCGAGGGTCTGGCTGGATTGCGCTTCATCGCCATTGATGCGGTGGACCAGCGCCAGGCGGATCCAGGCTTCGCGGTTGCCGGGCTCGATGCGGAGCTCGCGCTCGAAGGCGTCGATGGCGTCGCGGGGGCGGCTGAGGCTCGCGAGGACGTCACCCGTCACGTACCAGTAGTGGCGTGGCAGCGGGATGGCGTGGTCGCGGGAGACGTTGTGGATCCGCTCCAGCGTCGACAGCGCGGTATCGAGCTCGCCGCGACCTTTGCTGATCTGGGCGATGAGGAAGTCGGCATTGAGCTCGTGCGATGGCGAGGCTCGCATGGCCTGCGCTTCCGCGAGGGCGGTGTCGTAGTCGCCTCGGCCGAAGGCGATGGTGGCGAGCATCTCGTGCGCGCCCGGGGGATTCGACGGCAGCGCGACGCGGGCGTGGGCTTCGGCTTCGTCGAGCTTCCCCTGGTCGAGGAGGACCGCGGCGAGCGACAGCGCGAAGGCGGGCGCGAGCTCCGGCGTGACGCGGATGCCGTCGCGGTAGGTCTGTTCGGCGCGTGCCGTGTCGCCGCTGGCGGCGTACGCCTGGCCAAGCTGGTCGCGCAGGTCGCTCCAGCCGGGATTGCGGGCGAGAAGCGGCGCTGCGACGGCAATGGCTTCCCCATACCGCCGCTGCAGCGAAGCCTCGGTCACGCTCTTGAGTGCGTCGAGGTCGGCGAGATGCTCGCGCGGATTGACGCTGCCGCGCGCCGGCGGCGCACCAGCCGTGACGTAGCCGAGGGCAGCCAGCTTGCGCGCTTCCTCGGGGTCGACGCGCGGTCTGGTGAGCGCCGGTTGCGGAATCGCGGCGAGGTCCTGGCGCAAACGGGCGAGGACGCGGCGTTCGCCCTCGTGCACGTCATGCGTCTCGCGGGGATCGGCGGCGACGTCGTACACCTCCGGTTTCGGGCCGTCGATGAGATGGTGCGGCCAGCGGATGAGCGACTTGAGATCCGACCAGCCGAGGTGGATGCGGGGGTAGTGCGTCTCGGAGTAGATGGTGGTCTGTGGCCGCTGGTCGGCCATCAGTGATGTGCCGCGTGCGGTGGCGGGCTTCGGTGCGCCGGTGATTTCGGCGATGGTGGCGAGGACGTCGATGAGCTGGACGGGTGCGGCGACGCGGGTGCCTTTGCGGGCGTTCTTCGGGAGCTTGACGATGAGCGGGACCTGCAGCGCTTCGCGATAGAGGAGGACGCCGTGCTCCTGTTCGCCATGGTCGCGCAGCCCTTCGCCATGATCGGAGAGGACGACGATCAACGCGTCGTCGTACCGCGTGCCGAGCGTCGCGAGCAGCTCGCCGACGAGGGCGTCGGACGCGACGATCTCGGCGTCGTAGCTCGGCTCGTATGGTGCGTGCGGCTCGAAGAAGTGGGTGAAGAGGAAGAACGGCTGCTCCGCGGTTCGCGTCCCGAGCCATTGCCGCGCGGCGTCGAGGGTCTCCCGCCCCTTGCGCTGCAGGTTGCCGGTAGGCGCGCCTTCGACGAACAGAATCCGATCGTCATAGCTGTCGAACCCGGTGCCGATGTTCGTTTCGGCGCGCAGGACATACGCGGAAACAGCCGCGCCGGTGGCGTAGCCGTGAGCCTTGAGCATCGAGGCGATGGTGGCTGTCTTCGGATCGAGCCGGTACCCGGCGTTGTCTCGCACGCCATGCTCCGTCGGCAGCATCCCGGTGAACAGCGACGCATGCGAGGGAAGCGTCAGCGGCACATGCGCAAAGGCATGCTCGTAAACGATGCCGTCCCGGGCGATTCGATCGATGTTCGGCGTGGCGATGCCGCGATACCCATAGGCCGGCAGGTGGTCGGACCGCAAGGTGTCGATGGAGATGAGAATGACCGGCGGCCTGACGGCTTCCCGATGACACGAGAGCAGGACCAACGCGGCAAGCGCAACGGTGCGGAGCATGTGCTTCCAGTCTAACGGGAGGCCCGCGGTCGTCCCCGGTTGGAATTGACGCACACGCCCGTGATGTATACCGTGGCGGCGATGAATCGTCTTCAGCAGCAGACCCGACAGCGTCAGCTCGTGGAAACCCCGCGATAGGCCGATTCTTTACTCTGCGAACACAGAATCAAAGCGGCCCCACCGGGCCGCTTTTCTCGTATTGGAGCGTTTTTCATGACCACCACCGAAGCACCGGCACGCAACCTCGACTTCATCCGCGAAATCGTCGAGGAAGACCTTCGCAGCGGCAAGCACACCAGCGTCATCACCCGTTTTCCGCCGGAGCCGAACGGCTATCTGCACATCGGGCACGCCAAATCCATCTGCCTCAACTTCGGCGTCGCCGCCGAGTATGGCGGGCGGTGCAACCTGCGGTTCGACGACACCAACCCGACCAAAGAGGAGCTCGAGTACGCCCAGGCCATCGAGCGCGACGTGCGCTGGCTCGGCTTCGAATGGGGCGAGCATCACTACCACGCGTCGGACTACTTCGAGCAGCTCTACCTCTGGGCCGAGTCGCTCATCGAGCGGGGGCTGGCGTACGTCGACAGCCTCACGGCAGAGGAGATGCGGGAGTATCGGGGGACGCTCACCGAGGCGGGGAAAGAATCGCCGTATCGGGGGAGGAGCGTCGAAGAGAACCTCGACATGTTCCGGCGGATGCGCGCGGGGGAGTATCCCGATGGTGCGCACGTGCTGCGGGCGAAGATCGACATGGCCTCGCCGAACATCAACATGCGCGATCCGGTGCTGTACCGCATCCGTCATGAAGACCATCACCGCACCGGCGATGCGTGGTGCATCTATCCGATGTACGACTACGCGCACCCGCTGTCGGACGCCATCGAGCATGTGACGCACTCGCTCTGCACGCTCGAGTTCGAAGACCATCGCCCGCTGTACGATTGGCTCGTCGAGAACTGCCCGGTGCCGTCGCGCCCGCGGCAGTACGAGTTCGCGCGGCTGAACCTGAACTACACCGTGATGTCGAAGCGGAAGCTGCTGCGTCTCGTGCAGGAGGGGCACGTCACCGGGTGGGACGACCCGCGCATGCCGACCATCAGCGCGCTGCGCCGCCGCGGCTATACGCCCGCCGCGATCCGCAACTTCGCGGAGCGCGTCGGCGTGGCGCGGCGCGAGAACGTCATCGACGTGGCGCTGCTCGAGTTCAGCATCCGCGAGGACCTGAACAAGACCGCCGCGCGCGTCATGGGCGTGCTCAAGCCGCTGAAGGTCGTCATCGAGAATTACCCCGAAGGGCAGAGGGAGGAGTTCGAGACCGCGAACAATCCCGACGATCCGTCGATGGGAACGCGCCGCGTGCCCTTCTCGAAGGTGCTGTACATCGAGCAGGACGACTTCCTGGATGAGCCGCCGAAGAAGTTCTTCCGTTTGGCGCCGGGCCGCGAGGTGCGTCTGCGCAGCGCGTACTTCATTACCTGCACGGACGTGATCAAGGACGCGGAGGGCAACATCACGGAACTGCGGGCGACGTACGACCCGGCCACGCGCGGCGGCGATTCGCCCGATGGCCGCAAGCCGAAAGCGACGCTGCATTGGGTCTCGGCGGAGCACGCGCTCGATTGCGAAGTGCGCCTGTACGACCGCCTGTTCAGCACCGAAGATCCGGAAGCGGGCGGCGACTTTCTCGCGGACATGAATCCGAATTCGCTGGAGGTGCTGGAGCACGCGAAGATCGAGCCTTCCGTGCGTGGCGCTGCTGCCGGCACGCGCTACCAGTTCGAGCGCCTGGGCTATTTCTGCGTGGATCTCGACTCCACCGAGGAGCGCATGGTGTTCAACCGGACGGCCACGCTGAAGGATACGTGGGCTAAGGCGAAGGAATCGTAGGGCGGCTTCCATCTTGGAGTGCGCGGCGAAAGCCACCGCTCTGCTACACGTGTAAAAGAGCGGTGGCTTTCGGAGGGCGTCTCAAATCCATAGTCCGCCGAAAAGCCATTTTTTTACGGACGTCGACAGCCACGCGGATCGCTTGGACGAGCTGTGGTGAAGGAGCGGAAGTTGGTTAACGAGCGAGCGAAGTCGCCCAGAGGCGGGTAAA
>DASWMP010000340.1:0-2203 GCA_036399695.1 Thermoanaerobaculia bacterium | reverse complement strand
AGAGTCCGCCGAATATCGGGCACCCGCGGGCACGCTGGCATTCAATGTGGGACAGACACTCTTGTCTGTCTGCGCCCGCAGGCGCCGGTTTCCAATCAGGCCATCAGAGTGTGTGCGCTCCATTTTGAGACACCCTCCGTTCGCCACCGCACTCCGAGATGGTTGGGGGCTTTCGCCCGGGGCTACGACGATGGGGGCCAGGGAACGGTCATCGATGGCTCGAAGACGGTGGCCAGACGCCGGAAATTGGTGATCGATGGCCGGGAATCAGTCGCGGATGGCCGTGCGACGGGTGTCCGTCACCAATTTTCGGTGAGCGAACAGCGGAAATCGGTGATCGATCTGTGGAAATCACTCATCGATCACTGATTTTCAGTGATTGATGAGTGATGGCTCACCAAGCGATGAGTGAATTTCGGTGATCAGTGACTGATTTTCGGTCATTGATCTGGACGGGCGACAGATCGGTGACTGGATTTCGGTCACGCGTGACTGAATTTCGGTCATCGATGACCGGATCTCGGTCACCGGTGAGTGATTTCCGCAGTTCGGTCACCGGATTGCTGGTGACGTCGGAGAACCGATGGCCCCCCGCTGCCGCTCCAACGAAAGCTGCTACTGTCTCTGGTCACGAATGCCCGCAGGACGACCATGACCAGACTTGGTTCCAAAGTACGCGCCTTCCGGCGGCGCGAAGGCATGACCCAGACGGATCTCGCGGCGAGGCTCGAGATCTCCCCCAGCTACCTCAACCTCATCGAGCACAACCAGCGTCCGCTACCGGCGTACCTCCTCGTGCGGCTGGCGCAGATCTTCCGCGTGGAGCTCGACGCCTTCGCGGACGACAGCCACGCTCGGCTCGCGGCCGACCTGCAGGAAGTCTTCGGCGAGCCGCTCTTCGAAGAGCATGGGCTCACGACCAACGACGTCCGCGAGCTCGCCGAGAATCCCGGCATGGCCCGCGCCGTCCTCTCGCTCTTCCGCCAGTACAAGAACGCGAACGAATCGGTGCGCGATCTCGCCTCGCAGTTGCACGACCGTGGCTCCTTCGCCGGCGTCGCGCCGATGCACCTGCCGAGCGAGGAAGTCTCGGACGTCATCCAGGAGAACCGCAACTACTTCCCCGAGCTCGAAGCGGCGGCCGACGAGATCGCGCGGCGCGCGCAGCTCGACCGGCGCGACCTCTATCGCTCGCTCACCGCGTATCTCCGCGACAAGCACGGCATCGAGGTCGCGCTCACGCCCGTCAGCCGCGACCGGGGCATGATCCGCCGCTACGACGAAGCGGCGCGCGTGCTGTCGCTGTCCGAGGTGCTGCCGCCGTGGAGCCGGCAATTCCAGATCGCCCATCAGCTCGGACTCATCGACGGCGCGAAGATCATCGACACGATCATCGAACGGTCGATGAAGAACCTGACGACGCCCGACTCCGTGAAGCTGTGCCGCATCGCCCTGGCGAACTACTTCGCCGGCGCGCTGCTCATGCCGTACGACGAGTTCCTGCGCATGGCGGAGGAAGTGCGTTACGACATCGAGCTGCTCCAACATCACTACACCGCCTCGTGGGAGCAGGTCTGCCATCGACTGACGACCCTGCGGCGCGACGTCGGCCAGGGCGTGGCCTTCCACTTCGTGCGCGTCGACATCGCCGGCAACATCTCCAAGCGCTTCTCCGGCACCGGCATCCGGTTCGCGCGCTTCTCCGGCTCCTGTCCCCGCTGGGACGTGCACGCGGCGTTTCTCACGCCGGGGCGCATCCGCACGCAGCTCTCGAAGATGCCGGACGGCACCGCCTACTTCTGCATCGCCCGCACGATCCGCAAGAGCTACGGCTACGCCTCGGGCGACGCGCTGATGGCCGTCGGTATCGGCTGCCCGGTCAGCGACGCGCGCAAGCTCGTCTACGCCGACGGCTACGATCTCGACAACCTCGAAGCGGCCGTACCGATCGGCGTCACCTGCCGGCTCTGCGAGCGCCTCGACTGCGAACAGCGCGCGTTCCCGCCGATCCAGCATGGGCTGAAGGTGGACGAGAACGTGCGCGGGCGGTCGTTTTACGCGCCGGTGGTGACGTCCGCGGAGCCACCGGCGGCGAAAGCGCCGACCGTGAAGCGTGGGCGCAAGCGCGCGGAGGTTTAGCCGCGTCTTGGAGTGCGGTGGCGAACGCCACCGCTCTGGTACACCTGTAGAAAAGCGGTGGCGT
>DASWMP010000339.1:0-13929 GCA_036399695.1 Thermoanaerobaculia bacterium | reverse complement strand
CCGCTCTTTTATACGTGTACCAGAGCGGTGGCGTGCGCCACCGCACTCCGAGATAGTTGCAGATTCCTTAAAATTGCCACAATTGACCTGCACAATGGTCTGGTCATGCAAACCACGACGAACTATCGCCTGGAACGCTGGATCGCCCTGCTCCTCGGGCTGCTCTTCTTCCTCCCGTTCCTGGCGCGCTGAAACGCGTCGCCGGCTCAGAGCTCGATGCGCCTGCGCATCCACTCCTCGCGGAGGAGGCCGTACTGCTCCGTATCGAGGTACTCGCCCCATTTCTTGTGGTGCCGCCGGAAGCGTCCCTCCAGTTCCATGCCGAGCTTCTGCATCACGCGGCCGGAGGCGGGGTTGCGCGTGAAGAAGCGCGCGTAGATCTTGTTGAGGGCCAGCTCCTCGAAGCCGTAGTGAAGGACCGCTTCCGACGCCTCGCTGGCGTAGCCGCGGCCCCAGTACGGGACGCCGATCCAGTAGCCGATCTCCGCGTTGTCGTCGTCGCGGTTGATGGCCAGGCCGACGGCGCCGACGAGCTCGTCGCCATAGAAGACGGCGAACGTCACCTCGCTGCCGGCGTCGAAGCCTTCCTGGTGGCGGGAGATCCATCGTTCCGCTTCCCCTTCGGGATAGGGATGCGGAATCGTCGCCGTGTTGAGCGCGATCTCGCGGTCACCGGCCAGCCGGGTCACGGCCGGGGCATCATCCTGCTCGAATGGCCGCAGCGTGAGCCGCGTGGTCCTCAACGTCGGACGCTTCATGGCGCGATTGTAAGCAGGTCCCGAATCCGGCGTGTGATCTCCGTCTCCGCGTCTTCGATGTGCCGGTCGCGCTCGACCGCGTCGAGAATCGACCGCAGGGCCCGATAAGAGTCACCCCGCTCCCCCGGATCGCGGGCCAGCCGCTCGACGTCGATGCGCCGCGCGCGGAGATAGCCGTCGACCCGTTCCCGCACCTCCGCCGGCGTCCCGCTCGCGAGCCGCCGGGCGTCCGCTTTCAATTTGCGCGAGCGGCGGATGCGCGGCCAGGCCATCGTCCCGAAGGCGGCGAGCAGCAGCGCCGCCGCGACCCACGGGATCCAGCGGCGCATCGCGTCGGAGCGCTGCACGGCGGCCGGACGGCTCCCCTGCTCCGGCAGGCCGGCCGCCTGCGCGTTCAGCGTGACGGCCTCGCAGCGCAACTGACGGCGCTCGCGCGAGGCGGGCGAAAAGACGTTCATCACCAGCGGCGGGATCTGCAGCCGGCCGGCATCAGCCGGGAAGATGACGTACTTCCACTTGCGCGTCATGGCCACGGCTTCGAGGTCGCGGCGCACCGTGACGGCGTCCGCCTGCACCTGCACGTTGCCGGCGACGCGGCCGGCGAAGCGCGGCGTCGCTGCCCCGCGCGCGTTCCCGCTGCCGCTCAGCGACGCGTCGATGACGACCGGGCCGTTGTTCGCCTGCCATGGTTTCGTACACGTCAGGATGTAATCGCCGATGGCGTCGACGTCCGGCCCGGGAGGCAGGGGATCGACGTTGATGACGAGCGGCGACGCGGTGTACGTGACGTCCACCAGCGTCCCTTCGAACGTCGAGAAGGACCTGTTCCGCATCCGGCGCATGATGGCCGCCTCGACGCTCATCCCTCCGATACGCAAAGGTCCGCTGCGCAACGGGAAGACCGCCACGCGACGCACCGGCACTCTCTGCATCAGCACGTCGCCGACGAACGTCTGCTCCGGCTGCACGCTGCGGACGTCGATCTCCTCGCTCCAGAAATCCTCGAGCTTCGGCACACCGCTGATCTGCCACTGCTGGACGACCGCGGCGTTGTAGAGCGTCCAGGTGACGACGACCTGCTCGCCCGCGACCACACGCGTCTTGTCGACCTCCGCCACCATGAAGAACGGATCGCGCCCCGCCTCCGTCAGCTCGCGCAGGATCACCTCCGGATCGTTCGATCCCGACGTGCGATCGGGCTGCACCTGGAGCTGCTGCGCGGTGAGCGTGTCGACCTCCCCGTTGCTGGCGCGCAGCACGAGCGGCCCGATCACCGCCGGACCAGCCTCGACGCCGCGCGCGTGAAACCGAAACACCTTCCGCCGGATGGTCTCCCCGTTGATCCAGGCGAACTCCGTGGAGGTGGCCGGCTCGCCGAGGATCCGCAGGTTGCGCACCGGGACATTGACCGTGTCGGCGTTGGCGAAGGCGCCTTCCAGGACGACGGTAATGGTGAGGGTGTCGGTGAGGGAGAGGGTGCGCTTGTCGAGGATGAGGTCGTTGGCGAGCAGCGATGAAGTCAGAACGCAGAACGCGGAATGAAGAATGAAGAGAAGGAGCCGAAGACGGCGCACGCACTTTTCTCCGTTCTGCGTTCCGCGCGCTGCGTTCTGCGTTCCTGGCCTTCTCCCCATCACCACCCGACCCGCGTCGATCCGCGCGACGGCTTCTTCATCCTGCGCATTTCCTCCTGCTCCTGCTGCTGGACGGAGCGGAGCAGCGACTCGCGGTCCGCGTCGCCGCGGGAGGGCGCCTGCTGTTTGGCCTGCTCGCCGCCGGACGGCGACTGCGGTTGCTGCTGGGGGGACTGGTTGCCCTGCTGCTGTGGGCCTTTCGCGCCGCCGCGCTGACTGCTGTTCTTGCGCTTCATCAGGGCAATCTCCAGGTTGCGCTTCGCCTGCGCGTCCTTCGGATGCAGCTTGAGCGCTTCGGTGTAATCGCGGATGGCGCTGTCGAGCTCATTCGCCGCGAGGGCGCTGTTGCCGCGGTTGTAGAGCGCATCGGCGCGGACGTTCCGGTCCGGCATGGCGCCGTTCAGCGTGGCCGTGCCTTGCTCCCGCTCGCCGGCGGCGATCTGCGCCGTGCCGAGGTTGAAAGCGGTCGTGGCGGTGGGTGCGAGCTGGTGGGCCTGCGCGAAGGCTTGCGCTGCCTCGCCGTATTTTTTCGCCTCGTAGCTGGCCGCGCCGCGGCGGTTCGCGGCGTGCGAGTTGGACGGCTGCCAGAACTTGCCGAGCGACGAGAGCGAGACCGCCAGGAGCATCACGGCGACGACTTTCATTCGGCACCTCGATGCGCCAGCGACCCGCCGAGGAGGAGCACGAACGCCAGCGCGAGCGGCCATTGATACTGATCGACGGGCACGCGCACCTCCGTCTTCCGCGCCGTCCCCTGCATTGAATGCTGCAGCAGCGGATCGAGCGCGCTTTCGCTGAACGGGTTCTCGTACAGACGTCCGCCCGATCCTCGCGCCACCGCCTGGAGGACGTCGGAACGGGCGTACGTCGTGACGATCTGCCCCTGCTCGTCACGCAGCGGCCCGTCCTCGAAGCGGATAGCCGATCCTTCGGCCGTCCCGACGAGAATCGTGTTCACGACGATGGCCTTCGAGCGCGCCCGCTGCACCGCGTCGGTCGTGCGCGCCCCCTGATCCTCGCCATCACTGATGACGATGATGTCCGCCTTCTGGGCGACGTCGCTCTCGACGAGCCGCACGGCCGTGAGGATGGCCCCGCCGATGTCCGACCCGGGCGTCCCCACCTCCCCCGGCTGCAACGTATCGAGCAGCGCCGCGACAGCCTCGGTATCGGTCGTCAGCGGCGAAACGACTTCCGCATCGGACTCGAAGACGATGAGGGCCACACGCCCGTCGTGCGCCTCGACGATGCGCCTCGCGATGGCCTTCGACGCCGCCAGCCGCGACGTCCCCACATCCTCGGCCGCCATGCTGTTCGAGACGTCGATGGCGATGATCCGGTTCGCCTCCCGCGACACCACCGGCACCGTGCGATACCCCGCATAAGGCCCCGCCAGCGCCACCAGCGCCGCCGCCAGCGCCAACCCCAGCAACCAGGGCCGCCACGCCCGCACCCGCGGCGTTCCCCCACGCAACCGCTCCGAAGCAAACCGCCGCGCAATCCGCGCCCGCATCCGCTCCCGAGTGACGAGAAACACCACCGCGAACGGCACGAGCGCGAGCAGCCAGAGGAGGGAGAGGAGGCGGAAGGTCATGGGCGGGCTGCCCCCGGCCAGGGCCGTTGTTGGTTTTTGGTTGTTGGTTTTTGGTGAAGGTCTCGGTGAGCGGAGCACCAGCAACCAACAACCAAAAACCAAAAACGGGCGCGCGTGCGGCTCACGCCCCCACCTTCATCCAAACCGTCTCCCCAGCCAGCAGCGACAGCACTACCAGCGCCAGGCCGGTGGCGAGGGGCCAGACGTACAGCTCGTCGATCTGTTCGTGTTTGGGGGAGGTGAGGCGGGTCTTTTCGAGGCGGTCGATTCGGGTCAGGATGCTGCTCATGGTCTGGGCGTCGGTGGCGCGGAAGTAGTCGCCGCCGGTGAGCTGGGCGATGCGGGAGAGGGTCTTTTCATCGAGCTCGCCGCGGACGTGCTGGTAGACGGTCTCGATCTCGCCGGTGAAGGGGTTCTGCCGGCGGACCGGGATCGGCACCGGACCTTCGCTGCCGACACCGATCGTGTAGACCTTGATGCCGCTCTGCGCCGCCAGTTCCGCGGCCACGATCGGGTCGATGCTGCCGGAGTTGTTCACACCGTCCGTGACGAGGATGACGATTCGGCTGCGCGTCCTGGAAGTTCGCAGCCGGTTGACGGCCGTAGCGAGTGCGTGGCCGACGGCGGTCCCGTTCCCATGGTCTCCAAGGTTCGCCTTCTCGAGCATGGCCTCGGCGATCCGGCGGTCGTAGGTGATGGGCACACGCGTCGCCGCCCGGCTGCCGAACGTGACGATGCCGATCCGGTCGTCCTGCCGCCGGGCGACGAAGTTGCCGATCAGGTCCTTCGCCACTTCGAAGCGATTGCGCGGCCGGAAGTCCTCAGCCGCCATGCTCCCCGAGGCGTCGAGCGCGACGACGATGTCGATGCCGAACCGGTCGCTCGACGCCAGGCGCGTCACCTTCTGCGGCCGCGCCAGCGCAAAGACGAGACAGAGCAGAGCCAGAGTCTCGAGGACGAAAGGGATCCCCGCCAGCCGCACCCGCGACGGCGCCACGAGCGACAGAGAAGAAAACGAGAACGCCCCCACCCGCCGCCGCCGATCCCAGATCAGCAGCGCCACCCGCCCAAGAACGAGCAGCGCCAGCGCCAGCAGCCAGGGGGAAGCGAGGCGCATCATGCGGCGGCTCCGGCCGCGCCGCTGGCGGTTGTTCGTTGTCCGTAAAGGCCGCAGCGCTCGGTCGCAGTCGTCCCATAAGTCCCATGGGTCCCATCGTTCTCCGCAAAGCGGAGCACGGACAACGGACAACGGGCAACGGACAACGCTGCCCACCTCACGCCGCCACCTCCTGCTCCACCGGCAGCAACTGCAGCGCGCCGTCCGCGAGCGCGTCAAAGCTGGCCAGCGGGGCGCCCCAGGGGGAGAACTTTTCGTAGTCTCCCTGGCGGAGGATCTCGGCCACGACTGCCTGCTCGGGGGCGAGCCGGGCGGTCAGCTCGGTCGTGGTCAGCTCGGCGCCGAGGTGCGGGTGGGTGGCGGCGAGGTAGGCGCGGGTGGCGTCGGCCAGCGTGGCCCAGCGGCGTGCGGCGCGGGGGTCGTCACGCAGCGCGAGCACCGTCTGCCGGAACTGTTCGGCCGGCGGCAGCGCCGGCACGGCCGGCATGGCGCGTTGCCGGCGCGAGCGCAGGTAGACGGCCAGCCACGCCAGAGTGGCCGCCAGCGCGGCGACGCCGATCAGCACGTATGGCAGCCGTGGCGCCGCAGCGGCCACGGGCGGTTTCAGCGGTGCGGGGGTGAGCGGATCGGCCGGCGTCAGGACCGACTTCACCGGCACGATGAGATTCCGGAACCGCACGCCTTCCACCACCCCACTCAGCGCGAAGCTGCGCGGCTCGAAGGTGCGCACCACCACGCGGTTCCCCTGTTGCGACACCACCTCGTACTCCTCCGAGCGGTCGAGTTGAGGTGTGGCGCGGAACTCGATGGCGATCGGGTCGCCGACCGTCGGCGCGGCCGGGGTGTACGTCGCGGTGACGAGGAGGAGCGTGGCTAGGATCATGAGGCCCGGCGCTGTCGTGCTCGGTCGCGGAAGAAACGGAGCAGGTCACGATCGTACGGCAACACCGTGGAGATGCCGAGGTGATCGACGGCGGCGTTGCGGAAGCGGCGGTCGAGCTGCTGGCGGCGCTGCGTCGCGCGGCGGGCCACGTCGGCGTGTCGCAAATCGATCAGGCGCTCCTCCCCTGTCTCCGCATCGACCAGCCGCAACAAGCCGCGCTCGGGAAAACGTTCCTCGCGCGGATCCGTGACCGAGACGGCGATGACGTCGTGCCGCCGGTTGAGCCGCTTGAGGGGCCGCTCGAAGTCGAGATCGAGAAAGTCCGAAACGAGCAGGACGACGGCGCGCTTCGTCGCCACCCGCTCGAGGAAGCTGGCCGCATGCTCCACGTTCGCATCGCCGCCGCAGCCGCGCATCGCCGCGTCGACCGCCGCACGGACGATCACCTGCGCGTGCGCATGCCCCCGCCGCGGCGGAATGAACGCCTTGATCGAATCTGAAAAGACCAGCAGCCCGACGCGATCCGAGTTCTGCACCGCCGCGAACGCAAAGACGGACGTCAGCTCCGCCGCGATGTCGGTCTTTCGCCAGTCGACCGACCCGAAAGCCATCGACCCTGAGACGTCCAGCGCGATGAGAACCGTGAGGTCCCGCTCCTCGACGAACTCCTTCACATGTGGCGCCCCGGTCCGCGCCGTGACGTTCCAGTCGATCGTCCGGATGTCGTCCCCCGGCTGATACTCCCGCACCTGCGAAAACTCGATCCCCCGCCCATGAAACGCGGAGTGATAGTCCCCGGCGAACCCAAGGCGGATGAGCCGCGAAGAGAGCAGCTCCAGCTCGCGCACGCGGCGAACGAGCGGAGCGCGGAGGTCGGCGGGTTTGCGGGTGAAGAGGGGCATGGGGTTGGGGGTCGGTGGGCAGTGGTCGGTTGTCAGTGGACAGTTTTTGGTTTTTGGTTTTTGGTTTTTGGTTTTCGGTTTTTGGTTTTTGGTTTTTGGTTTTTACCGACAACCGAAAACCAAAAACCAACAACGGCGTTTCTGCGGCACGCGGCGCTACGGCACCGCCACCGCGTTCAGCACCAGCTCGATGATCTTGTCCGTCGAGAGGTTCTCGGCCGCGGCTTCGTAGCTGAGGACGAGGCGGTGGCGGAGGACGTCGGGGGCGATGGCTTTGACGTCTTCGGGGATGACGAAGGCGCGGCCCTGGATGAAGGCGTAGGCCTTGGCCACGTGCGCGAGGGCGAGCGTGGCGCGGGGGCTGGCGCCGAAGGCGATGTGCGGCGTGAGCTGGCCGAGGCGGAAGTCGGCCGGTTTGCGGGTGGCGGTGACGAGCTGGACGATGTAGCGGCCGATCTTTTCGTCGACGTGGACGGCGGTGGCCAGTTTCGCCACGGCGCGGAGGTCGTCGAGGGGGAGGACGCGGCGGACGGCGATCCGTTCGGCGGTCGGGTCGAGGTAGAGGCCGAGCATGCGCAGCTCTTCGTCCGCTGAGGGGTAGTCGACCTTCAGCTTCATCACGAACCGGTCGACCTGCGCTTCCGGCAGCGCGTACGTCCCCTCGTGCTCGATCGGGTTCTGCGTGGCGATGACGACGAACGGCTCCGGCAGGGCGTACGAGGTGTCGCCGATCGTCACCTGCCGCTCCTGCATCGCCTCCAGCAACGCGCTCTGCACCTTCGCCGGCGCGCGGTTGATCTCGTCCGCCAGGACCAGGTTGGCGAAGATGGGGCCGAGCCGTGCGTTGAACGTCCGGCCCGCCGGATCGAAGATCTGCGTGCCGGTGATGTCGGCGGGCAGGAGATCGGGGGTGAACTGGATGCGCTTGAACGTGGCGTCGATGGCGGCGGCGAGCGTCTTCACGAGCAGCGTCTTGGCGAGTCCGGGCAACCCCTCGATGAGCACGTGCCCCCGGATCAGCAGCGCGACGACGAGACGGTCGACGATCGCTTCCTGCCCGATCACGGCACGGGAGACTTCCTTCCGGAGACGGGCGATGACCTCGTGCCCTTCGGTGATGCGGTTCTGACTGGTGGTCTGGTCCATGTCTCCACCCACTTTATCCTGAGCGCCGCGAAGGATCTATGGAGCCACACCTGTGAAGCCATGGGTTAAGAGAGTGGCTTTTACCCACGAGTGAAACCATGGATGTCACTAGTGGCAGCGGGACCACCCAGAATCACACCCATGGTTTCAGCGAGTGGCCCTTTCGAGCAGACTGGTGAGACTTCGGACGCCACTTTCGTAAACCATGGCTTCACTTCGCTGGTCAGATGTCTCACTAGTTAGAACCATGGTCTCACTCACGCGTGAAATCTCTCACTAGTGAGAACCATGGTCTCACTCACTTGTCCAAAAGCGCCACTCGTGAGGCGGACGGATCTCCGGGATTACTTTGTCCCCTCCCTCCCCCCTCCTCCGCTAGACTCCTTCGCGCGATGACCAGACCGAAGAAGAAATGGGGTCAGAACTTCCTCCGGAACCGGGGAGCCGTGGAAAAGATCGTAGCGGCGATCGAGCCGGCGCCGGGGGAGCTCGTCCTGGAGATCGGACCGGGTGAAGGGGTGCTCACCGGGAAGGTGCTGGAGCTCGGCAACCCGGTGATCGCCATCGAGATCGATCCGGAGCTCGCCGCGAAGATCGAGCGCCAGTACGGCGACCGTCTGGAAGTGCGCAACGAGGACGCCGTCGACGCTCCGCTGCCGGAGACGCCGTACCGTGCCGTCGGCAACCTGCCGTACAACGTCGGCACGCCGATCCTGCGGCGCCTCATCGCCGATCCGAACTGCCGCCGCGGCGTCTTCATGCTGCAGAAGGAAGTGGCCGAGCGGCTGACCGCAAAGCCCGACACCGAGCAGTACGGCTTCCTCACCCTCTACGTGCAGCTCTTCGCCAGCGCGAAGACGCTCATGACGCTCGAGCCGAAGTCCTTCTACCCGCCGCCGAAGGTGCGCAGCGCCGTCGTGGTCCTCGATCCCCGTCCCGCCACCTACACCGCCGACCGCGACACCCTGCTCGACCTGATCAGCACCTCGTTCCGCATGCGCCGCAAGAAGCTCGTCAACAACCTGATGAACTGGCGCGACCTCGACCGCCCCGCCGTGCTCGCGTTGATGGAACGGGCCGGCGTGGATCCGGACGTGCGGGCGGAGACGCTGGGGCTGGAGGCGTTTGACCGCATCGCTGGCGCTTTGCGGGATTGAGGATTGAGGATTGACCGTCGGGATTCAGGATGAGCTTCGCGGCGCGGAGCTTCCTCAATCCTCAATCCTCAATCCTCAATCCCGCCGGCCCCTACTCCGCCCGCGCCTCCCCTGCCTCGTAGCGCCACTCGGTGGCGTACTGGGCGCGCTCGGCGAAGCGGGCGTCCACGTACTCTTCGAAGGCGATATCGCGGTCGAGCACGCCGGTCTCCCGCATGAGGGACGTGATGATCTCGAAGTCCTTCTTCAGCGGTGTGAGCGGCTGGTACATCACGCGGTCGTCCGGGTTGGTCAGGGCCCACTCCAGCAGGCGGGGATCCTGGCGGAAGTAGAAGCGGCCGACGAAATCGGCGGCGTGCTCGCGGCGCGCCCGCTTCTTCGGCGGGTTCTCGAGCCAGAGCCCGGAACGGGCGATGCCGTCGACCAGCACCTGCACCGCTTCCGGCTTCCGCTCGATCACGTCCTCGCGGACGACGAGCACGCAGGAGATGAAGTCCGGCCAGTATTCGCGGGCGTGGAAGAGCACCCGTCCGAAGCCCCCCATCTCCGCCTGTGACGGATACGGCTCCCCCATCGAGAAGGCGTCGATGGCACCGGCGGCGAGCGCACCGGCCACGTCGGGCGGCGCCATCTCGACGAGACGGAGGTCCTTCGCCGTCATCCCGTGCACCTTCATGGCGCGGAAGAGAATGAGACGCTCGTCCGAGAAGCGGCTCGGCACGGCCACAGTTTTCCCCTTCAGATCGGCGAACGATTTCACCGGTCCGTTCTTCGCCACCACGACGGCGCTGCCGTAGCGGTGGCCCAGGTAGACGATCTTCACCGGAACGCCCTGAGCACGCAGGGCGATGGCCATCGGCGCGACCATGAACGCCGCCTGCATCTTGTTCGAGATCAGCGCTTCCTTGATTTCAGGAAAGCCCTGGAACATTCGGGGGATGAACAGATGCCCCGATTTAGAGTAGGCGGAGATGTAGTCGGTCACCGGGCACGCGAGGTGTCACGTAACCGGGATGTACGCCACGTTGAGCTTGCGCTGCGATTCCGGCAGCCGGTCATTCAGCAGCACGTTCCAGTCGACATTCAGCCCCACGTGAGCCCACGTGATCACGGCCAGCCACGCGGCCAGGCCGATGATGAGTTTGCGGGTGTCTTTCATGTTTCCACCTCCCTTCCGGTTTTTGGTTGTTGGTTTTGGTTGTTGGGGCTGCGCTACACGACACTCATCGCATAGCGCAGCACCAACAACCAAAAACCGAAAACCAACAACTATCTCCAGTCACTCTCTAAACGCCCACCTCACAAACCTCAACCTCTCCGCCCTCCTCAGCACGGTATCCAGCGCCAGGCCGATGGCGCCGATGAGGAGCATGCCTCCGACGACGAGATCGTAGCGCTTGCCGGCGTTGCGGGCGTCGATGATGAGGTAGCCGAGACCGGAGTCGACGGCGATCATCTCGGCGGCGACGAGGACCAGCCAGGCCACGCCGAACGCCAGGCGCAGACCGATGAGGATGCGCGGGAGGACGGCTGGGAAGATCACGCGGCGGACGAGCTGGCCGCGCGTGAGTCCGAAATTGCGCCCTGCCTGCAGGAACATCGGCGGGATGTTCCGGACGCCGTTCATCGTCGATACGACCACCGGGAAGAACGTCGCCAGGAAGATCAGGAAGATCGGCGCGAGATTGCTGACGCCGAACCAGATCACCGCCAGCGGCATCCAGGCAAGCGGCGAGATCGGGCGCATCATCTGGATGACCGGATTCGCCGCCTGCGTCAGCATCGGCGACATGCCGAGGAGCAGGCCCGCGGGGATGCCGAGAAGGACGGCCGCGAAATAGCCGGCGCCGACGCGGAACAGGGAGTCGCCGATGTACGACCAGAGCAGACTGTCGTCCATCAGCTTGCCCAGCCCCTTCGCCACCGCCAGCGGCGACGGGAAGATCGTCGCGTGCGTCAGCACCACCGCGGCCCACCAGAGGCCGAGGAGCACCAGCGCGGTGACGAGTGGCAGGACGTAGCGGCTCATACCTGGTGGGCCAGCCCGATCTCGGCGAAGATCTCGTCGCGCAGCTCGAGGTATCGCGGATCGCTCAGATCGCGCGGATGGTCGAGGTCGATCTCGACGATGCGCCGGATGCGTCCGGGGCGCGTCGAGAGCACGACCACGCGGTCCGCGAGTTGCACCGACTCCTCGATGTCGTGCGTGACGAAGAGGACCGTCTTCTTCTCGGCCTGCCAGATCCGCAGCAGCTCGCGGCGCATCTGCAGGCGGGTGATGGAATCGAGCGCGCCGAACGGCTCGTCGAGGTAGAGCACGTCCGGATTGACGGCCAGCGCGCGCGCCACTTCGAGGCGCTGCTTCATGCCGCCGGAGAGCTCCCGCGGATAGCTGCGCTCGAACCCTTTGAGGCCGACCATCTGCACGTAGTGGGCGATGCGGGCGTCGCGCTCCTTCTGCGGCAGCCGGTACAGGCCGAAGCCGATGTTCTCCTCGACCGTCAGCCAGGGAAAGACGCCCCGCTCCTGGAAGACGAAGATGCGGCGCGGATCAGGCTCCGTGACCGGCTCGCCGTCGATCGTGACCGTG
Source organism: Thermoanaerobaculia bacterium (assembly GCA_036399695.1). Taxonomy (GTDB): domain Bacteria; phylum Acidobacteriota; class Thermoanaerobaculia; order Gp7-AA8; family Gp7-AA8; genus DASVEE01. Next base: position 2,148 of record DASWMP010000339.1, on the reverse strand, counting down.
CCGCTGCTCTGCTTCATGAAGCCGCCGACGATGTTGAGCAGCGTCGACTTGCCGCAACCCGATGGGCCGAGGAGGCAGATGAACTCCCCTTCGTGGACGTCGAGATTGATGTCGTCCAGGACGTTCGTCGCACCGAAGTGCATGCTGATGTTGCGGAAGCTGACTTTCATGTGGCGACGTAGCCCCACTGCACGGAATCGAGTTTCTCGAGGCGTCGCATCAGCAGGTCGAGCAGCAGGCCGATGAGGCCGATGAGGATCATGCCGGCCACGACGAGATCGTAGCGGTTGCCGGCGTTGCGGGCATCGACGATGAGGAAGCCGAGGCCGGAGTTGACGGCGATCATCTCGGCCGCGACGACGACCAGCCAGGCGATGCCCGCGGTGATGCGCATGCCGACGACGAGCTGCGGGAGGATCGCCGGCAGGATCACGCTGCGGACGAGCTGCGCCCCCGACAGGCCGAAGTTCTCCCCGGCGCGCAGATGCACGGTCTCGATGTTGTGGACGGCGTGCATGGCCGTGACGGTGAGAGGAAGGAAGGACGCGAGGAAGATCAGGAAGATGGCCGAGGTGTCGCCGACGCCGAACCAGAGGATGGCGATCGGAATCCACGCCAGCGGCGAGATCGGCCGGAGGAGCTGCAGCACCGGATTCACCGCTTCCTCCCCTCGGCGCCACAGCCCGAGGAGGACGCCCAGCGGTACCGCGAGGAGCAGCGCCGTCAGGTACCCCCATGTCACCCGGAACAGCGAAGCGACGACGTATTTGACGAGCAGCCCTTTGCGCGCCAGCTCGCCGATCGCCAGCGCCGCCTGCAGCGGCGACGGCACGAGCGTCCCGGGGGACGCGGCTACCGCCACATGCCAGAGCAGGACAGCGAGAGCGAGACCACTGAAGGGCAGCAGGAAGGTGCGGACGAAGGACGTCACCGTAGCGAGGTGGAGAGTAGCACAGGCGGGATTGAGGATTGAGGAGTGGGGATTGAGGATTGAAAGGCCCGCGAGAAGGACGGTTCACGGGTTTTTTCCTCAATTCTCAATTCTCAATCCTCAATCCCGTGACGCCCGTCACGAAACGCGCCGTACACGGCATTGCGATTGCTCCATGGCCGCTCGGCAGCGAGCGAGGAGGATGATGGTGGCGGCGACCAGGGACGACCAGATCGGCAGACGCAGAAGCGACTACGCGGAAGAGCAGTCGAAAGTACGCATCCTTGCCGTAGATGACGACCGTGCGTATCTCGCATGGCTCAAAGTCGTCCTGACGCGCGGCGGATTCGATGTCTCTCTCGCCCACGACGGCCCCTCGGCCATCGAGTACATCCGAGCCAAGGAAGCGGACATCCTCATCATCGACCTCAGCATGCCGCGCATGGACGGCATCGAGACGGTCCGCCTGATCCAGGCGGAAGCAGCCCACTTTCCAGGCCTTTATACGATTCTCCTGACGGCTCAGGATGGAACCGAAACCAAGCTCCGGGCGCTCGACAGCGGCCTGGACGATTTCCTGACGAAGGCATCGACGGAGTCGGAGATCCTGGCGAAGCTCCGCAGCGCCGCGCGCCGGCTGGAGATGGAGCGCAAACTCCACCTGGAGAACGAGGAGCTGCAGACGCTGGCCCTCACGGATGAGCTGACAGGCGTGGCGAACCGCCGCGCGCTCTTTCGGGCCGCCGAGCAGTTCTTCGCCGACGGCCGGGTGTTGAGCGCCGTGCTCTTCGATCTGGATCACTTCAAGTCGATCAACGACACCTGGGGTCACCTGACGGGCGACCGCATCCTGGCCGGCGTGGCCGCAACCTTCAAGGAGCACACGCGCTACGCGGACGTGGTCGGCCGCTACGGCGGCGACGAGTTCGTACTGCTGCTGCCGGACACGGAAATCGAGGAAGCCCGCCAGATCGCCGAGCGCATCGGCGCGCGCATCCGCGAGCTGCGCTGGAATGTGGCCGACCGGGAGATGAGCATCAGCGCCTCATGCGGCGTGGCGTACGGGACGGGCGATCTGATCGACCTGCTGGCGCGCTGCGACGAGCAGATGTATCGCCGCAAGCGCCGCACGGTGGAGATGCAGTTGCCGACCGAGTTGCTGGGGTAATCTCGGAGTGCGGTGGCGAACGCCACCGCTCTTCTACACGTGTACCAGA
>DASWMP010000338.1:0-20657 GCA_036399695.1 Thermoanaerobaculia bacterium | reverse complement strand
GTGTCTGTCCCACATTCAGATTCCGCCGAATATCGGGCACCCGCGGGCACGCTGGCATTCAATGTGGGACAGACACTCTTGTCTGTCTGCGCCCGCAGGCGCCGGTTTCTAATCAGGCCATCAGAGTGTGTGCGCTCCGTTGCCGGAAAGGCGCTGCCGGCGGTGCCCGGCAGGTTCGTGCTGAGCGTCGTGCCGGTGACGTAGACGGAATCGGCGGTGACGGCCAGCGCGGCGCCGAAGTCGGTGTTGTCGCCGCCGAAGTAGGTGGCGCCGAGGAGCGTGCGCAGGTCGAGACTGAAGGCGGCGATGTAGACGTCCGACTCGACGCCGGTGTTCGCGGCCTCGTTCGGCTGCGCACCGCGGGCCGTGCCGGGAAAGCCGCCGTCGGTGCCGCCGCTCACGTAGATGCGGTCGGTGCCGGCCGCGATGCCGAACGCCCCTTCACTGCCGGTGCCGCCGACGTAGGTCGACTGGAGCAGCGGATCGATGTAGACGGTGCGCCTGAATTCGTGGGAACCGGCGGGGACCGCATGGGTGGCGGCGCGAACAGGCGCTTCAGCCGTCGATGCGGGCGAGGTGGCGGTCGAGGAGGAACGGGCCGCCGGGGATGACGGCGGCGACGATTCCGGCGGCAGCGACTCCGAAGGAGATCGGCACCTTGCGGATGGCCAGGAGGAGCATCACCACCAGGGCGACGAAGAGGGCGCCGTGCAGTGAGCCGACGATGCGCACGGCGAGCGGCATCCCGGCAAAGTATTTCAGCGGCATGGCGATGCCGAAGAGCACGAGCGTGGAGATGCCTTCGGCAATGGCGAGGTGGCGGAGCGCGCGGACGAACGTCACGAGAACATCGTACAGCGGCGCGGCATCGGGCCGCAGTTGGCGGTTGGCGGTAGGCAGGGGAGCCGTGCCCCGGCCGAGTGAATCGGTGCCTCTGCCTCTGCCTCTGCCAACTGCCAACACTACGGTCCCATAGGTCCCATCGTTCTCCCCCCGCCATCGCGCGACACGTTCGTCAAACGTTCACCGTACCCCGCTACACCGCCCCCCACGCCGCCATCTCATCGACAGCACGAGCGAGGCGGCGCGCTGGAACGTGCCGATCCTCCGCCGTCGGGATGAAGGTGCTGAAGCACGACGGCTCACGCCACCACGGCGTCGGCATCGCGCCGACGGTGCCGGTGTCCCCGACCGTCGAGGGCATTCGTGCCCGGCGGGCCGAGCAGTTGGAGAAGGCGATCGAGGTGTTGGAGAAGAGGTGAGCTGGCGTGATGTTGACGCAGCCGCTCGCATCGGCCGGGAAGGTGCGTCACCACGGAAGCGAACGAGTAGGGAATCGAGCCAGTTCGCCGCGGCTCTTCCTCGTGAGTCAAAGAAGTCGGCAGCCGCACCGCGGTGGTTCGCACCGCACCCGAATTTGCCCTATCCTTTCTAAGCGCCGAACGCGGCCAGTCATGTAACGAGGGAGTTTTAAGTGATCGTCACGCATGCGCACGTCAGAAATTGGCGTAACTTCAGACAGTTCGACGTTGAACTGCGCGAACGCCAATTTGTTGTCGGGCCGAACGCATCAGGTAAGTCGAACTTCCTCGACATCTTCCGGTTCCTCCGAGACATCGCCAAACCGGAGGGAGGCGGCCTTCAAAAGGCGATCAAGGATCGCGGTGGGGTTCCCAAAATTCGAAGTCTGGCCGCACGCCGTGACCCGGAGATCTCTATCGAGCTCTCGTTCGCAGAGTCGCCAGAAGCACCATTGGCATGGCGGTATCGGCTTGGAATACGACAAGAAACACGCGGTCACCGGTTGCCGCTCGTCGCGTGGGAACAAGTTTGGCGAGGCGAGGAACAGATCGTAGATCGGCCGAATGACGAAGACGAACGCGATCCGCAGAGACTGACGCAGACGTTTCTCGAGCAAATCGGAGCGAACGCCGAGTTTCGCGTGGTCGCAAAATTTCTCCAAACGATAACCTACCTGCATCTGGTACCGCAGCTCCTTCGCCATGCTGATCAGATACAGGGTCGAGTGATCGAGGACGATCCGTTCGGACAGGCTTTCCTGGAGCGAATCGCAAAAACGACTGAGAAACGGCAGAAGGCGAGGCTTCGGATCGTCGAAGATGCTCTTCAGATCGCGGTCCCACAGTTGGAACAGCTGCGTTTCTTACGCGATAAGGAATCGGGCCGTCCACATTTGGAAGCGCTGTACTCGCACTGGCGCCCGAACGCAGGATGGCAACGTGAGGATCAGTTCTCTGACGGTACTCTTCGACTGATCGCGTTGCTCTGGTCGCTGCTGGAGGATGATTCGATGCTGCTGCTCGAGGAACCGGAGCAGTCATTGAACGCGGCGATCGTCGCCCAACTCGCGCCGGTGATTCACCGTGTCCAGCGGCGAAGAAGACGTCAAGTGATCATCAGCACGCATAGTGACGATCTGTTGGGCGAGCAGGGAATCGATGGCCGTGAAGTACTGATGCTTACACCTGCAGCGGAAGGCACCAACGTTAGCGTAGCGTCGGACGTCGAGGATATCCGTGCACTTTTGGAGGCTGGCTTCACTGCCGGCGAGGCGGTTCTACCGCGTAGCAATCCTGCCCGAGCTGACCAGCTTTCGCTTCTCGAACCTCTCTGATGATCGTCGCCGTTGAAGATGCGTTGAGTCTAGCCGTCGTCAAGCGCCTCGTGGATGGCATTCGTCCCGATCTCACGATCACTACTGTCCTTCCAACCTCCGGCCGCACGTATATAGAAAAGAAAGCCGTCAGCTTGAACCAGACGGCACGGAAGCTGCCCGTTTTGGTCGTTGTCGACCAAGATCGCCCGTCTCCGTGCCCGGCCGAATTCATTGCGGGTTGCCTCCACGGGCCCATTGCCCCATATCTCCTTTTCCGCGTCGCCGTGATGGAGATCGAGGCCTGGATCCTCGCTGACCGCCATGATTTTTCGGCTTTCCTAGGCGTCCCAATCCATCGGATCCCCACGATGGTGGATGACATACCTCACCCGAAGGAATTCGTCGTCGGACTGGCGCGGCTGTCACGAAGAAAAGAGATTCGCGAGGATTTGGTTCCTCAGCCCGGAGCGACCGCGGCTGTAGGTCGAGCGTTCAACGCGAGGCTGATAGCGTACGTCTCCACAGCCTGGGACTATCGGCGCGCCGCCGAGGCCTCACCAAGTCTCAGACGGGCCTCTGAGAGGTTGCGAAACGCGTTTCGGTGACATGCCTGGTGAGCGTGCTTCGCCTCAATAAATTGGACGCTCTCCGCCGCTCGTCACTACTGCCGCAGGATGCGCACCAGCGCGCGGTGGACGTTCGGGTCGGCGGCGAGGCCCTGGTGGCCGTCGCAGAAGAGCTCGGGGCGGGCGGCCCTGGTGGCGCTGGACAGGGGGATGGTGCCGTCGCCGGGCTCGAAGATGAGCGGGCGCAGGTGCTCTTCGTTGGGTCGGAGCTCGCCGGGATAGAAGGCGTAGGTGCCGTCGTCGCGGACGAGGACGCGGCGGGCGGTGGGGACGCAGTCGCCGGCCAGGACGTGCAACGACACTCCGGCGGGCATCGGCGCGAGGCGCAGCCGCTCGCGGAACGAGCGCGCTCGTGAAAGCGACGTCTCGAAGAGCGGATGGACGGCGGCATCGTACAGGCCGAGGCGTTGCCAGGTGGCGGGGGACCAGAGATCGAGGTCGAGCGGCTGGCCGGAGGCGTCGATGAAGATCGTGCCCTCTTCGGGCAACAGCTCCGTGACGGAGGGCCAGGTGGCCACGACCTCCGGCTCGAACGTCCGGCGGATGAACTTCTCCGGACGGACCATCATCCGGAACACCTCGATCACGCCTCCCGCGGGCGGGGCGAGGAGCACCAGGTTGCGCACGGACGCGCCGCCGTTGCCGAGCTTCACCCACGTCAGCGCCAGCAGGGCGCCGGCGGAGTGGGTGACGACGTCGACCTGCGCGCCGCCGTGCTGGCGCCGGACCTCGGCGACGAACACCTCGAGCCGCGCGGCGTTGTCGGCCGCGCTCAGCCGCCAGTCGTATTCGAACGGATAGAGGTCGCGTCCGGTGCGATAGCCGCCGAACTTTTCGAGCGCGGTCGTGAGCTGCCAGGCGGTGTTGATCGGGCCGCGCGAGCCGGTGAAGCCGCGCGGCACGAGGCGGTCGCGACCGATCGCGAAGGTGGCCTCGTCATGCGGCAGATCGAGATCGTCGGGCCAGACGGTGCGCATCGTCGTCCGAGGCGTGCCCCAGACGTACCGCCCGAGCTCGGGATCGAAGAGCCGGCTGACGCCGAATCCGGGGATGACGATGACCGGATGAACCGGCGCGGCGAAGCTGCGGGCGTTGGCTCGCAGGTAGCCTCGCCGCGTTCGATCGGTCGTGCACGAGGAGAGCAGGAGAGCGGCGCAGATGAGCGCGATGGCGCGGCGCGTCACGAGGAACGCTGTGGGGCTGGGCATCTCAGCCGGGCGGAGGCGCCGCCGCGGCCGGTGGCGCAGGTTGGACATCAACACGCACGCCCTCGGTACCTCCGCTGATGGTGACGCGATCGCCATCACGACGAAGGCGAACGGGTTGCGGCGCTGCAGGAGCGGGCGCGGCGGTGGAGGTTACGCCGAGGGGCGCTTCGTCCTGCCGGTTCAGAAGGACATCACGCCGCACGACCGGTCGTTCCGGTGCCTCCGTGATGACCTCGAGTGGTGCCGGAGGCGCGGGCGGACGGGTGGCGGCGATCCGCCGCTCGTAGAGCCGGCCATACGTCGAATCGCCGCGCGACCGGTGTTCCATGTAGGTGGAGTAGATGATGAAGAGCACGGTGACGGACAGCGCAAACCACCCTGCGTTCTTGAGGGTGAGGATGCGGAATCCGCGCCGCCGATCGGGCATCAGGCGCCGTCCTCGTGCCGCGGAGTTGAAGAAGGGGACGATCTCTCGCAATTGAGAAATCACTCTGTTCCAGCGGCCGCGGGTTTTCATCTGTAGGGGGGAACGCGCGTGGGGGACGCGAATAGTCCGGGGAGGGGGGCAGAGGGACGATGGGACCCCATCTGTCCCATCGTTCGACCATCAGACGGAGACGTGAGCCGCCGCGGCTGTCTTCATGGGCGCCTCGTAGGCGCCACGGCGGCCTTGTTCAGGGCGAGATAGCTGCAGAGGAGGACCGGGGGAGTGTCTGGTCCAATGCCGAAACGCCGAAGCACGCTGGCGATCGCACTCGTACGCGGCCGATCCGGCACACTACGCGGACGCACTGGTCCTCGGTTTTGCCGCCAGCGGCCCGCGCGAGCTGCGCCGCGGCTTCGAGTGTCTGGCGCGCGTGTTGTGAGTGGCGGCTACGGTAGCGCGAAGACCACCAGTGCCGTGCCGCGGGGTGCGCCGTACATCTCGGGAGCGTAGCCTTCCACCCAGCCGCCCCAGCCCGTCGGCACGGCGATGTACTGCTTGCCGTTGACGCTGTACGTCACCGGGTTGCTGTGAATGCCGCTGCCGGTCTGGAAGCTCCAGAGCTGGTCGCCGGTGCGGGCGTCGAAGGCATTGAAGCGGCCGTTCGGCTCGCCGGCGAACACGAGGTTGCCAGCGGTCGTGAGGAGCGACGCGAGGATCGGGTGCTCCGCTCTCCACGACCAGACCTCGCGGCCCGTGGCGGGGTCGTAGGCTTTGATGTGCCCCCACTGTTCCTTCTCGAGCGCCACCTCGCCGCCCCAGTAGGCCATCCCTTCCTTGAACTTCTGCGGGATCAGCTTGAAGGTGCCGCACGCTTCGACGACCGGCGTGTAGAAGAGACGCGTGGCCTGGCTGTACGAGGCGTGCGGCCATTCCTTCGCCCCGGCCGGACCGGGGCAGATCAGGGCGCCTTCCTTCGTCGGGGTGAGGCGTGGCGTGACGCGGCCGGTGACGGGATCGATTTCCCCCCACGTCGTGCGGGCGTAGCTGGTGGCGCGGACGAAGCTGCCGTTCGTGCGGTCGATGACGAAGAAGTAGCCGTTCTTGTCGAAGTGGCCGAGGAGCTTGCGGCCGCCTTCCTCGAAGAGAATGTTCTCGTTGACGCCGTCGTAGTCCCAGACGTCGTGCGGCGTCCACTGATAGTGCCACTTCAGCGCGCCGTCATCGGGATCGAAGGCCACGACCGAGGACGTATAGAGGTTGCTGCCCGGACGGACGGAGCCGTCGAAATCGGGACCGGGATTGCCGGTGCCCCAGTAGACCAGGTCGAGCTCGGGGTCGTACGTCCCGGTGATCCAACTGCTGCCGCCGCCGCGCTGCCACTCGTCGCTCTGCCAGGACTCGGAACCGGGCTCGCCCGGCTTCGGCACATTGTAGCGCCGCCAGCGTTTCGCACCGGTGGCGAGGTCGAACGCGTCGATGTGGCCGCGCACTCCGTACTCGCCACCAGAGGAGCCGACGATGATCAGATCCTTGACGATCAGCGGCGCCGCGGTGGCGCTCTCGCCGGCCCGGACGTCGGCGAAGACCTGTTCCCACACCTTGCGTCCGTTCGTCGCATCGAGGGCGACGAGGTGGCCGTTCTGGGTGGCGAGATAGACACGCCCGTTCGCCACGGCCACGCCGCGGTTCACGTTGCCGCAGCAGAGCGGCGTATCGAGCGGGATCGAGTGCTTGTACTGCCAGAGCAGGGTGCCGTTCGTGGCGTCGAGCGCCCAGACGTAGCCGTCCCACCCGGAGACGAACATCACGCCGTCGACGACGATCGGCGCGGCCTCGAACGAATAGGTGGCCGGGTTGGCGACGAGGCCGATCACGCCGAACTGGAACTGCCAGGCCGGGCGGAGATTGCGGACGTTGGAGGCGTTGATCTCATCGAGCCGGCTGTAGCGCTGTCCGTCGTACGCGCCGTAATACGTGAGCCAGTTCTGCGGCTCGTTGCGTGCGTTGCCGATGCGCTCGGACGTCACGGTGCGCGTCACGTCGGGCGCCGACTGGCGCGAGGCTTCGTTGAGCGCGCCGAACGAGGTCTGCGTCTGCGTGACCGGGTGCGACGGGTAGTGCGTGCAGGCGGCGAGCAGCAGCGGGAGCGCGAGCAAGGCAGTGGTCTTCATGGCCGTCACCTCTTACGGGCGGTCCTGCTTCGGCCGGTCGAGCTTCGCTTCCGCGGGCGTCTCGCCCTTGACCATCACGAGGCCGAGCATGCCGCGGCCGGCGTGGTTGGAGATGGGGCAGCCGAACCAGTAGAGGCCGGGCTGGTTGAGCGTGACCCGTACCTTGCCGGCCTGATGCACCGGCAGCATCAGCACCTGCCGGTCGCCGTCGCTGGGGACGAAGGCGGCGTGCGTCACGACGTCGTCGTTCGAGAATTCGAGCTCGAGGTCGCCGCCCCGCTCCATGACGATGATGGCCGGATACCAGATGTACTGATCCTTCGGCACGTAGATCCGGTCCCGGAAGACACCGTCGCCACCCAGCTTCGCGTGCGACAGCCCGCCGTGTGCGAAGAGCCGCGCCACGATGGCCTCGTTCGGACGATCGACTTCCGGCAGTTCGTTGACGAGCCGGACGACGCGCGGGTTGAGCTGCTTGAGCACGCTCGGACGAAGCAACCGGACGTACTCGCAGCCCGCGAGCATGAGCACGCCGAAACTGAGCGCGACCGCGAACAAGGGACGGGAGAGACGGCGCATCGGCTTTCTCCTTCTTCTGCCGGAACGGTTTTGCACGTGGTGCAAACGTGGTTCCATTTTGCAAGGACGCAGATGGGAAAGTCCGTTGCGGAAGAAGGATCGCAGACCGTGAGGTCGAGGACGTCATGACGGTCCCAAACTCGCGCCCGAGGTGACGACAAACTCGTCCAGTTGGTCGAGCGTCTCGCCCATCCCATTCGTACTCCCGGAGGCTATGGCGTCGTCGAGAGCTTCCTTCGAGGGATAGCGGTCATGGATGACCAGGAGCGTTTGGCCACCCGTTTCCTCGAACGTCACCGTCGTCACAGCGCCATCGCCACCGCCTTCTTCGTTCGTCCAGACGAGGCGCGCGTAGGGGACGACTTCGAGGTACCTGCCGTAGAACTCCATGGGGTTGGGTTCAGCGGCGAACACCAGACGGTACCTGCCCCCGACACGAACATCGGTCTCGCAGGAAAGCAGGGTCACTCCGAACGACTTCGGTACCCACCACTGCCTGAACAACTCGGGCTTGGCAAAGGCGTCGAACACGATGCGGGCCGGCCCATTGATCGTTCGCGTGACGCCCAGCTCACGCTCGGACGTCCGCTCCATCGTGGTACGGCTCTTACTGGTGGTGGGCTCACCTTCTCTTGTTGCGGCCATCGATTTTCTCCTTTTCTTTCAGCTTCTCGACAACGTTGTCCAACTCGTCAAAGCGCAAGTCCCAGAGTTGACGGTACCTCTCGAGCCATGCCGTCTCTTCTTCCAATCGGCGCGAGCCGAGCTTGCATGTCCGCACGCGCCCTATTTTTTCGGTGGTGACGAGTCCTGCCTGCTCCAGGACGCCGACGTGCTTCTTCATGCCCGTGAGGGTCATTTGGAACTTCTCCGCAAGGTCCGTGATCGACGCGTCGGAGCGTCCGAGTTGCTCCAGCACGCCGCGTCGAGTGGCATCGGACAGCGCGGCGAACGAGTCATCGAGGCGGACCCGCGAATACTGAACCATGTGGTTCAGTGTATAGCACGCGGACTGGCGCGCATGCAACGACAATCCCGCGTCGAACGGGCCAACCCGGTTGATTGCTACGGCAGCGAATTGGTTCATCAGAGTTTCGATGCGTCCGCTGGCCGAACAACTGCTCTCGTATAGCTGAGTGGAACGAAGGCGTTCGGCTCGCGACATTTTCGAACGAGGAGACGATCGCACTTGGATCTGATCGGGCGACCATCAAACGGGTAACCCGCAGATCTGCCGTTTCACGCTGAAGCTGGTGCGGCCTGGCTTCGGCGTGGCAGCCGAGCTGCCTCCGTCGTCGCCACCGCGACAGCGTCACGGCGGTTGCAGCTCGCGACTTGCTCTGGGAACATCATCCGCGCCAACCGCCGCGCCGCTCCGGCTTCGCCACGCGGGCCCGGCCGCTCAGCTTCTGTGAGATCCGGCGGACGCTGTTGCGAGCCGGTCGGGAGGAGCCCGGCCTCGATCGCGCGTCATTGTGCTGTATGTTCACCAGTTAGCCTGCTATCTTCGCGAGTACCGTTATGGCCGACGTGTTTCTTAGCTATGCGAGTGAAGATCGTGAGACGGCAGCACGGTTTGCGGCAGTCCTTGCCCAACGCGGTTTCTCGGTCTGGTGGGACCGCGATATTGCGCCTGGCCGCCCATTCGCCGATGTGTTAGAGGAGGAACTTCAGCAGGCGAAATGTGTCGTCGTGCTTTGGTCAAATGCGGCGCGCACCTCTCACTGGGTGTTCGGCGAAGCGGATGAGGGCTTGCGGCGAGGCGTACTTGTGCCTGTACGCCTTGATGCGACGGTTCCCATCCCTCTGCAGTTCCGCAGGATTCAGATGGCGGACCTTTGTCGGTGGCCGGAGAGACCGAACGAACTTGAGCCGTGTATGGTTGCCGTTGCTGCCGTAGTCGCCGGAGAATCGAAGTCCAGTGCCGATCCGGCGCTTCGCCGGCTGGTGCGAATCGCCCAAGGTTACTTGAAGCCGCAGGGCATGCCGATTTCGGAAGCGGTAGCGGCGGAGATCCTTGATGCTGCCAAGGCATTCGTGCCGCTCGCTCTGGACGACGTTCGCCCCTTGCTCCACAGCGGCTCCGCTGCAGAGCGCGTAGTCGCCTACCTCGCAACACAGGCCGCGCTTCAAACCGGCCAAGATGTGAGCGGATGGGGGCTTGCTCTAGCGGCCTGTCTCTCGCACGAGCGAGACGAAGCTTCAGAACGTCACGAGACGCGACCCATGTTTCGCCTCTTAGTTGTTTTGGATGCTGTGCTCCATCAGCCGAACATTACGACAGGCACGCGTGACCATGTCTTGGACGCACTTGACGAGACGCTGCAGTTCCTGCGGTCACGCTCCGACATAGATACAGGTCATCATTGTATGTCTCACATTGAAGGGTTACTTCACAAGTTTCGCAGGTAGATGCGGCGCTAATTCTACTTTGTCACTTTGCCGCCGGCTCAGGGTCGAACTGTTCGCCGCGTCGCGCGATGGAGCCACCATGGTCGTCTACAGATGGTGGCGTGCCGCACGCACGGCCGGATCACGCCTGCCCGAGGCCAAGCTCTGCACAATCGTCTGGTGCCAGTGGCCCGCCTGCTACTCCGCTTGCCCTTTCGCGGCTTTGCTCCGGGCGCGTGCGGCTTCGATAGCGTGCTGATTCGCCTGCGCCCAGACCGACAGCGCGCGCAGCGGTTTGGTGAGTGAGGCGCCGATCTCGGTGAGCTCGTATTCGACCTTCGGCGGCACGGTTGGATAGACCGTCCGTTTGACCAGGCCGTCCTGTTCCAGTCCGCGAAGGGTCAACGTCAGCATGCGATGGGAGACGCCGCCGATCAGGCGCAGGAGGGCGTTGAAGCGCAGCGGGCCCTTCGACAGGGCGCCGACGACCATGACGGTCCACTTGTCGCCGATGCGGTCGAGTACCTGTCCCAGGACCTTGCAGTTCGCATGGTCGTCGTCGACGGGCAGGTCGGGGACGGGCTGCTCTGTTTTGGTTGCTTTCTTCACGCCGGCCTTTCCCCCGCGACGGGCACATTCATGTGCGTTCGGATCGAGCTTGTTCGCTCTTGCGCATGCAGCCGACGCGCGACTAGCGTACACGAACATTTTGTTCGTTACGCTGAGGGGTGACTGCATGAAGATCGGAGTGAGTGGTGCGAGCGGCAAGCTGGGGCAGAAGGTGCTGGAGTATCTGGCGGCGGGCGGCGGAAGCCACAGTGTGGTGGGGATCTCGCGCTCTCCGGAGAACATCGCTCCCCCCATCGAAGGCCGGCGGGGCGACTACGACGACGCGGCGTCGCTCGCCAGCGCCTATGAAGGGCTCGACCGCCTGCTCCTCATTCCGAGCGCGGACCTGCGGCCGGGCGTTCGCGGCGGGCAACTGAGAGCGGCCATCGACGCGGCGCAGAGCGCCGGCGTCGAGCACATCGTGCTCATGTCGGCGGCCGGAACGCGCGAGGCAGCCGAAAGCACGGTCGGCGGCGCGTACTGGACGGGCGAGCAGCATCTCATCAAGACGGCGCGCCACTGGACGATCCTGCGGATGAACTACTACGCGGAGTCGATGGCGGAAGAGATCCAGATGTCGATCGGCATGAACGTGCTCACGGGGCTCGGGGACGAGAGGGTGGCGTACGTTTCGCGCGATGACCTGGCGGCTGCGGCGGCGGGCGCGCTGGTTGGCGACGGACATGCGGGTGCGATCTACAACGGCACCGGCCCGGCGGTCGTGACCGGGCCGGAGCGAGCGGCACTGGTGTCGCAGATCGTCGGGAAGCCGATCGGCTATGCGGTGATTACCGAAGAGCAGCTTCGCGACGGGATGGCGCAGGCGGGGATGCCCGAGCTCGTGGTCGATGTCGTCGCCGAGATCAAAAGGACGTTCGTGCTGGGCTACTTTGATGTCGTCACGAGCGATACTGAACGGTTGTCGGGGCGTTCGCCTAAGTCACTGAGGGATGTCCTGCTTCCTACGCTGGCGTGACGGGGAACGATGGGACCTGTGGGACTGATGGGACTATGGATTCTCATTCGTCCCAGGTCCGATCTGGTCGTTCGTGTACCAGAGCGGTGGCGTTCGCCACCGCTCTCCGAGATTGGGATCAGGCGCGGTCGAGGGTGAAGCGGGCCTGGTGGCCGTCGATGGTGATCTCGCTGTCGGCGGTGGCGGGGAAGGTCTTGTCGATCGTCAGGGCCAGGGTTTCGTCGGCGATGTAGTCGTGGTGGGTGGTGATGGCGGTCTGGAGCTCGGGGGCGGCGTCGATGTGCAGGTGGATGCGGTCGGTGATCTCCAGGCCTTTCTTTCTGCGGGCTTCCTGGATGTGGCGGACCAGCTCGCGCACTCGGCCTTCGGCGAGCAGTTCGTCGGTCAGCTCGGTGCGAAGCGCGGCGAGGAGGCCTCCGTCTTCGACGGCGCTGTAGCCTTCGGGGCTCTTCACGGAGATGAGGAAGGCGGTGGGGTCGAGGGAGATGGTGCGGTCGTCGATGCGGATTTCGGTTGGCAGGCCGTGCTGGACGTTGTCGACGATGACGTACGGATCGACGGCGTCGAGGGCGGGCTGCAGCTTGCGCATGTCTTTGCCGAGGAGCTTGCCGACGACCGGGAGGTTGGGGCGGATTGCGTAGGTGATGAAGCGGGTGTTGACGTCGAGGAGCGTCAGGGTCTTGACGTTCAGCTCGCGGAGGACGAGCGACTGGAGGCGGCGGAGGGCGTCGCGCTGCTCGTCGCTGCCGACGCGGACGATGAGCTCGGGGAGCGGCTGGCGCGTGCGGATCTGCGACTGTGAGCGGGCGGCGCGGCCGAGCTCCACGATGCGCAGGACGAGGTCCATGGCTTCGAGGAGCGGTGCGTCGAGCTTGGCCGCATCGGCGACAGGCCATTCGGTGAGGTGCACCGACTCGGTGGCTGACGGATCGCGTGACACGACGAGGCCGCGATAGATCTCTTCGGCGATGAAGGGCGCCATCGGGGCGATGAGCTTCGAGACGGTCACGAGCGCCTCGTAGAGCGTGTGATACGCGGCCAGCTTGTCGCGGTCGTCTCCCGATTTCCAGAAGCGGCGGCGGTTGTTGCGGACGTACCAGTTCGAGAGGTGATCGGCGACGAAGGTCTGGATGGCGCGCGACGCGGTCATGGCGTCGTAGCGGTCGAGCGCTTCGGTGGCCACGCCGATCAGGCGCTGCAGGTCGGCGATGAGCCAGCGGTCGATCTCGGGCCGGCTGGCGAGCGGAACCGGTTGCGAGAGGTCAGGCTGGTCGATGTTCGCGTACAGCTCGAAAAAGCCGCGCGTGTTCGCCAGCGTCATGACGAACGTCCTCAGCGTTTCCGTCACCTTCTCGACGTCGAAGGCCTTCGTCTGATCGGGAGGGCCGGAGGAGTAGAGGTACCAGCGCAGCGCGTCGGCGCCCTGGTTGTCGAGGATGGTCCAGGGATCGACGACGTTGCCGCGCGACTTCGACATCTTCTTGCCTTCGCGATCGGTGAGCAGGCCGAGGACGACGCAGTTGCGGAAGGCGGGCGAGTCGGGGAAGTGCTCGGCCAGCGGGCCGGGTCGGCGTCCTTCGCCGCCGGTGTCGGTGAGCAGCGCCGCGATCGCGTGCAGCGTGTAGAACCAGCCGCGCGTCTGGTCGACGGCTTCGCAGATGAAGTCAGCGGGGAAGTTGTCGAGGAACTCCTTTTGGTTCTCGAACGGGTAGTGCCACTGCGCGTACGGCATGGCGCCGGACTCGAACCAGACGTCGATGGTGTAGGGGACGCGGCGGAACGTCTTGCCGTCGCGCTCGAAGGTGATGTCGTCGACGTAGGGGCGATGCAGATCGAGCGTGCCGAGGTCGCGGCCGGCCAGTTTGCCGAGCTCCTCGACGCTGCCGATGCAGACTTTGTCGCCGTCGTCACTTTGCCAGATCGGCAGCGGGCAGCCCCAGTAGCGCTCGCGGGAGAGAGACCAGTCGATGTTGTTCTCCAGCCACTTGCCGAAGCGGCCGGCGCCGATGGTCTCCGGCACCCAGTTGATCTTGGCGTTGTTGGCGAGCAGCTTGTCCTTGATCAACGTGGTGCGGATGTACCAACTGTTCTTCGCGTAGAAGAGGAGCGGCGTATCGTCGCGCCAGCAGAAGGGATAGGCGTGCGTGACGCGGCCGGAGCGGAACATGGAGCCGGTGCGCGTGAGGGCCCGCGTGATGACCGGGTCGGCGTCCTTGAAGAAGAGGCCCGCGACTTCGGCCGGCTCATCGATCGGGGCGAGCAGGCGCACCTGCGGGTACATCATGCCGGCGAGGTCGACGCTGAAGACGGTCGGCAGGTGGTAGCGCTGCCCGTATTCGAGATCGCCGTACGCCGGTGCGATGTGCACGATGCCGGTGCCGTCCTCGAGGCTGACGAAGTCGTCGGCGATGACGCGCCAGGCGTTGTCGAGCGTCGTCTCGGGCGGGACGTAGCCTTCGAACAACGGCTCGTAACGCAAGCCAACCAGTTCCTCGGCGGCCATCGTCTTCACGACCGTGAACGTGCCCTCGGCGAACGCGGCGCCGGCGAGCGCTTCGGCGAGGATGTAGCGCTCGCGCGGCCCGTCCGGATGGGCGTGCCGTGCCGGACCTTCGACGAGGGCGTACGACGCTCCCGGCTTGACGCAGAGGGCGACGTTCGCCGGCAGCGTCCAGGGCGTCGTCGTCCAGGCCAGCAGCGAGACGGGCCCCTGCTCGCCGGAATCGAGGAGGCGGAACTTCGGCCAGACGGACGGGTCGCTCACCTCGTCGCGCATGCCGAGGGAGACCTCGTGGCTGGCGAGGGAAGTGTTGCAGCGGGGGCAGTGCATCGACGTGCGGTACGACTCGTACAGGAAGCCGCGGTCGAAGAGGTCCTGCAGGATCCACCAGCAGGTCTCGATGTAATTATTCTCGTAGGTGATGTAGGGGTGCTCGAGATCGAGCCAGAAGCCGATGCGCTCGGTCAGCTTGTTCCAGTCGCCGATGTAGCTGAACACCGAGTCGCGGCACATCTTGTTGAACTCGGCGATGCCGAACTTCTCGATGTCCTGCTTGCCCTTCGAGCCGATGCGCTTCTCGATCTCCACTTCGACCGGCAGGCCGTGCGTGTCCCAGCCGGCACGGCGGAGGACGCGGTGGCCGCGCATGGTCTGATAACGCGGGTAGAGGTCCTTGAACGACCGCGCCGCGACGTGGTGGATGCCGGGCTTGCCGTTCGCCGTCGGCGGGCCTTCGAAGAAGACATAAGGGGACGAGCCCTGGTCGACGCTGCGCGCCGGGATGCCGCGCTCGCGCCACCACGCCAGTACTTCGAGTTCACTCTTCATTCGCGGGCTGCTCCCTCTGTTACGTCAATCGCGTTCACGTCGATCGCGTGAGAATGCGGAAGCGCCGTTCCGCTCCGGCAAGAGTGCCACAGCGCGCGCCGGTTGCGCGTGCTGTCAGCGAGGTC
Organism: Thermoanaerobaculia bacterium; assembly: GCA_036399695.1. Lineage (GTDB taxonomy): Bacteria > Acidobacteriota > Thermoanaerobaculia > Gp7-AA8 > Gp7-AA8 > DASVEE01. Next base: position 5,600 of record DASWMP010000338.1, on the reverse strand, counting down.
CGGCGAGCAGGCGGTCCCGGTTGCGGCGGACGATCTGCTGCGCTGCTTCGCGTGCTGGCACCGTGGCGGCCAGCAGTTCTTTCACGTTGGCCGTGACGGTGGTGCGGATCCGTTCGAGCGCGCTCTCGCCGACCTGGGCCAGGTCGACCACGGGACGCAGGCCGTCGCGGTGACGCGCTTCCCACTCGACCCAGCAGCCGATCAGGCCACCGCAGTTGACGATGAAGTCGGGCAGGATGCGCACGCCGTGTCCTTCGAGCCAGTGCTCCGCTTCGGGGGTGAGCGGGTGATTGGCCCCTTCGACGATGAGGCGGACGCCGGTGGCCGCGTGAAAGCGGGCAACGTCGCGCACGTCATGGTTCTCGTGGCGTGCATGCTCCAGCTCGTGCTCGAGCGCGAGGATGCCGGTGCGTCCGGCAGGGACGAAGATGTCTGCCCGCACCTCGAAGATGTCGTCCGGATCGTGGGAGACGACCACGCCGGTAGCGGCCGTGGCGGCGTACTGCTTCAGCCCTTCGTCGCCGTGCTCGAGGCGCAAGGCGAACAGGGTGGCGACGTCGAGTCCGTCCGGGTTGGTGATGAGGACGTCTTTGTTGTTCACGGCCACGACCTTCGCGCCCATCTCGGCGAGCAGCCGCGCCGCGTGCGCGCCGACCGCGCCGAAGCCCTGGATGCTGACGCGCTGGTGGGCCAGCGAGCTGCCGTCGACGGCAGCGCGTACCGCCGCCGCCAGACCGTGCGCGGTGTAGCCGTTGCGATCGATCGAGAGTCCGCGGGTCTCCTCGCTGAGGCCCGTGAAGTGATCGAGCATCCCCTCGGCGCGCGCGGCCCGATCCTGCACCGCCTCCGGATTGTTCATGTCCGGCCCGACGATGACGCCGGGATCGAGACCACTGACGACGCGTACGTGCTCGACGAGGATCTCGGCACGCCGTTCTTCGCTGGGGGGCGTCGGCGAGCCGGTGACGATCACCGTCTTCTCGCCGTCGGCCGGAATCATCGCCGCCATGCACTTCTCCGTCATCGTGCTGGAGAGGTGACCGACTTCGGTGAGCCCGTCGGCCTGGTCGACGAACCGCGCGCCGCCGACGCGCCGCGCAAACTCCTGCCGGTGAATGGCGGTGGTGGCCTCGACGCCGCCGTCATGGTGGGTCGTGACGACCAGCGCAAACAGTTCGCCGTCGATGGTGATGTCGCGCCGGATGATCGGGGGCTCGCTCATTCGTGTCCCTCCAGAGGATAACCCTCTTCCCTTGGAGTGACACGCGGGCCCAAATCCTTACCCGCGCGACGACATTTCTCGCGCTGGCGATCAGCCGAGCTGCATCAGCGTCGCGGCCACGGCCACAAGGAACGATGGGACGCCGACGGCGACGAGCACGCGCCAGCTCTCACGGCCTCTGCGGATATCGATCATGGTGTCGTTCAGGAATCGGCTCATGTTGAATCTCCTGCCGCTTCCTTACTCCAAAGGAAATGCCACGCAGTGCCAGCAGGCGAAGTGCCGTGTTTGTGGTGCTTTGGCAAAATTGGTGGTGTGCGACGCCGTTCAAATCCGTGACAAGTGTCTGGTTTCTGGACGATCGATGCCGGTATGAAATCCGCTAAATCGGGTGTGTGCGCGAATCCTCCAGGCGTTCTCCGATGATGTTGGCGGCCGGGATGGTCTCGGCCGGTGTCTTCGTGATGGTGGCGCGGGCGGTGGCGCGGCGGAAAACGGCACCGATCGATCTGCAGGTGCACGAGCAGACGGCGGTCGGGAGCGGTCATCCGGTGCGCGAAGCGGCGGAAGCGGCGTCGCCGATCGGGAAGTGGTGGACGTATGTGCCGGCGGCGGTGTTGACGGCCGGGTGTGTGGCCGGCGGGCCGGCGTGCGTGCGTGACCGGCCCTCGCGCTTCTATGGTGCGGCGTCGATCATCGCGGCGGCGGCCGCGGCGGCGCTGATCAACAAGCGGCTCGACAATCTGCCGCAGCCGCCTGCACCCCCGGGACGGTCATCGCCGACGCATCCGGTCTTCCCGAGCGGCCACGCGTTCGGCACAGCGTCGGTGGCGCTGACGGCGGCGTATGTGTTGTCGCGGGAGGAGCTGGTCGCGGCCGCGATCGCGTTTCCGCTGGCGATGGTGGTCCCGGTGGCGTCGGCCGCCGGACGGCTGCTGGAAGAGAAGCACTGGCTCTCGGACATCGTGGGCGGGTATCTGGCCGCGATCACGCTCGCGTCAGTAGCGGTGGCGGCGTACGAGGCGGCGCGCGAGCGGGCCGACGGTCTTACGACGACGCGCGGCTGAGATAGGCGGCCAGGGCGTCGTGCCACGGACGCATTGCGGGCAGGCCAAGGCGCTCGGACAGCAGGCATCGCATCGGCGTCCAGCGGGGGCGGGGAGCGGGCCGGGCGAGGGACGCTTCGGTGGACGGCTCGATGAGCGTCCGCGTGGTGGCGTCGTCCAGGCCGAGGAGGCGGGCGGCTTCGCGGGCGAAGGTTTCGTAGGAGCAGACGCCGTCGTTCACGAGCTGGTAGGTGCCGGGGTGGCCTCGCTCGATGACTTCCATGACGCGGGCGACAAGATCCGTCACGTAAGTGGTGCTGGCGAAGGTGTCGGTGATGGCCTGCACGCGCTCGCGGTGCGCCAGGCGCGCTCCGACGCTGCTGAGGAAGCTGTTCTTGCCGGCGCCGAAGACCCACGACGTGCGGATGATGAACGCGCGGGTGGCAGCCGCGGACACGGCGCGCTCGCCCTGTAGCTTCGTGGTGCCGTAGACGTTGATCGGTTGCGGGTCGTCATCTACGGTGTATGGAACACCGGAGGTGCGGTGGCCATCGAAGACGTAGTTGCTGCTGAAGTGGACGATGGTCGCGCCGATGCGTTCGGCCGCGATCGCGAGCTGCTCCGGCCCGGTGACGTTGACGCGCTCCGCGAGCGGGGGATCGGCCTGGCAGTCGTCGACACCGATGACGGCGCAGTTGAAGATCAGGTCGGGGCGATGGTGGCCGACGGCGTGGTTGATGGCGCCAGGGTCGGTGATGTCCAGCTCCGCGTGACGCAGAGCGGTGATGGTGTGGCCGCGATAGCCGGTAACCAGGTGAGAGGCCACGAGTCCCGCGGCACCGGTGATGAGGATGCGCATTGGGGGACATTGTGGGGGATGCGCCGCAGGGGAACGATGGGACCTATGGGACAGATGGGACCTTCTGGGCGCGGCAATCACCCCGGCACGGCTCCATCAGTCCATAGGTCTCATCTGTCCCATAGGTCCCATCGTTCTCCCACCGAGGTACCCTCGGGTGATGCCGTTATGGCGGAAGGATTCGCGCGAAGCCGCGTACATCCGCAAGCTCGGACGGGAAGCGGCAACCAGCTACGAAACGTATCGGCCATTCTGCGAGACGCGTCCGGCCGGCGTCGTGGCGAACATCGCCGTCTGTTTGATCCACCAGACGAACTACCTGCTGGACCGGCAGCTCCGGCGGTTGCAGGAGACGTTCGTGGAGCGCGGCGGGATCCGGGAGCGGATGACCCGCGCGCGGCTGGACGAGCGGCAGCGCAAAGCTCACTTCTGACGGTCGCTGGCCGGGCCGTTCTGACGCAGCAGGTTCTGCGCGGTGTTGATCAGACCGACGTGCGAGAACGCCTGCGGGAAGTTGCCCAGGTGACGTTTGGCGAGAGGGTCGTACTCCTCGGCCAGCAGCCCGAGGTCGTTGCGGATGGCCAGAAGGCGCTCGAAGATTGCGCCGGCTTCGTCGTACTGACCGGCCAGGGCGAGCGTGTCGGCGAGCCAGAAGGTGCAGAGCAGGAACGCGCCTTCGCCGGGCGGGAGGCCGTCGACGCTCGGGATCGCCGGATAGCGGAGGAGGAATCCGTCGACTTCGAGCTCGCGGCGGATGAAGGCGATCGTGCCGGTCATGCGCGGGTCGCCGGCTTCGATGAATCCGAGCGCGGGCAGCATCAGCAGGCTGGCGTCCGGGTGTTTCGAGCCGTAGTACTGCACGAAGGAATTGAGCTCGCGATCGAAGCCCTGCGCGAGGATTTCGGCGCGGATGGTCTCGCGGATGGTGCGCCACTTCTCCACCGGCCCTTCGAGCCCGAACTTCTCGACGGCGGCGACGGAGCGGTCGAACGCGACCCAGGCCATCACCTTCGAATGCGTGAAGTGACGCCGCGGTCCGCGCACTTCCCAGATCCCTTCGTCCGGCTCCTGCCAGCCTTTCTCGAGGAAGCGTATAAGGGCGCATTGCACGCGCCAGGCGTCCTCGCTCGGCGGCAGGCCGAGGCGGCGGGTGAGGTGCAGGACGTCCATGACTTCGCCGTAGACGTCGAGCTGGTACTGCTTGTAGGCGGCGTTGCCGACGCGCACCGGCTTCGAGTTTTCGTAGCCGGGGAGCCACTCGATCTCCAGCTCGGTGAGGTGACGCTCGCCGCGGATGCTGTACATGATCTGCAGCTCTTCGGGGAGCCCGGCGGCCGCGCGGATGAGCCATTCACGCCAGGCGATCGCCTCTTCGGTGTAGCCGCCGCCGAGGAGCGCGTAGATCGCGAAGGTGGCATCGCGGAGCCAGCAGAGGCGGTAGTCCCAGTTGCGGACGCCGCCGATGTGCTCTGGCAGCGACGTCGTCGGCGCGGCCACGAGGCCGCCGGTCGGCGCATAGGTGAGCGCCTTGAGCGTGATCAGCGAGCGCATGACGGCGTCGCGCCACGGACCCTCGTACGTGCAGCGCGCCGACCACTCGGACCAGAACTGCTCGACCTCCTGCAGCCCCTGACAGGGGTCGGCCAGCGGAGGGTGGGGATCGTGGCTCTCGGTCCAGGTGAAATCGAACGTCAGGCGCTGGCCGGCAGCGACAGTGAACTCGGAAACGGTGGTGAGTCCTTCGCCACGCAGCGGTACCTCGGCGCGGAAGTAGACGGTGTCGGGTCCGGCCACGGCGCGAATCCCGCCGTCGATCGAGCGTACCCACGGCACGATCGAGCCGTAGTCGAAGCGGATCGCCAGATCCATCCGCATCGGCACGTTCCCTTCGATTCCCTCGACGATGCGCACGAGATCGATGGCCTTGGTGCGAATGGGCATGAAGTCGATGACGCGCACGCGCCCCTCGGCCGTCTCGAAGAGCGTCTCCAGGATCAGCGTGTCGCCACGATAGTGACGCTCGACACTCGTGAGCTCGCCCGTCGGTGCGATGCGCCAGCGCCCGTGATCCGGCGTGCCGAGCAGCGCCGCAAAACAAGCTGGCGAATCGAAGCGGGGGACGCACATCCAATCGATGGAGCCGTCGCGCGCGACGAGCGCACAGGTCTGGAGATCGCCGATGAGCGCGTAGTCCTCGATGGGGGATGGCATTCAGCGGGACATTATGACGGGGGGTGGTTTTTGGGTTTTGTTTTTGGTGGTGCTGAGCGCGGCCGGTGATCGCAAGGAACGCTCGACGCTTCTAAGGAACGTTGGATGTCGCGGAGCGAGTCTAGGAGTACGGGGGCTGCGGAGGGTGTCTCAAAACGGTGCGCCTCGATCTACTCCCTTGGTTCTGCCGTCGATGAACCGGCGCCTGCGGGCGCGGACAGACAGGAGTGTCTGTCCCACATTCAGATTCCGCCGAATATCG
>DASWMP010000337.1:0-14063 GCA_036399695.1 Thermoanaerobaculia bacterium | reverse complement strand
AGATCTCGCCCGGCAGGATCAATGTGGGACAGACACTCCTGTCTGTCCGCGCCCGCAGGCGCCGATTTCAAGGCCTCAGAGAGTGTGCACTCTGTTTTGAGACACCCTCCTGCGCCACCGCACTGCGAGACTCGCGTCGAGCGAGGCCGAATTCGGGCTGGCCACATGCATTGCCCCTGAATAGCTGCATGGCGACAGGAGGGATGTATGAGCGACGAGCTCGATGACGACCACGACCCGGACACCCCGCTGAGCGACGACGAAGAGGCACTCCTCGCAGAAATACCCGAGCTCGATGCCAGTCAGATCGGCGGCGGCGGCGGCCACACGCGGCGCACGTTCCTCGGGACGACGATTGCCGGCGGCCTCGGGTTATTCGCGCTCGACCTGCTGGCGCAGCAGGAAGCGCTCGCGGCGCTCGCACCCGCGGCCGATGCCGTGACGGCGGCCGGTCCAGCCGGGCAGAACCTCGTCAAAGTCGCGTTCAAGGTCAACGGGGCGACGAAGACGCTCGAGCTCGATTCGCGCGTCGTGCTGCTCGACGCCTTGCGCGAGCGGCTCGAGCTCACCGGCTCGAAGAAAGGCTGCGACCAGGGGCAGTGCGGCGCGTGTACGGTGATCGTCGACGGGCGTCGCGTGCTGTCGTGCCTCACCCTCGCGGCCACGGTGGAAGGGAAAGAGGTCACGACCGTCGAGGGGCTGGCGCAGGGCGATCAGCTCCATCCCATGCAGGCCGCGTTCATCAAGTACGACGCGTTCCAGTGCGGCTACTGCACGCCTGGCCAGCTCTGCTCGGCTGTGGCGCTCCTTGAAGAGGCGCGTCGTGGCGACGTCAGCCACGTGACGGAAGACGTCGGCACGACGGCGACGGAGCTCACGGACGACCAGATCCGCGAGCGGATGAGCGGCAATATCTGCCGCTGCGGCGCCTATCCCGGCATCGTCGCCGCGATCCAGGAAGTGCATTCAGGACGGCAGACGCAGCACACGTGGCGCTTCGTCGACGAAGAGCAACTTGCCCGCGTCAGGCAGGAGGACGGCTATGAGACCGTTTAAATACGTGCGCGCCGCCGACGCGAACGCCGCGGCCCGCACCGTCGGCGCGAACCCGCAGGCGAAGTTCCTCGCCGGCGGCACGAACATCCTCGACCTGATGAAAGAGGACATCGAGCGGCCCAATCAGCTCGTCGACGTCACCCGGCTCCAGCTCGCGGAGATCAAGCCGTTACGCGGCGGCGTCTCCATCGGCGCGCTGGCGACGAATACCACCACCGCCAACCATCCGCTCATCCGCAGCAACTATCCCCTGCTCTCGCAGGCCATCGTCGCCGGCGCCTCCGCGCAGTTGCGCAACATGGCCACCAACGGCGGCAATCTCCTGCAGCGCACGCGCTGCCAGTACTTTTACGACATCGCCATGCCGTGCAATAAGCGCGAGCCCGGCTCCGGCTGCGGGGCGCGCGAAGGCCTGAATCGCATTCACGCCATCTTCGGCTGGAGCGAGGCCTGCGTTGCCACCTATCCGGGCGACATGGCCAATGCGCTCTATGCGTATGAAGCGGCCGTGCGCGTGCGTGCAGCGGACGGACGGGAGCGCACGATTCCCATCGACGAGTTCCACCGCCTGCCCGGCGATACGCCACAGAAGGACACGAACCTCGAGCATGGCGAGCTCATTACGGCCATCGAGCTGCCAAAATCGACCTTCGCAAACAACGCCTATTACCTGAAAGTGCGCGACCGCGCGTCGTACGCGTTCGCACTCGTGGCCGTGGCCGCGGCAGTGGAGCTGGATGGCTCCACGATCCGCAATGCGCGCGTCGTCCTCGGCAGCGTGGCCCACAAACCGTGGCGCAGCCGGGAAGCGGAAGCGGCATTGGCCGGACAGCCGGCCACGCAGGAGAGCTTCGAGCGTGCTGCCGTGGCGGCGATGCGGGAGGCGAGACCACTCGCGCACAACGCTTACAAAGTCGAGCTGGGGAGACGAGCGATCGTTCGCGCGCTGACGCGTGCGAGCCGGCTCGTGTAGTCCGGAGGACGTCATGCCGAGATACATCGGAAAAGAGATGAGCCGCGTCGATGGCGTGGCCAAAGTGACGGGCAAAGCCAAGTACGCGGCCGAGTTCCGCGCGCCGAACCTCGCCTACGGCTTCATCGTGACCGGCACGGTCGCGAACGGCACGATCAAGTCGATCGATACCGGCGAGGCGGAGCGCGCGCCGGGCGTCGTCCGCGTCTTCACCCACCTGAACACGCCGAAGTTCGGACCGAAGGCTTCGACGGAAGAAGCGCCGCCGCGCGCGACGCAGGAAGAGCAGGACCGCTCGTTCCGCGCGCTGCAGTCGGACCGGATCTACTTCAACGCGCAGCCGATCGCGCTCGTCGTCGCCGAGACGTACGAGCAGGCGCGGTACGCGGCGCGGCTCGTCAAGGCGACGTACAACGGCGAAAAGCATGTGACGGACACGGAGGCGGTGCGCGAAAGCGCACGCGTGAATCCGCGGACGCCGCCGCGGCGGCGCGGCAATCCCGAGGAAGCGATGAAGAGCGCTCCGGTGAAGATCGAGGCCGAGTACCGCATCCCCATCGAGCATCACAATCCAATGGAGCCGCACGCCGCCGTCGCCGTGTGGCAGGGCGACAAGCTGACGATCTTCGACAAGACGCAGGAGGTCTTCAACGTCCGCAAGCATCTCGCGTCGTACTTTCGCGTCCCCGAGGACAACGTGCACGTCATCTCGCCGTTCGTCGGCGGCGCGTTCGGATCGTCCTTGCGGCCGAACTACTACCCGTCGTTGACGGCGATGGCGGCGCGCGAGCTGAAGCGGCCCGTGAAGATCGTCTACACGCGCACGCAGATGTACACGGGCCACGGTTACCGCCCCTACACCATCCAGAAGGTCTCCCTCGGCGCGGACCGATCCGGAAAGCTCTCCGCGATGATTCACGACGCGATGCACAACACGTCGGCCTTCGAGGAGTTCAACGACGGCACCACGCAGTTCACGCGGCAGGTCTATGCGTGCCCGAATCTCTACGCGCCGGTGCGCACCGCCGGCACGAACCTGAACACCCCCACCTGGATGCGCGCGCCGGGCGCCGTCAGCGGCATGTTCGCGCTCGAATGCGCGATGGACGAGCTGGCGTACGAGCTGAAGATCGACCCGCTGGAGCTGCGCCTCATCAACTACGCGGAAGTCGATCCGGAGAGCGGCAAGCCGTGGTCGAGCAAGGCGCTGCGGGAGTGCTATCGCCTCGGTGCGGAGAAATTCGGCTGGCCGAACCGCAAGTTCGAGCCGCGCTCGATGCGCGACGGCCGGCTGCTCGTCGGCTGGGGCACGGCCACCGGCGTCTGGGGCGCGTTCATGACGCCTGCGCGGGCGAACATCACCCTGCGCGCCGACGGCACGGCACACGTGACCAGCGCCACGAGCGACATCGGCCCCGGCACGTACACGGTCATGACGATGATCGCCGCCGAGTACCTCGGGCTGCGTCCCGAACAGGTGCACTTCGAGCTCGGCGACACGAAGTTCCCGCGCGCGCCGTCGCAGGGCGGCTCGAAGACGACGGCCAGCGTCGGCTCGGCGGTCTACGGCGCCGCGCTGGCCATCGGTGCGCGGCTGCTGACGCTCGCCAATCAGGACACCGGCTCCCCCCTGCGCGCCGTTGCCGCGGCGGACATCGAGATGCTGGACGGCCGTCTGCAACTCAAGAGCGACCCGTCGCGCTTCGTCGAGATCGCCGGTCTGATGCGCCGCCATGGCCTGGAAGCGATCAGCGAGACGTATGAGGCGCGGCCGCCGCAGGAGCGCCGGAATTACGCCTCACTGGCGCACGGCGCACAGTTCATCGAGGTGAAAGTGGACCCGGACCTCGGGACGGTGCGCGTCACGCGGGCGATCGAGGTGTCGGCCTGCGGGAAGATCATCAACCCGAAGGCGTCGCACAGCCAGGAGATCGGCGGCATCGTCTGGGGCATCGGCATGGCGCTGCAGGAGGCCACGGAGATCGATCACCGCTTCGGCCGGATCATGAACCCGAACCTGCAGCACTACCACGTCCCGGTCAACGCGGACATCCATCACATCGAGACCGAATTCGTCGAGGAGGACGACCGGATCATCAACCCGCTCGGCGTGAAGGGCATGGGGGAGCTCGGGATGGTCGGCATTCCCGCGGCCATCGCCAACGCGGTGTTTCATGCGACCGGGCGGCGCGTGCGGGAGCTGCCGATTACGCCTGATAAGTTGTTGTGAGGGGTGTGGTCGATTTCCGATTTCCGGTTCGGGGCGGCATCTCTGATGTAGGACAGACACTCTTGTCTGTCCGTGCCCCGGTTTTGAGTGTCGTGCGATCGATTTTGAGTGTCGCGAATGCGGTTTTGATTCTCGCGCGACTCTCAAAACCGATCGCGTGACACTCCAAACCGATTTCGCGACACTCCAAACCGATTTCGCGACACTCGAAACCGATTTCGCGACACTCGAAACCGATTTCGCAACACTCCAAACCGATTTCGCGACACTCAAAACCGGTTTAGTGACACTCAAAATCGATCGCGCCGCACCCAAAAACGATTGCGCGACACTCGAAACCCATCGAGCGACACGCCGGGAGCAATTCGCGACAGTCCCGGAGGAAGCGGCGACACTCCGGGAGTGTGGCGGCGCACGCGGCGGGCATTGCGGATCACTCGTTGCGAAGTGCTCGTGACTCGAAAAGTCCGGCCGGCAGGTCGAGGACGATTACTCGATCTGCCGGGCGTACTCCGCGGGTGCGCGGCCGACGATCTTCTTGAAATCGCGGATGAAGTGCGGCTGGTCGGCGTATCCGAGCTCCGCGGCGAGGCCGGCGAGATCGGGCAGGGGTCCGGAGGCGAGCCGTTCGGCGGCTTCGATCAGCCGGTAGCGCTGGATCACCCACTTCGGCGTCACGCCGACATACTCGCGGAAGAGTCGCTGCAGTTGGCGCAGGCTGATTCCGAGCTCTTCGACGAGCTGCTCGACGCGGGTGATCTCCCGTCCGGCGGCGATGCGCCCGGTGATCCGTCCCGCCAGGACCATGGCGTCGCTGGCGACGGGATGCAGCGACTGCAGAAACGCTTCGATCTCTTCGACCGCGCCAGCGTCGTCCGGCTGCGCGAGCGCGCGAGCGTCGAAGCCGTTCAGCCGGTCGCCGAACACCGCCGCCAGCGGCCAGCGCCGATCGCTGAAGGACGAGACCGGCCGGTCGACGAAGGCACGGAAGGCGCCGGGACGGAACTTGGTGCCGATAACCCGTCCCTCCCCTTCCAGCATCCGCGAGAACTTGCCACGCATCACTCCCACGATCTCGGAGCGGGCCGGCTCGAGCACCATGTGGATCGACGGGTGCGGCAGCGTCTCGGCCCGGCGCGGCTCGGCCAGACTCCAGCGCACGATCCAGTAGTGCTCGACGAACGGCGCGAGCGCTTCCGACGGCGCGTAGCGCGACAGTCCGTGCGCCAGTGCCGCGGAGCGGACGTTGAGCACCCCGCGTGGTTTTTCGTGCTTGACCCGCACCATGTCGCGTTTATTCAATCCTGTGCAGTGCCGGCCCGGCTACGCTATGGGCCATGAAACGAATCACGATCGCCGTCCTGCTGGCCGGCAGCCTGCTGGCCGCCACGGCGGCGGCAGAGGAGAAGCGTACATCCATGAACGAGCGTGCGAGCGGAACATTCGAAGTGAAGGTGGCGCCGGTTGCGGAGGAGGGCCGCTTCCCTCGCATGACGCTGGACAAGGGTTTCAGCGGCGAGCTGGAAGGAACGAGCTCGGGCGAGATGATGAGCGTCGAGGGCACGGTCGAAGGCTCGGCCGCCTACGTCGCCATCGAACGGGTCACCGGAACGCTGCGCGGCCGCAAAGGCTCGTTCTCCCTGGTCCACAACGGCACCATGCGCAAAGGCGGCGACTTTCGCCTGGAGATCCAAGTCGTCCCCGATTCCGGCACCGGCGAGCTGAAAGGCCTCACCGGCACGATGAAGATCATCATCGAAGGCGGCAAGCACTCGTACCAGTTCGACTACACGATCGAGCCGGAGGGGTAAGGCGGTAGCGACCGGGATCCGGCAGACCAATGGCACGCTCGCAACTGGACGCGGTTAGACTGCGGGCCAGATGAGTGAGACCGTTTACACGGCGCATTCGGAGTTGGGGCGGCCGGCGCGTTTTTTGGCGGAGGGGGCGAGGGATCTGGGACGGTCGCTGCCGGTGGCGTGGCGGTTGTTTCTCAGCAACGTGCAGACGCGTTACCGGCGCTCGTGGCTCGGGGCGCTGTGGCTGCTGCTGCCGACCGTCGGGACCACGCTCGTGTGGGTGTACCTGCAGGGGCGGGGGATCGTGGCCATCGCGCCGACGGGGCTCCCCTATCCCGTCTACGTGCTCGCCGGCACGATCCTCTGGCAGGTGTTCGTCGATGCCCTGAACGCGCCGCTGCAGCAGCTCGGGGCCGGGCGGCAGATGATCACGCGCAGCCGGGTGCCGCATGAGGCGTTGATCGTGGCCGGGGCGCTGGAAGTGCTGCTGAACTGCGCGGTGCGCCTCGTCGTGCTGGCGGCCATGCTCCTCGTCCTCCATGTCCCGATGCAGGCGACGCTGCTGCTCGTACCGTTCGGGATCGTCGCGCTGACGCTGCTCGGGCTCACGATCGGACTGCTGGCGACGCCCGCGGGCATGCTGTACGACGACGTGAGCCGCGGCATCGCCCTCGTCACCACCTTCTGGATCTTTCTGACGCCGGTGCTTTACGCGACGCCGCGCTGGGGCATCCTCCGCTTCAACCCTGTCACTCCCCTGCTCGACACGACCCGCGCCTGGCTGACTGCCGGTCCGGCAACGGACGGCTTCGCCACGGTCATGGCCCTGACGATCCCGGCGCTGGTGCTGGCCTGGCTGTTCAACCGTCTGGCCCGGCCGCATGTGGTGGCACGCCTCGGATGAGACTCCTCGCCCGCATCGTCCGCAAGGCCAAGAGCACCGCCCGCGGCATCCTGGCGCCGGCCGTGGCTCCGCGCCCGCAGGCCGCCGGTCCGCACGCCTGCACGGCGGCGACGATCGACCTCGGCGCGCCGGAGATCGCCCGCGATCCGTTCCCTCATTACGAAGAGCTTCGCCGCGCCGGCTCGGTGCAGTTCCTGGCGAAACACAACGCCTGGCTCGTCCTCGGGCACGAGGACGTGCAGTTCGCGTTCGCCCATCCGAATCTCTTCTCGAACCAGCCGTACGACGAAGTCGATGCCGTGCTCCTGGCGGCCGACCCGCCGGCGCATCCGCCGGTGCGGCGCATCGTCATGCGCTACTTCTCCCCTGCCGCGCTCGACGAGCTTTGCGCTTTCGCCGAAACGCATGCCGTGTCGCTGCTCAAACCGCAGATGGACGTGGTCCGCGGCTACGGTTTGCCGCTGAGCGAAGCGGTGGCCGCGCACCTCATCGGCTTCGATGACGCCGCGGTGGACGAGATCCGCGCCGCCCACGCCGAGGCGCCGGAGCTGGGGCCGTATACCCGCGCGCTCGATCGCATCGCCGAGCGGGCCACGATGTACCAGAGCCTGCGCAACGACGGTCTCGGCGACGCCGAAACGCGCAGCTTGATCCGGCTGCTCTGGCTGGCGGCAACGACGACGACCGAACGGGTGATCGCCCGCTGCGTCCTCGGTCTGCTGCAAAACCCGGACGTGGCCCGCGCCGTGGCGCAGGATCACGCGCTCATCCCGGCCTTCGTGGAGGAAGTGCTGCGGCTGCATCCGCCGGAGCACATGGTGCCGCGCCTGACGACGGAGGCGGTACCGCTCGGCGGGGCGACGATTCCGGCGGGAGCGCTGGTCTATCTCTCGGTCGCCGCAGCGAATCGTGATCCGGCGAAGTTCGACGATCCCTCGACGATCCGTCTCGACCGGCCGCCGATCCGGCACTTCACCTTCGGGCTGGGCATCCACCATTGCGTCGGCGCAACGCTGGGCCGCCGCGAGATCGCCACCTCGGTGCGCACGCTGCTCACCCACGCTCCGGGATTTCGCGCGGTGCAGCCGCTGGCGACGATCGAGTACTGGAGCACGATGACGGCGAACGCGGTCGAGCGGCTCGTGCTTGACACCGGCATCCCCCCCGAAGAGACTCAGCCTTCTTGACCGATAAAACCGAAATCGATCCGATGGACGCCGCCGCACAGGTCGTCCAACTCGCCAGCAGTCATGTCATCGCACGGGCGGTGCAGACGGTGGCGGAGCTCGGGATTGCCGACCATCTGAACGACGGCGCCCGCACCGCGGCGGAGCTGGCAGCCGTCACCGGTACTCACGCTCCTACGCTTCACCGGTTGATGCGCTCGATGGCCGGCGCCGGTCTGTTCGCGGAAGACGAGCAGGGACGGTTCTCGCTCACACCGCTCGGCAGCGCGCTCCGCACCGGCGCGCCCGGCTATGCGCGCTCGGCGGCGCGGGCCATGGGCGGGCCGCTGATGTGGCGCGCCTTCGGAGACTTTCGGCGGACGCTTGAAAACGGCGAGCCCGTCATGGAGGCACCGATCTTCACTGACATGAGCGGCTCGCCGGAGCACGCCGCGAGGGTCAACGAGACGCAGATGGCCTTCGCCGGCGCGGAGCCGGCAGCCGTGACGAAGGCGTACGACTTCGCCGGCATCCGTTCGCTGGTGGACGTCGGCGGCAACATCGGCAATCTGCTGACTACGATCCTGCTGGCCAATCCGTCGCTGCGCGGCGTCGTGTACGACCTCCCGCACGTGGCCACGGTGGCGCGGCGCACGGTCGCGGAGCGAGGGCTGTCCGACCGTTGCGACGTCGTCGGCGGCAGCTTCTTCGACTCCGTCCCCACGGGTCACGACGCATACATGCTGTCGCACGTCGTGCACGACTGGCCGGAACCGAAGTGCCTCACGATCCTCGGCAACATCCGCCGGGCCATTCCGGACGACGGGCGGCTGCTGATCGTGGAGCAGATCATCCCCACGGGCAACGAGCCGCACCCGTCGAAGTTCATCGACCTGATCCTGCTGACGACCACCGGCGGCAGGGAGCGCACGCTCGACGAGTACACGGCGCTGCTCGCGAGCGCGGGGTTCCGGATCCGGCGGGTGGTGCCGACGCAGATGGCCGTCAGCGTCATCGAGGCCGAGCCCGTCCGGCGGTCATGACGGTCCTGTCGGTCTCGCATCTCTCCAAGAAGTTCGCGCAGCAACTTCGACGCTCCCTCTGGTACGGCATGCGCGACATCGCCCGGGAGCTGTGGCCGGGTGCCTCGGAAGCGGGACTGCGGCGCGGCGAGTTCTGGGCGCTGGACGACGTGTCGTTCGAGCTCGCGCGCGGCGAGTCGCTGGCCCTCGTGGGAGACAACGGGGCCGGCAAGAGCACGCTGCTGAAGGTGCTGTTCGGTTTGCTGAAGCCGGATCGCGGCGAAGTGCGTCTGCGCGGACGGGCCGAGGCGCTGATCGAGCTCGGGACGGGCTTCAGTCCGCTGCTGACCGGACGGGAGAACATTCGCGTCGGTGCCGCGCTCCAGGGTCTGGACCGGCGCACGACGGACGAGCTGCTCGAGGCGGTGATCGACTTCGCGGAGCTCGGAGACTTCATCGACGCTCCCCTGCAGGCGTACAGCTCGGGGATGAAGGCGCGCCTCTCGTACGCGCTGGCGGCGCAGCTCCGTCCCGACTTGCTGATCGTCGACGAAGTGCTCGCCGTCGGCGATTTCGCCTTTCAGCGCAAGTGCGCGAACCACATGCGGTCGTATCTGGCGGGCGGCGGATCGCTGCTGCTCGTCTCGCACAACATCTATCAGGTGCAGGCGGTGTGCGAGCGGGGGATTCTGCTCGATCAGGGGCGCGTGCAGTTCCAGGGCACGGCCGTCGAAACGCTGAACGCGATGTTTGAGCGGCGCGCGGCAAAGGACGCGGCGAGCGGCCCCGCCGCGGCGTCCGTCACCACGGGTAGCGGACCGATCGTCATCGAGGAGGTGCGTACCGAGGCCATCGATGACGGTGCGGTGCGCAGTGGCGAGGCGATGCGCCTGACGGTGCGCTATCGCGCCCGGGAGCGCGCCGACGTCTACTGGGGGTTCAGCATCTGGACTGCCGATCAGTGGATCTGCGTGGCCGGCGAGCACGAGGTGACCCGGCGCACGATTCATCCGGGCGAAGGGGAGCTCACCTGCGTGATCCCGCGACTGCCGCTCGTCGGCGGCCGATACTCGCTGCGCGCTGCCATCGTGGAGTTCGACAGCCACCTGATCATCGCACACGAGACCGAGGCCGTGCTGGAGGTGCGCGCCGATCCGGCGCCACTCTCGAATGCCCAGATGGGCGTGAATCAACTGGTGACGATCGATGTGGAGTGGTTGTAGCAGGGCCGATGGGACCAATGGGACCAACGGGACAGATGGGACCTATGGGACCTATGAAGAACTGCAACCTGCGGCAACTCCCATCGGTCCCCTAGGTCCTGTCGGTCCTGTCGGTCCCATCTGTGCCATCTTGCTCCGCATTGCGAAACGTCCCCTCCTGCGCTACTTTCGGTGACGTGCAACCCAAACCCCGGCTCAACGATCCGGCGCTCGAAGCCCAGCTCGAGCGTGACGGCTATGCGATCACCGACACCTTCATCGATGCTTCCGAGATCGCACGGCTCAAAGAGATCTTCGAAACCCACGACTCCCCGATCCACCGGCAGCCGTTCAGCGCCTCGATCCTGAGCAACGACGTCGGCTACCGGAGCGCCGTCGATCGTGAGCTCAAAGCGGTGCTGAAGCCGAGGCTCGACGCGCTGTTCAACGGGTACCGCCATTCGCTGTCGAACTTCGCGGTGAAAGAGCCGGTGACGACGAAGCCAGGCGACCTGACAGGTCAGGTGATGATTCATCAGGACATCGCCTTCGTTGACGAATCGCGTTACCAGTCGCTCGGCGTCTGGTGCCCGCTCGTCGACGCCGATACCACCAACGGCTGCCTTTACGTGCTGCCGGGAAGTCATCGCTTCAACACCGGCCCCCGCGGGCCCGGCACTCCGTATCAGTACCGTGCGCTCGATGCGGACATCGAGCGGCGGCTCCGCGCCGAGCCGATGAAGGCGGGCAGCGCGATGATCTTCTGTCAGAAGCTCTTTCACGCTTCACCGCCGAATCGCGGGAAGGTCAAACGGGTGGCGGTCGGCGCGCTGCTCGTGCCGAAGGAAGCGCAGCTCTACTGCTACTACCCCGCGCCCAAGAACCCCGGGAAGCTGGAGGTTTTCGCCGTGGACGACGAGTTCTACACGCAGTACACCTATCGCAGCCGGCCTGAAGGTGTACCGCGCGCCGGCGTGATCGACTACTGGTACGCCCCACTCGACCGGAAGCGGCTCGCCGGTTGAAGCCGGTCCGTGAGGCGCTCGCGCGCGGCATCGCGTTCCTCGAGCGCCAGCAGCAGCCGAGCGGTGAGCTGCGCGTGTTCGCTTCCGACCAGCCCGATCCGGCCGTCTTTCCGACGGCGGTGATGGCGCATTCGCTGTCGTTCGCACCGGACGCGTCGCGCGTCCGGGAGCGCGCCGTCGACTTTCTCGCCGCCGAGATGTGGCCGCGCGGTCTCTGGAAGCACTGGCCGCGGGAGCATCCGCATCACCGCGAGCTGCCACCGGATCTGGACGACACGGCCTGCGCGTCCGCGGCACTCGCGAGCAGCGGCCGCACGTTTCCGGACAACCGCCCGCTGTTGCTGAAGAACAGAAACGCCCGCGGCCTGTTCTACACCTGGAAGCTGACCGCAGCGCAGTTCCGCCATCCGCTCGTGCTCTATTTCTTCTTCAGGAAGACATCCGCGAAACCGTTCGACGTCGACGCCGTCGTGAATGCGAACGTGCTCTTCTATCTCGGCGCCACTCCGGAAACGCGGCCGGTCGTCCAGCACCTGCTGCACGTACTCCGCGAGAACCGGGAGAGGTCGTGCGACAAGTGGTACGACAACCCGTTCGTCGTCTGGTACTTTTTCTCGCGGGCGCTGCACGCCGTCGCGCCCGATGGTGGAGAGCTCATCGAACGGAAAATGGCCGCCGCGACGCCCGCGAATCCGCTCGAACGGGCGCTGGCCGCCTGCAGCCTGCTGTACTGGAGTCGCGCTTCGGCGGCGGACGCCCTGATCGATTCGCTGCTGGACGCGCAGCTCGAATCCGGCGGCTGGCCGGCCGCTCCGCTGTATCACGGCGGGCGGACGCGAAAGCGCGACGGCTCGTTCGACGAGCCTCATCCCGACACGCCGCGCTGGGGCTCGGAAGAGCTGACCACCGCCTTCTGCATCGAAGCGCTTTCGCGGATCGGACGGGCATGACCGGGCATCTGATTCACATCGGCTACCCAAAGACCGGGTCGAATTTTCTGCGGCGCTGGTTCCGCGGACACCCGCGGCTCGCGTATGCCGACGGCGGGATCGCCGGCTTTCACAACGTGTACGACATCGTGAAAGCAGGCGCCGGACTGCCATCCGGCGCGCTCTACCGCGTCACGAGCGCGGAAGGGCTGGCAACGCCGCAGCCGACCTTCGGCGACCGGATCAGCGAGTACGAGCGTCCACGGCCCGTCCGGATGGACGAGGCGCAGGCAGCGGTCTGCCGCATGCTGGCCGGTCTCTTCCCCACGGCTTCGGTGCTGATCGTGACGCGCGGCTTCCGCGCCGCCGTCCTGTCGATGTACTCGGAATTCGCGCGGAACGGCGGCAACCTGGAGTTCGCCCCGTTCTGCGCACACCTCGAGACGGTCATGCCGTCGCGCGAGGACGGGTGGGACTACTGTTACCTCATCGGTCTGTACACCGCGGCGTTCGGCGCCTCGAACGTGATCGTCATGCCGTACGAACTGCTCCGCGACGACCCGGACGCCTTCACGAACACGCTGGCGGACCGTCTCGGCGTCGAGCATTTCGCCGCGCCGCGCGAACGGGTGAATACCTCTCTCTCGCCCGAAGAGCTGTACTGGTATCCGCGGATCACGCGGATCGTGAAGAAGGCCGCGCCGCGCCGGCTGTTCCACAGTTACGCGCTCGCGGCCTTCAAGAACCGTCTGCGCATCCCGATCCGCGTCCTGCAGCGTCTCCGCCCCGGCGCACCCGTTACCGCGGCCGCGGTTCCGGAGCGCCTCGCCGAAGCCTTCCGCGGCCGCGCGGACTGCCTCCGCGACCATCCGCTCTACCAGGCGTACGCGCCCGACTACCTCTTCCAGTTGTGAGGCAGCTCGCGCATCAGGTTGAACGCGTCGCGCAACGCCTGCCGCGCCCGGGTCGGAAACACCAGCAGGTGGACCGCCAGGACGATGAAGTCGTAGGGATGCCGCAGCGATGAGGCGATGAGGACCGAGATCGGCAGCCAGGCGTCGTAGTACTCGTGCAGCACGATCAGGAACCGCGGCTTTGGCGCGACGATGACGGCGTGCATCTGCCACTGCCGGAGCCGCATCACCACCAGGACGCCGTAGACGAGCAGCGCCGCCGCCGGCCAGGGACTGCGGAGCTGCCAGAGGATCGACGCCAGCGCCAGCACTTCGAGTGGGAACGAGACGAACGTCCCCAACCGAATCGCGACCTCGGGAGGATGCCGCTGGGCGAAGGTGCGCACGCCGGCGTGCCGGTCATGTTCGAGGTCGGTGAGCTGATGCCAGAGGATGCCGCGGATGCCGTTGGCGAAAGCCCAGACGCCGATGGACACCACCCAGAGCGTGCTGGCCGGGCGGCCGGCTTCGCGGAAGGCGAGGAGGACGGCCACGAGCGTCGGAAAAAGATGCGCGCCGCTGGCGTCGCAAAGCACGCCGAGGATGCCGCGCGTTTTCCACCGGAAGGGAGGAAGCGAGTAGAGCGAAAAGGCCAGCCAGGCCGCGAGATAGACGGAAAGCAGCAGTGTGTCGCGCCGCCAGAGGAAGCAGAACACCAGGCCCGCACCGGCAGTGATCGCGACCAGCATCGCTGCAAAGGCGGGCGAGCGGCCGGCGAGGCGGTTTGCCTTCCCTGCCGCCAGGTCCTCGTCGCGATCCGTGATGTCGTTGATCACGCTCACGTACGCCGCACCGGGAACGAGC
>DASWMP010000336.1:0-3011 GCA_036399695.1 Thermoanaerobaculia bacterium | reverse complement strand
CCCCCCCCCCCACTCCGAGATCACTACTGTTTCTTCTCGTAGTACTGCTGGATGTGCTGGTAGACGTTGTCCGGGAACCTGAGGTCCCGGTAGACATTGCAGGCGTCCGGATCTTCCGTGGGGCAGATCGGGAACTGCTGCTGGCTTTGCCATTCCAGGATGCGCTCGCGGCGCGGCGGGTTGTAGTCGCGTCCTTCGACCTGGCGGCAGAGGGAGCGGGCTTCTTCTTCCGTGACGTTCGGCCCCTTCAGCAACCAGTGGCAGAGGGCGTCCTCGTCCATGAAGTGACGGGCGATCATGGCGAAGGTGAGGCGTCCGTAGTGACCGATGTCTTCGCCGCGTTCGAGAGCATCGAGGAGGTGGGACATCATCGAGTTTTTGCGAAGTTCTTGAACAGACATGCCTCGAATAATTGCGGGATGCAGGCCACCGACTCCACGATTTGTAGAAAAACGGCGTTTGCTATGCTCGAACGCAAATGGCCCGTTTCAGTCCGCGCGGAGTGGTCGCGCTCGTCGTCTTCATCGTCTCCAGCTTCGCCGGCGTTTACTTCGCCACGCAGCTCTGGCTGACCTACCCTGACCCGATCCGCCGTCCCCTCGGCGAGGCGCTGGCGATCAACTTCACCTACTACTGGCTCTGGGGACTCTCCGTGCCGGCGGTCATCTGGGTGGCGCGCCGCTTTCGCTTCGAGCGCGATACCTGGCCGCTCAGCACCGTCGTGCATCTCCTCTGGGGCGTGATTCTCACGCTCGTGCAGATCACAATCGCCGAATCGATCCTGATGTTCACGGTCCCGCGCTCCAGCCCGAAGCCTGTCTGGATGGCCATCAAGGACAACTTCCACTCCAGCTTCCCGACGTACTGCGTGATCGTCTTCGCCTACTACGCGTTCGACTACTACCGCAAATACCGCGACCGCGAGCTGCTGCTGTCGCGCGCGCAGCTCGAGTCGCTGAAGATGCAGCTCAACCCACACTTCCTCTTCAACTCGCTGAATACGATCTCCTCGCTGATGTACCGCGACGTCGACGCGGCCGACGCGATGATGACGCGCCTTTCCGAGCTGCTGCGCCTCACGCTCGACAAGCAGGGCACGCACGAGGTGACGCTGAAGGAAGAGATGGACGTGCTGGAGCGCTACCTCGACATCGAGCGCATCCGCTTCGAGGAACGGCTGCACGTCTCGATCGATCTGGAGCCGGCGACGCTGGAAGCGCGTATCCCGAACTTCTCGCTGCAGCCGCTGGTGGAGAACGCGATCAAGCACGGTATCGCGCCGCGGCCGGAAGGCGGCAGCCTGGAGATCAGTGCCCGCAGGCTCGACGGGATGCTGGAGATCCGGCTGCACGACGACGGGCCGGGGCTCTGCCCGTTGCCGCGCAGGGAAGGGATCGGCGTGGCGAACACGCGCGCGCGGCTGGCCACGCTGTACGGCGACGCGCATCGCTTCGAGATGTGCAACGCGCCGGAAGGCGGGCTGCTCGTGACCCTGGCGGTGCCGTGGAGGACGCAATGATCGCCACGATCATCGTCGACGACGAACGCCCCGCACGCCAGAAGCTGCGCACGCTCCTCGGCGCGCACGACGACGTGGAGATCGTGCGCGAATGCGCGAACGGCGACGAGGCGGTGGAGGCGATCCGCGAGCTGCGCCCGGACCTGGTCTTCCTCGACGTGCAGATGCCGGGACGCGACGGCTTCGGCGTCGTCCGCGAAGCGGCCGGCCTGACGAAGCACGTCGTCTTCGTCACGGCGTACGACCAGTACGCGGTGAAAGCGTTCGAGGTGCAGGCGCTCGATTACCTGCTCAAACCTTTCGACCGCACGCGCCTGGAGCAGACGATGACGCGCGTCCGCGAGCGCCTGCGCAACGGCTCCGGCGACCTGCAGGAGCGGCTGCGCGCGATGCTGGACGAGGTGAGCGCGCGCGGCACGTCGGTCGACCGCGTCATGATAAAGACCGCCGGCCGCATCACCTTCCTGCGCGTGGCGGAGATCGAGTGGATCGAAGCCGCCGACAACTACGTCCGCATCCACGCGGGGCGGGAGCGCCATCTCATCCGCGAGACGATGAACAACTTCGAGACCCAGCTCGACCGCCGCAAGTTCGTCCGCGTCCACCGCTCGGCCATCGTGAACGTCGACTCCATCGTCGAGATCCGCTCCCTCTTCCATGGCGACTACAGCCTCCTGTTGAAGACGGGGACGGAGGTTCCGCTGGGACGGGCGTATCGGGAGCGGCTGGAGGGGGCGTTGGGGAGGGCGCTTTAGGGGCGCGTGTGTACTTTGTCCGTTGCTCGTTGTCCGTTGTCCGTGCTTCGCTGGTTTTTGGTTTTTGGTTTTTGGTTTTCTATGTGGGACAGACACTCTTGTCTGTCCGGTGCACCCGGAACTTACCTTCAGGCTGGGCCGGACAGACAGGAGTGTCTGTCCCACATGAAGCGGAGCACGGAGCACGGACAACGAGCAACGGACAACGGGGCCGGCCCCCTGGCGGCGCTCACCCCCGCCACGGCTCCATTCGCCACAAAGCCTGGTTTTCAGGGGTTGGCAGCTTATTTGTACGGGGGCAGTCCGCATGGTCGAAGAGCTCGGTGTGAAGGTGCTGATCGCGGACGGCAATGCTGCCATCCGGCGGGCGCTTTTTTCGAAGCTGCTCGACCTCGACGTCTTCTCCGACACGGCTGCCACGGGGCGGGAAGCGTTGGAGAAGCTGCGGGAGCAGGCGTACGTCGTCGTGCTGCTCGACCTGGCGCTGCCGGGGATCGAGCCGGAGCAGATCGTCTCGGCCGTCGGAGCGCTCGACGTAGCGCAGAGGCCGGTCGTCATTGCCTTTGCCTCGACCGAAGCGGCGCGCAAGCTCGATGTGGAGCTCGTGCACATCGTCATGCGCAAGCCGATCGACATCCTGCAGGTGGCCGAGATCGTCACGAGCTGCGTCAAGACCATCGGCGTGAAGCGGTCGTCAAAAGACGCCGTGAAGCCCGCGGGCGACGACGACTCGGAGG
>DASWMP010000335.1:0-20173 GCA_036399695.1 Thermoanaerobaculia bacterium | reverse complement strand
TTCTCGCGTGACGGACAGGATTGTCCATCCTCTCCACTCGGCCCCCTCCCCTACCGCGGCCGCGGCGCCTCCTCGCGCAGCAGATATCGGCCCACGTACAACATCGTGGCGAAACGACGCAGCAGGGGCTCGCCATAGTGGACGCCGTCGGCAAAATCGCCGCGGGTGGCCCAGTCGGACATCGAGCGGAGGAACTGCGCGGTCGACTTTGTCTGCCAGTGATCCTCCGGCAGACAGTCTTCATACCAGCGCTCGCAGTCATGGCGGCTCGATTCGCAATCCGCGCGAAGAGCAGCCAGAAAACGGATGAAGGTCGTTTCGTCTACGACCTGGGCGAGCAGGTCCGGGAGCGCGTGGGGCATTCGTGTTCCTCCGCCGGGCATTCTATGCCGCGGGCGCGCTTACGCAGTGTCCACGCCGAGGTGCTCGGCGACGAGCGCTCCGACCAGCGCGTGATGCTGGGCCCACGCGCGCCAGACACCGGAGCTCCATGCGCGAACAGCGGCGACGTGCTCCGCCCCTCCACCGGCGAGTGCGACGTCGAACACCGGCATCGCCCTCTCCTCGAACGGTCTCCGGAAACGCGGCAGGAGGAAGCCATCACTCGACTGCTGAAGGCACCTCTTTCCCCGCTTGCGTTACCACGTGTACGATCAAACCAGCGTCGATATAGTTGATTGTCGACGCCCAACCACAAAACCGTCCACGAAATCGGGGCAGGCTCAGTGACCACTCGCGAGTGACCCAGCCCCATGAGTCTTGGCCCCATGGGTCCCATCGGCCGCCCAACCCCTCAGTAGCGCATCACCTTAGCCTTTGCGCCGCCGCGCACGTCCATCGTGCTGCGGGACTCCATCCACACCGGGAAGTCCTTCAGCGCGGCCGCCACCGTGCCGTAGAGCTGCGCCACCCACCGCGGCGCGTCCTCGTGCAGCACCGCGCCGCCGGTGCGCAGATCGTTCGGGGCGATGATCACCTTCACTCTCCCGTGCCCCGTCTCCGCGACGAGCGTGAACAGCTCCTCGATGGCCGGATCGCCCAGCGCCACGCAGCCGATCGACACGGCCTTGCCGTGGATGAAGATGTCGCCGCCCAGCTTCGTACGGCGGTCGCGTACGGCCATGGAGCGGTCGAATTCGTTCGGATAGTTCACCTTCATCGAGAGGTGGTAGCTGCTGTTCGGGTTCAGCCATTCGAGCCGGTAGACACCCTCCGGCACCTGGTAGTCCCCCTCGCGCAGCTTCGGCCCGGCGTGGCCGCTGGCCGCAAGGACCGGGTAGTCGCGCACGAAGCGCCATTGCTTGCCGTCATCCGCCCATAACGCCAGCCGCTTCTCCTGCTTGAAGACCAGCACCGCGATCCGCTTCGGCGGCCACGCCACTCCCGCACGGTCAAAGTGCGGCTTCAGCCGGCCCCGCGCCGCCGGTCCGTAGCGCGCCACGACGTCCGCGATGCTGCGCACGCCGGCCACACGCAGGTACAACGGATACCAGATGGCGCGTCCGAACACCGCAAACGCCGCCAGTGCCGCAACGATGACGATCGAGCCGACGAGGAGCCGTTTTTTCATCTCTGCTGCTACCCTACGCCAATGCGGTTAGCCGTCAACATCGATCACATTGCCACCATCCGTGAAGCGCGCAAGGCCGACGAGCCGGATCCGGTCGCGGCAGCCGTGTTATGCGAGCTGGCAGGAGCGCAGGGGATCACGGTCCACCTCCGCGGCGACCGGCGCCACATCCAGGATCGCGACGTGGAGATCCTCCGCAAGACGGTCACGTCGCACCTCAACATCGAGATGGCTTCGACGTCCGAGATGGTGCGCATCGCCCAGACGGTGAAGCCGCACCGCGTGACGCTGGTCCCGGAACGCAAGGACGAGCTGACGACGGAAGGCGGCCTGGACGTGGTCCTCCATTCCGGTAACGTGGAAAAGGTGGTCCGCCAGCTCCTCGACTCCCGCATCGACGTCTCGATCTTCGTGGATCCCGACCTCGAGCAGATCCGCCAGTGCCACAAGCTGAAGTCGCCGAAGATCGAGATCAATACAGGCAAGTTCGCCGAGGCCTGGAACATCGGCGCGAACTGGCAGACGGAGATCGAAAAGATCTCAGTGGCCGCCCGCGCGGCAAAGAAGCTCGGCCTGGTGGTCCTCGCCGGCCACGGGCTGACCTACCGGAACGTAGACGCGATCGCCCACATCCCGGAGATCGAAGAGCTGAACATCGGCCACTCGATCGTGGCCCGGGCGGCCCTGGTGGGCCTGGATAGCGCGGTGCGCGAGATGATTGCGCTGTTGCGCGCACCGCGAAGGCTGGTCGGCGCGCGGTAGAGAGAAACGATGGGACCTATGGGACTCATAGGACCTATGGGAGTCCCACCACTCTACCGTCTGTAGATGGCCTTTCCATAGGACCTATAGGTCCTATGGGTCCCATCGTCCCCCCGCTCACGCGCGAAGCGCCGTGAGCCTCTTCCGGATGGCCGCCGCCCGCGCGCGGTCGGGGCTGGGGGAAAACCGCTCCGCGTCGTAGAGCGCGATCAGCTCCGTCAGTTCTGCCGCGGAATCCGGCTGCTGCTCGCGCAATTGCGCGAGCGCCTCCTCCATCGTCATGGCCGGCCCTACGTCAATCCCCAGCCGCCGCAGATGCGCCGCCAGCAGCTCGAACAGCGGCCGGTGCCGGCGCTGATGAACGATCGCGGCGGCGCCGCTCAGCAGCACCAGCGCCAGCAGCGTCAGGTAAGCGGGGCTCGTCACCTCGCGGATGCCTCCGCCGAAACCGGAGCGCACGTTCGAGACGCCTTCGCGCAGGCGGATGAACGCCTCCGTCATGAGCGCGATCTGGTCCGTGAGACCGTACGTCAGGACATAGCGGTCCCAGAAGTACGTCACCGAATCGCCGACCGCCGAAGCGTAGAGATTCCAGAGCCCGAGCTGCGTATTGCCCGGGCGGAGCGAGGGCGGCGTCGGATCGGACGTGATCCACTTCGTCCCGTCCCACACCTCCACCCAGGCATGCGCGTCCTCGCGGCGCACCGTGAAGTAGCCCGTCAGCGGATTGAGCTGGCCGCCGTGGAAACCGCCCACGATGCGTGACGGGACGTCGAGCGCCGTCAGCAGCGCCACCTCACCCGCGGCGAAATACTCGCAGTGGCCGCGGCGCTCGCGCAGCAGGAACTCGTCCACCGTGAACGGACGCTGTCCCGCCGCGCTCTGCATGTACTTGAAGTTCGACTGGAAATAGCGCTCCAGCGCCACGATCCGCTTCTGCAGGTTCGTCTCATTGCCGACGATCTGGCGGGCCAGCGCGGCGACCGCCGGCGTGACCGGATACTGCGGCGGATCGATCCGGCGCAGCGCGAACGGCTCCGTATCGAACGCCATGTCCACGTTGAACGTCATCGTCTGCGGACGGCCCGAATACGAAGTCGACCAGGCATCGCGGGTCGGCCCTTCGAACACCCGCACCCCGCTGACCGCATACGTGCCGACCGGGAGGAACAGCCGGTTCTCCAGCGGCTGCTGCTGCACGATGGCGGGGCGGGTGAAGCCGACCGGGCGGGCGATCTGATGGATACCGTTGCGTGCGGCGACCGGCTGCGGACGGCGGCGCTTCGACTGCGTCCACTCCCCGTTTTTGTAGAGGTCGTACACCGTGCCGCGGAGACGGAGCGGCGTGAAGAACGGGACCGTCTGCTGGTCCATCCAGACGCGCGCGACGACCGTCGCATCGTTTCCGCCGCCGCGCGGCTCGTTCAGGTTGATCGACTCGCTGATCCCCGTGCTCGCGCCCGGCAGCATCCCGCCGTAGCCCTGCACGAACGGATTGCGCACGCGCGGCAGCATCGGGAAGAGCAGCACGCCGATCGCCGCCGCGCCGGCCAGATAGAAGAACGCCGAGCGCGAGGATGGCGCCAGCGAGTACTGCCGCCCGATCGAGCGCACCGTCTCCACGTGGCTCACGTACATCATCTGCCGGAACATCAGGAAGCCGAAAACGATGACGAACAGCACCACGCTGATGTGCGTCGACGTCGCCAGGCTGGCGATGAAGATCAGCGCCGTCGTGAGCATCCGCTGCGCCTGGTTGTTCGAGCGCAACCCTTCACCTGGCTGATACGCGGCGATGAAGAGGATGAGGTGCGTCGAGGCCGCGATAGCGCTGCGCGAGATCATCGCCGCGTCGACGACGTAGAACGGGATGTAGGCGAACGCCAAGACGCGCATCAGCGCCGCCGGCAGCAGCTCCGGTCCCTTGCCCAGGACCACGCGCACCGCGATCGCCGCCATCACGCCGTGGAACAGCAGGATAGGGATGATGCCGATCGCACCCGTGACGTAGAGCGGCACCGCCGCCACCATCGCCAGCAGGAGCGTCTCGAGCTCACGCGCTCTTCGGCTCACGGGCGCTCCGCTTTTGGTTGGGCGGTTGGCGGTTGGGCGGTTGGGCGGTGGTTAGACGACGCGGGCGAACTGCCGGGGCTCGGGTGGGGGCCCTCCGCCCAACCGCCCAACCGCCGACCACCCAACCCCTGCACGCTAAACACCACCGTGTCCCGGTCCACCACATGCTCCACGGGCTCGTGCGTCGGCTCCGCCAGCGCCAGCGCGCGGAACAGCGGCGTGGCGTTCTGCTCCGTCCGTGCGCGCAGCGTCGTGCGCGGCAGCGTCAGGATCACGTCCAGGCCGCGGCCCGTGAGGTCGTGGATGAACGTCGCCGCGGCGCTGATCATCTCCTCGAACTCGTCGTCCGAGACGCCCTTTGCGCGGTACGTATCGACGATCACGTTGACGACGCGCGCGGCCTCCATGTCCGTCTGCTTGATGATCCAGCGGCCGACCGCCGCCGACTTCTTCCAGTAGACCTGGCGCATCGAATCGCCGCGCACGTACTCGCGGAACGAATGGATCTCGCTGCCCGGCCCCGGACGGTTCGCCGCATCCATCTCGCCGGTGACGGGACGGAAGCGCGCACGGGTCGCCTCTTCTTCGAGCAGCCGAGGAAAGACGACCACTTCGCTGGCCACCCGGATGCGCCGCTTCTTGAGGAAGAAGCCGAACGGATAACGCGTGTAGAAGTCGAGCTTGCGCAGCTCGACCCGGCCGCGGCGGAGGAACAGCAGCGGTACCTCGAGCTCTACCGCGTCCCGCGTGCGCACGACCGGCACCAGCACCGGCGTCTCCAGCTCGTCCGCGACGATGACGACGTCGCGCACGTTCCAGATCCGCGACTGGTTGCTGATACGCAGCTTCGCGCGCGACGGTTGTCCGGCCCACGCTTCCCCATGCGTCACGAGCTCCACCGTGAGGTGCTTGAGCCCCCCCTTCGAGGCGATGCCCGAAAGCAGCAGGCACCCGAGCATGAACGTCAGCCCGATGTAGAGGGCGTTGTTGCCGGTGTTGAGCGCGGCAAAGCCGATGATGATCGTGAAGATGATGTACGTCGTACCGACGCGGGTCAGCCGCACGACACCGTCGAAGGTCCAGGGCAGCGCGGTCATCGCGGGACGGGGATTTCGTTGACGATCCGCTGGATGAAGCGCCCTTCGGGCGAGGAGTCCCCACGGAGCGTGCGGCGGTCCTTCAGCAGGATGCGGTGCGACAGCACCGGCACGGCCAGCCGCTTGATGTCCTCGGGGATGACGAACTCCCGCCCGTTCACCATCGCCAGCGCCTGACACGCCTTGAAGTACGTCAGCGCGCCGCGCGTCGAGACGCCGAGGGCCACTTCGGCGTGCGTGCGGGTCACCTGGACGATCGACATCAGATAGTCGACGATCGGTTCGCTGACGTGCACGTCCGACACGCGCTCCTGCAGCTCGCGAATCTCCGCGAGGTCGAGCACCGGCTCGAGATGCTCGAGCGCGTCCTGCGCGCCGCCGGCACGGAGCAGCTTCTTCTCGTCCGTCGGATTCGGATAGCCGATCGTCAGCTTCATGAGGAAACGGTCGAGCTGCGACTCCGGCAGCGGGTAGGTACCGACGTGCTCGACCGGGTTCTGCGTGGCGATGACGAGGAACGGATCCGGCAGCGCCAGGCGCCGCTTTTCGACCGAGATCATCCCCTCGCTCATGGCCTCGAGCAGCGCCGACTGCGACTTCGGCGTCGAACGGTTGATCTCGTCGGCCAGCAGCACGTTCGTGAAGACCGGTCCGCTGACGAACTCGAAGTCCTGCGTGTCCTGGTTGTAGATCGTGACGCCGACGATGTCGGCCGGCAGCAGGTCGCTCGTGAACTGGATGCGCTGGAACTCCAGCGAGAGCGACCGCGCCAGGGCGTGCGCCAGGGTGGTCTTACCGACGCCCGGCACGTCCTCGAGCAGGATGTGCCCCTTCGCCAGGAGCGCCGCGATACAGAATTGGACTACCTCCGCCTTGCCGCGGATGACCTTTTCGACATTGTCCTGCAACGCGGCGATGCGTTCGAGAGAGCTCGCGATCCGAAGTGGTTCAGTTGCCATTGCTTGCTCTACGTCCTTACCGTCCTGCCGGTTCCGGTGGGCAGGAAATGTGCCGGAGGTAACGAGCCGGCCGCGGCCGGAATTCTGTCGCGCGGCGCGATCTCGGAGTGCGGTGGCGTGCGGAGGGTGTCTCAAAACGGAGCGCACACACTCTGATGGCCTGATCAGAAACCGGCGCCCGCGGGCGCAGACAGACAAGAGTGTCTGTCCCACATTGAATGCCAGCGTGCCCGCGGGTGCCCGATATTCGGCGGAATCTGCATGTGGGACAGACACTCCTGTCTGTCCGCGCCCGCGGGCGCCGGTTCATCGACGGCAGAGCGCACCGTTTTGAGACACCCTCCGTGCGCCACCGCACTCCGAGATCCGGCGCAAATGCACACTCCCCGACTCTTCGAATGATATGCACCCATATCAATCCCTCACTCCCGGAGACAAAGCTTTGACTCCCGGAGGCAAAGCTTTGACTCCCCGAGTCCATCCGCTGACTCCCGGAGGCAAATTTTTGACTCCCGGAGGCAACGCACAGGCTCGCCGGCTCTTCGATTGACATGCCCGATATCAATCACTGACTCGCGGAGTCAACGAATGATATGCACCCATATCATTCGCTCGCTCAGGACACAAAGCTTTGACTCACGCACGCAAAGCTTTGACTCGCGAACACAAAGCTTTGACTCACGAACACAAAGCTTTGACTCCCGGACCCAACGCCTTGACTCACCGACGCAACGCGTGGCCTCGCGGAGGCACCGCCCTCACTCCGGGAGGCAAGCCCCTCACTCCACCGCACAGCGCAGCACGGGCAACGGGCAACGGACAACGGGCAACGAGCCCGCCGGCTACCGCCGGCGGCTAAAGCTTGTTGTAATTCGGCCCGCCCCCACCCTCCGGCGGCACCCAGGTGATCACCTGATACGGGTCCATGATGTCGCACGTCTTGCAGTGGAAGCAGTTCGTGAAGTTCAGGAACGGGACCTGTCCGCGGCCGTCCGCTGTCGGCTTCGGTTCGTAGACCGCGGCCGGGCAGAAGTGCTGGCAGGGATTCCCGTACTCCTCCGTGCATCTCGTGATGCACACCTCCGTATCCATGATCAGCAGGTGCGCCGGCTGGTTCTCCTCATGGATCACGCCGCCGTTGTAGACGTCCGTCACCTTGTCGTACAGGTACTTGTTGTCGAACTTGATCTTCTCCGGCGGGTGCGGATCGTCTGAGCCGAAGTAACGCTTGATGCGCTCCATCCGCGTGTGTCCGGCGTCGGCGTCGAGGCGGTTCTTCACGCCGAAACCGCGGCCGCCCGTGACCATGTTCAGCCCGGCGTTCATGAGGCCCGCGAGCTGGCCGTGCTCGAAGCCCTGGTGGAAGTTGCGCTGCTTCCACAACTCCTCGCGGGCCCACGAGGCCTCGAACAGCGCCTCGAACTGCGAGAGCTGCGCGGATGAATAGTCCTCGTTCAGCAGCGCCGCGAAAGCCGTCTCGGCCGCCAGGATGCCGCTCTTGATCGCCAGATGGATGCCCTTCAGCCGGGCGCCGTTGAGGAAGCTGCCGGAATCGCCGAGGATGAGGAACCCCTCCCCATACAGCTTCGGCATCGAGAAGTAGCCCCCCTCGGGGATGGCTTTCGCGCCGGCCGCGATCATCTTCCCCCCTTCCAGCAGCGGGCGGATCGACGGATGCAGCTTCATCCGCTGGAACTCGTGGTGCGGATCGAGCGTCGGGTTCTTGTAGTCGAGACCGACCACGAGGCCGATGTCGATCACGTTCTCCTGCATCCCGTAGATGAAGCCGCCGCCGAACGTGTCCTGATCGAGCGGCCAGCCGAGCGTGTGGATGACGCTGCCCGGCTTCATGCGGGCGTCCGGCATCTGCCACAGCTCTTTGATGCCGACGGCGTACACCTGCGGGTTCTTCCCCTGATAGAGGTCGTACATCCCGGCGAGCTGCTTGGCGATCGTGCCGCGCGGCCCCTCGGAGACGATCGTCATCTTCGCCTTGATGTCGACACCCGGCTCGTAGTTCGCCTTCGGCAGCCCGTTCTTGTCAATGCCCTTGTCGCCGGTGCGCACGCCGACGACGCGGCCGTTCTCGACGAGCGCGCGCGTGGCCGGGAACTCGGGGAAGAGGTCGACGCCCATGTCGCCGACGATGCCGGCCATCCAGCGGACCATCTCGCCGAGGGAGATCACGTAATTGCCGTGGTTGCGAAGCGGCGGCGGCATGATCGGCGCCGGCAGCTTCATCTTCTCCGTGAGAAACCAGAACGCGTCGTCATTGACGGGCGCCTCGACCGGGCAGCCGCGCTCGAGCCAGTCGGGCATGAGCTCGGCGATCCCGCGCGGGTCCATGACGGCCCCGGAGAGACCGTGCGCGCCGATCTCCTTCCCCTTCTCGAGCACCGCGATCGAGATCCCTTCGAGCTTCTTTTCGGCGCTCGATGCGTTGTGCGTCTGGATGAGCTGCGCGAGCTTGTACGCGGCGGCAAGGCCCGCCGGCCCCGCGCCGACGATGACGACGTCGACGTCCAGGGTCTCGCGCTCGATTCCGGGAAGTTCGGCCATGTGTTTGCGCTCCTCAGCGAAAGTCGGCCCGCATTGTATTGCACGCGCTCGCGGGCGGCGGCCCTGCGTCATCCGCGTCGAGGCAGAGCCGCGACGGCAAGCGCGCTCCAGCCGGAGGCGGCGAGCAGGACGGCAGTCGGGAAGATCATCATCACGTAGGGCTCCCACCCGAGAGGGAGCCAGAGCGTGAAGACGCCGATGACGCTGACGGCCCAGACGCACGGCAAGAGGAGCGTGTCGCGCGTCGAGCGCCGGAGACAGAGCACGAGGGCCGCGATCGCGCCGCCCAGCACGAGCCATCCGGCCAGACCGCTGAAGAGCACGCGCGCGACGAAGCGCCCGCGATCCAGCGGCGAGGGAAGCGCAGCGTACGCATGGTCCTGCAGCAAAGTCCCGAGATCCGCCACCTGCATCCGGAACCGGGTGACGGCGCGAAGAGGCAACGGCTCATCGACCAGATAGGCCGCGGCCACGCCGGGCGCCGCCTGCGGCCTGGCCCAGTAATAAGGGTTCGACAGGAGCGCAAACCCGGCGCACGTGACCGTCGCCAGCGCGAGCAGCACGATCGGGCGGCGATCCCGCTGCCGGATGGCGAGTACGATCAGGACGACGGCCGCGCCGCCGAACGCGAGGAGCCCGTTCAATCGTGTCTGGAACGACACCGCGCTGAACACGCCGATCAGTACGGCGGCGAAGACCGCCCCTCGTCCACGAACGCCGCGCCAGAGGACGGCCAGCGGCAGCAGCGTCAGGGTAAACGAGCAGGCCTGGAGCGCATCCGAGCGCGCACTGGCGTAGAACGTGTGCGGAAGGTAATGTCGCGTGAAGATCGCCGCCGCCAGGAGCGCCGCCCCTGCGCCGTACCAGCGCAGCAGCAGCCACGTCACGGCCATCCACGAGATCACGTTGCACAACAGCACCGCGCGGCGTGCCGGCCGCAGCATCGGCCCATAGACCGGCATCAGTTGCGGCGGCGGTTTCCATCCCGTCGCGTCCAGCCCCCCCGACTCGTAATACCGCGGCAACGCCAGGTCGCGCGGCAACTGCACGCCGTGCGCCTGTACCGCCAGCCCGAAGTAATACTTGCTCATCTGCGGATGCGACGAATCAGTCGCCACCCGGAACCAGTCCGGATGATCGAAGTCCCCCGCTTCCACGAGCCGCAGGAAATAGCTCTCCGCGATGCGCTGCCCCTCGTCGACACCCCACGTCGCACTGTTCATCGCTGCCGAGCGATCGAGCACGGCCAGCAGCACGACACCGGTGATCAGCGTGACGAGCGTCGCCCGCCGTGCCGGCCAGGGAGTGAACAACAACTTCTCGAGCGAGCGCCAGGACATCAGAGGAGGAGTGTAGCGGCCGCTGCGGGAACTCAGTGCATCGTAGCACTACGGCTCATGCCGCGGAAACGCCGTCGCGCAGGCGGGTCATGGCTACGTCGAGCTTCGGCGGCGGCGGAATCCTGGCCATTACGTCTTCGAGCTTGCCGCAGATGGCTTCCGGCAGCGGACGTGATGGCGCGTCGTGCCATTGCTTCCAGAGGCGGACGTAGTGCATGCGCAGGGAGCGGGAGAGCGGGCGTTTGGTGCGGACGCGGCTCAGGCTGAGGAGATTGCCGACCACCGCTTCCCACGTCAGCCAGCCTTGCGCGCGATAGACATCGCTCACCGAGCCGGGGCGGATGCGATAGAGATTGCCGACGGTGCCGCGGTGGGCGATGGGCGTGCCCTGCTCCATGACGCGCCACATCATCTCGGTGTCGGACGCGCAGCCGAAACGCTCGTCCCAGCCGCCGAGGCGAGTGAGTAAGTCGCGGCGGACCATGAAGGCGGAGCTGGCCCAGAGCTGGCCGCCGTTTGCGGCGATGCCGTACCAGCGGTCGCCGGGCAGCGTGGTGTCGCGATACGGGTCGATGCCGTTGCGCATCATCAGGTCGTCGCCGGGGATGCCGTCGAAGGGGTCGAGGGATTCATCGCAGGAAAGCGTGCGGATGCCGGCGGCGGCGACGTCGCCCTCGAACGCGCTGACGAGCCGCTCGAGCGCGGTCGGCTTGAGGGCGTCGTCGGCATCGAGCTTCAGCACGAGCTCCCCGGACGCGAGCGACAGGCAGCGGTTCCAGTTGCCGGTCATGCCGAGGTTCTGCGCGTTGCGGTGAACGTGAATGCGGGAGGAGGCGTGCGCGTCGAGACGGGACGCGGTGGCGTCGGTGCTGGCGTCGTCGACGGCCACCAGCTCCCAGTCCCCGAAAGTCTGACGCTGCACGCTCTCGATGGCCGCGTCGACATAGCTGGCGGCGTTGTACGACGGCAGTAGAACCGAGACGCGCGGCATGAGGGCGATTGTAGAGGACGATTGGACCGATGGGACCTATAGGACAGAGGGGAGCTGCGCGCGGCGCAACGGCTCTTCAGCCTTTCATGAGTCCCATAGGTCCCATCTGTCCTCTCGGTCCCATCGTGCTCACCACTTCAGCTCGGGCGACACGTTCCACCGGCCATTCTTCATCCGCACGATGCGGAACACTCCCGCTTCCGGCATGGCCTCGTACGACGGGGCGCGGAAATGCGTCGGGTAGCGGGTCCACCCCTCGGCCTCGAGCTCGATCAGCTCGTAAGACGGCAGGGTCATGAAATACCAGCGGACGCCCGGCTCGTGCGGCGCGAACTTCCAGCGGGCGATGGTGGAGTCGTGCTCGAAGCTGACGTGCAGGGGCATCGAGGGATCGCGGTCGCGGCCGATCGCGGCCACGGCGGCGCGGACTTCATTGGCATCGCCCATCACGGCCACGTCGGCACCGGAGAGGTAGACGCCGGGCAGCGAGGCGATGGCGTGCGGCGCATCGTCGCCTTTGGCGGCCTTGCGCATCCAGCGGATGCCTTCGGTGTACCAGCCGTTCGGACCCGTAAGGATCGGCCGCGCGTTCGGAGGCGCGTTCCAGAGATACAACCCGTGCGACTGCATCAGCCGCAGCGACGGCACGAGCGTGGCGCGATGGAGGAAGCCGCCGATGACCATCGTGACGCAGAAGCCGGCAAAGACGATCGTCCCGATGCGGTTGACGGCTGCCGTAGCAGCCAGCACGACGAGCACGCACATCGGGACGAACACGTAGCGGTGGTCGAGATCGCGCAGGAAGGTGATGGGCAGCAAGGAGAAGATCGTCGCCAGCACGATGACGGCCACGGCCTGCACGGATCTGACCTTCAGGATCAAGAGTGCCAGCGCGAGCAGCGCCGCCA
Organism: Thermoanaerobaculia bacterium; assembly: GCA_036399695.1. Taxonomy (GTDB): domain Bacteria; phylum Acidobacteriota; class Thermoanaerobaculia; order Gp7-AA8; family Gp7-AA8; genus DASVEE01. The sequence continues at coordinate 7,914 of DASWMP010000335.1, read as the reverse complement.
CGAGCGCGAGCGGCCCGATCACCCGGTGCCAGACTTCCACCGGGAGAGACAGCAGTTCCGTGGTGTTGCGCCCGCGGCCGTAACCGCCCGCCGCACCGAGCATGACAAGGCGCCACGCCAGGTACAGCACCGCGGCAACGCTGCAGGCGGCGAGATTGCGCAGGAGCACGACGGGACTCATGGGACCTATGGGACCTCTGGGACCTCTGGGGGCTGCGCTCGGCGGAACCGGCTCTCCCATAGGTCCTATAGGTCCCATAGGTCTCCCCCGCCCCCACGCCACCAGATCCTGCGCCAGCACCAGCAGCGGCAACGGCGCAAACACCTCTTTCTCCAGCGCCGCCAGCAGGTACGCACCGGCCCCCAGCACCGCCAGCCACGGTTTGTCGCGCGAGGCGCGGAACAGCAGCAGCGCCCCGATGGCCAGCGGCACCCCTTCCACGTAGTGGCGGTCCATCAGCAGCGACGCCGCGGTCCATGCCGGTGCCGACAGCGCCGCCGTCACGGCGGCCAGCAGCGCCACCCATTGCGATGCGAACGTCCGCACGTACAAGAACAGCAGCACCATGGCCGTCACGAACATCGCCAGGTGATGCGCGTAATAGCCGCGCGGCTCCAGCCCGAACAGCGCGTAATCGAGCTCGTACGACGTCAGCAGCAGCGGCACGAAGTTCGTCCCCGACTGTGCCCGCCACACCTCCGGCTTCGTCAGCGAGTCCGCCAGCGAATAGCGCATGACGCCGTACAGCACCTGCGGGTCGTCCCACAGCCACCACTGGGTCAACACCGCGCCGTGCGCGATCAGGACCACGACCACCAGCGCGACGATCGCTCCCCACCGCTTCATCGCAGCCGCCGACGCAGACGCCACGTGTTGCGCGCCATCTTCAGCGAGTCCGAGACCAGGTTCACCGAGCTCGCCCCGTCGTGCGCTTCGAGCGTGATCGGCAGCTCCACCGGCACGGTCTGCCCGCGGCGCGCACACATGGTGACGATCTCCAGCGAGAAGAAGTAATCGTCCGCCTCGACCTCGGCGAGGACCGAGCGCGCGAGCGACGTCTCGACCAGGATCGTCCCCTGCGAATCCTTCGGCGTCGGCCCGAGCAGCAGCCGCCGCAGCGCGTAGAACCCGAAGGAGGCCAGCGACCGCGCCGCGCCCCAACCGGCCAGCCGCGATTGCGGATGGGCTTTCGAGCCGATGGCCAGCCGCGGCCGCGCGTCGAGCGCCTGAAACGCATCGACGTCCGTGAAGCCGAACGGCAGATCGCTCGCCGACAGCACGACGTACTCGCCGGTCGCGTTCGCGATCCCCAACCGGTAACCGGCCCCGATCCCCCGCCCATCTGTATGCAGCAACGCGGCATGCAACGGGAGCCGCCGCGTCAGTGCCTCCTGCGTGGCCTCGTCGAGCGGCACGCCGTTATGGCAGAAGAGGATCTGCCCGATGCCGTGACGCTTCGCCTCTTCCGCCAGCGCGAACACCCGCTCGAGACGGCCGGCGTCGCGATGAAACGGCACCACGAGAGTGAACACTCAGGCGCGCTCCAGCGCCCGCACGATAGCCCGCTCCGCCTCGGCACGCACGCGCGGATCCATGTTCTCCACGCAGCAGTCACGCAGCAGCTCGCGGTACGACGTGTCGAGCGGCAGCAGCGTCTGCCCGCACGCGCACACCTTCTGCCGCGTCACCGCCGGCAGGCCGACGGCAAGATGGAACGGCGGGATGTCGTGCGTGACGACGGCCCCGGCCCCGCACATGGCGAAGGCCCCGATCCGCACGCCACACCGCACGATGGCCCCGGCACCGAGCGACGCCCCGGTATCGAGCCAGGTGTCGACCACACGCCACGTCTTGTTCCCCACCCGCGGCGCCATGTCATTGGTAAAGACGACATACGGACCAACGAACGCCCAGTCCGCGACATGCACGCCGTGATAGACGCTCACGCCGTTCTGCACGCGAACGCCATCGCCGAGGACGACGTCGCCGTCGATGTAGACGTCCTTGCCGATGTTCACCTCACGGCCGAGACGGGCCGTCGACCGGACGTGCGCAAAGTGCCAGATGCGCGTCCCCTCGCCGATCATGGCACCCTCTTCGACGACCGCGGTTGGGTGCGCGTACCAGTTGGACGACATAGGGAAATGATAAGCGACGTAGGGCTCAGGGCCCGGGGCCCGGGGCCCAGTGGGTGTCAGACCCGAGGTCCTGGGGAAACCCCAGCCCTTCGCCCACCTGCGCCCACCTGCGTCCTCAGCCCGCAGGGCTCCTGCGCCCCGCTCCACAGTGCACGCTCGTACGGGCGCTGGTCGTGGCGCACGGAGGCAGGAGCACCCTTGCGGGCGCGGAGGGCTCAGGTCAGGGCCCAGGTCAGGGCTCAGGTGTCCCCATTACCTCGCGTCCGGCACCCAACCGGGCTCAGGGCCCCGGGCCCCGAGCCCTCACCTGCTATCCTCGTCGCGCTTACGCATGGCCGAATACCTGCTGCCGCTCGTGCTGCTGTTCGCCTGCAGTGCCGTCACGTCGTACCTGAGCACCGCCGTCGTGAAGAACGCGGCGGAGCGGATCGGCCTCGTCGACACGCCGGGGGAGCGGAAGCTCCATCGCTTCGCCACGCCGCGCCTCGGCGGGATCGCCATCATCTTCGGCTTCGGCTTTCCCCTGCTCCTGATGGCCGGCAACCCCCACGCCGCGGGGCTGGTCTCGAAGAACCTGCCGTATCTGTTCGCCGTCCTTTCCAGCGGCTCGCTCATCATCGGACTCGGCGTCTACGACGATCTCCTCGGCACGAACGCGCCGAAGAAGTTCGCCGTCCAGACCGTGGCGGCGCTCATCCTCGTTACCTTCGGCTTCCAGTTCGACACCATCTCCCTCGCCGGCCGCGTCTTCGACCTCGGCATCTTCGGCATCATCGCCTCCACCATCTGGATCGTCGGCGTCATCAACGCCATGAACTTCATCGACGGGATGGATTCACTGGCCACCGTCGTGGCCATCACCACGGCGGTGGCCTTCGGCGTCATCGCCCTCCTCCGCTTCGACTTTTTCTCGCTCGTCATCATGACGGCGCTGGCCGGGAGCCTGATCGGCTTCTATCCCTGGAACCGCCCGCCGGCGAAGATCTTCATGGGGGACACCGGCAGCCTGTTCATCGGGCTGCTCCTGGCCGCGATCTCCATCGCCCGTCCGAGCAAATCGCCGACGGCGCTCATCTTCGGCGGCCCGATCCTCGCGCTCGCACTGCCGGTGATCGATACCCTCATCGTCATGCGCACGCGCTTCCGCGGCGCCGAGCTCCCCCTCCGGCAACGCCTGACCCGCATCTTCACCGCCGACCGCAACCACATCCACCACGTGCTGATCGCCAAGTACGGCAGCGACGGCAAGGCCATCTTCTCCATCTGGATCGTGACGCTGCTCTTCGCCGCCGCGGCGGTCATGACGGTCGTCGACTCGACGAAGCTCATCGGCTACACGTCCGGCGTGCTGGCGTTCGTGGTCCTGCTGCTCCTCCGCTACCGCAAACGGAAGCCACCGGCGACGGAACAGGTAGAGGAAGAAAAGGCACGAGCGTGAACGGGCGATGCGCATCCTCTTTCTCTGCACCGACATCTACGGCGGCCACGGCGGCATCGCGCTCTTCAACCGTGAGTTCGCCGCGACGCTGACGTCGCTGCCGGAATGTGAGGAGCTGGTGGTGCTGCCGCGCGTGATTCCGCGGCCCGGCGAGCACGACGTGCCGGCGAAGGTACGCTTCGTCGCCGAGGCAGCGCGCGGTGCGCTGGCGTACGTCGCGGCGCTCTGGCGCGAGCTGCGGCGTCGCGGCCGGTTCGATCTCGTGATCTGCGGGCATGTGAACCTGCTGCCGCTGGCGCGCCTCGCCTCGAAGCAGCCGCTCCTCGTGACGCACGGCGTCGAAGCATGGAAGCCGCTGCGCGATCCGCTCTCGAACGCACTCGTCCATCGCTGCCGCGGCATCATCTCGGTCAGTGCCGTGACGCGCGATCGCCTGCGCGGCTGGTCCGGGTACCAAGGACCGATGTACGTGCTGCCGAACGCCATCCGCGCCGAGCGGTACGGCATCCGCCCGAAGAACCCGGCGCTCGTGGAGCGCTACAAGGTCGCGGGGAAGCGTGTCCTCCTGACCGTGGGGCGGATGGACGCGGGGGAGCGGTACAAGGGTTTCGACGAGGTCATGGAGGTGCTGCCGTCGCTGCCGGAGGACGTGGTCTACATGATCGCCGGCGGCGGCAACGATGTGCTCCGGCTGCAGCAGAAGGCGGTGGAGCTGGGCGTCGGCGGACGCATCGCGTTCACCGGGATCTTTGCCGAGGAGGAGAAGCCGGACCTCTACAACCTGGCCGATGTGTACGTGATGCCGAGCCGCGGCGAAGGGTTCGGCTTCGTGTTCCTGGAGGCGCTGGCGTCCGGCGTGCCGGTGATCGCCAGCACGCAGGACGGCGGCCGTGAAGCGCTGCTGAACGGCGAGCTCGGAGTGCTGGTGGAGCCGGGTGATGCCGCGGAGCTTCGCCGCGCGATCGAGCAGTTGCTGGCGCAGCCGGCACGCGCCGTGCCCGAGGGGCTGGCGTACTTCTCGTTCGAGAACTTCGAGCGGAGAGTGCACGAGATCATGCGCGCGGTGATGAAGATCTAGGAGTGCGGTGGCGAACGCCACCGCTCTTTTACACGTGTAGCAGAGCGGCGGCGTTCGCCGCCGCACTCCGCGATTACATCCCACCCCAATGCGGCCACTCGGAGCCGGCATCCGCATGCTCTCTCCGCCGCACTTTGCGCACCAGTTCCGCGAGCGCGGGCGGCACGCCCAGGCGCGTCAGCAGGCCGCTGTCTCCGCGCAGCGCGGGCATCGTACCCACGCGCTGCGGCAGCGACAGCGCGGTGCGGAACGCCTCCGCCCAGGCGTCGGTCGAGCCCTGCTCGGACCTGATGCCCCCTTGTGATGCACGCGCCGCGGCCGACAGCCGCGCCAGCAACGCCCGATCGCGGTGCAGCCTCTCGATGCGGTCAGCGGCGGCCATCACATCGCCCACCGGGAACGTCAGCGCGTTCACGCCGTCCACGAGCTGCCCCTCTTCCTCCAGCCCGCGGAACCGCGACACCACCGGCACGGCGCCGTGCGCCATCGCCTCGCGAGGGGCGATCGTGATCCCCTCCCACTCGGCGAAGTGCACCAGCACATCGAGCTCGGGGTAGACGCGCTCGTACAGCTCGGCGGTCGAGAGCCAGCCGCGCACCGGCAGCCCGAGCTGAGCTTCCATGCTGCCGCCGCCGGCGATCGTCATCGTGAACGGCACGCCGCGGCGGTGCAGCTCCGCGACCAGCAACGGCAGGTCGAGAATGCGTTTCTGGAGCTGCTCGAGCCGTCCGACGTAGCCGAGCCGCAGCGGTGCGGCAGGATCGTGCGTCACGTGACGCAGCGGCGGCGCGACGCCGCCCGGGATGCTGCGCACACGCTCGTCCGGCAGCTCGCGGCGCGCCGCACTCGCGGCCAGCTCGCCGCTCGTCACGCAACAGTCGACGAAGTCACGCCACACGGCGAGGTCGGCAAAGTACTCCGGCTCGTTCGCCTGGATCGTCACCACGAGGCGCAGCCGGTGCCCTTCCAGCTTCAACTCGCTCGCCGCCGGATAGGCATCGAAGATCCGCGCGATCAGCACGACGTCAGGGTCCGCCTCGACGATGGCCCGCCGCAGCGCGCGACGCCGGCCGTACGCCGTGCCGCTCGTTCCGTCGACGTCCACGCCGCGGATCACCGGAAACGCGGCGCGGAACCGTTGCGGATCGTGGAAGCGCGCACCTTTGCTCAGGCCGAACACCACCTCGAAGCCGCGCGACGGCAGATGCGTCGCCAGCGATTCGAGGATCCGCTCGACGCCCCCCTGCAGCGTCGCCGTCGGTGTGCAGATGAAGATGCGCATGGTCTTAGTTGGCGGTTGGCAGTTGGCGGTTGGCGGTTGGCGGTTGGCGGTTGGCGGTTGGCAGTAGTTCGTCTCCACTGCCTACCGCCAACTGCCAACCGCCAACTCCTCCCAAAGTATCATCCGTCTCGTGCTCGTCACGACCATCATCCCGGTTTACAACCGCGCGGCGAAGCTGGGCGAGGCGGTGGCGAGCGTGCTGGAGCAGACGTACAGGCCCATCGAGATCGTCATCGTCGACGATGGCTCCACCGACGATACCGCCGCCGCGGCTGATGCGCTCGCGGTGCGGCATCCTGAGATCCGCGTCCTGCACGTCCCGAACGGCGGCCCGGGTGCGGCACGCGAAGCAGGACGCCGTGTCGCCCGGGGCGAATTCATCCAGTACCTCGACAGTGACGACGTGCTCCTCCCGCGCAAGTTCGACCTGCAGGTGACCGGCCTGCTGGCGCAGCCGGAGTGCGGCATCTCGTACGGCTGGACGGCTGTCCGCGCGAACGGCGTGCGGCAGGAACGCCCCTCCAAACGGACCGGCGAAGCGATCGCCACGCTCTTTCCGTCGATGCTGCAGTCGCGCTGGTGGGACACGATGACGCCGCTCTACCGCAAGTCGCTCGTCGACGACGCCGGCCCCTGGACCAGCCTGCGCATGGAGGAAGACTGGGAGTACGACGCCCGCATCGCCGCGCGCGGCGTCCGCCTGCACTACGTCGCCGGCTGGCTCGCGGAGAACCGGCAGGACGGCAGCGACCGGCTCTCCGGCAGCGGGCACACGTCCGCCACGCTGCGCGATCGGGCTCGCGCCCACGCGTTGATCTTCGCGCACGCCCGCCGCGCCGGCATCACCAGCGACGTCCCGGAGATGCAGCACTTCGCCCGCGAGCTCTTCCTCCTCGCGCGCCAGTGCGGCGCCGCCGGCCTGGGCGATGAATCAGCCACGCTCTTCGCCCTCGCCCGCGAAGCCTCGACGAACGGCGGCGCCCTGCAGTTCCGCCTCTACGCCGCCGCCGCCAAACTCCTCGGCTGGCCGCTCACCGGCAAGCTGGCCTGCCTCTCGGATCGCCTGCGATGAAGCTCTCCGTCGTCATGGCCGTCTACAACGGCGAGCGCACGCTGGACGCCACGCTCGACTCGATCCTCGGCCAGACGATGAGCGACTTCGAGCTGCTCGTCGTGGACGACGGCTCCACCGACGCCACCTCCGCCATCCTCACCAAGCACGCCATGCGCGACCGGCGCCTGCGCATCCTCACGCAGCCCAATGCCGGCCTTACCCGCGCCCTCATTCGCGGCTGCGCCGAAGCCACCGCCGACGTGATCGCCCGCCACGACTGCGGCGACCGTTCGCACCCCGAGCGCTTCGCCCGCCAGTTGCCGCTGATGGCGGCGAACGTCCTCACCGGCTGCGCCGTCCGCTACGTCACGACCGCGGGGGAACTGCTCTACGAGACCCATGCGCAAGGCGACGACGTCCGCCGCAGTCTCCTGCAGGACAAAACGAGCATCCGCAGCCTCCCCCACCACGGCACCGCCATGTTCCGTCGCGACGCCTACCTCGCCGCCGGCGGTTACCGCCCGCAGTTCCGCGTGGCGCAGGATCTCGACCTCTGGACGCGCATCGCCAGGCGCGGGAACGTGGCCATCGTGCCGGACGTGCTGTACGAGGCCACCATCGAGCCCGGCGCGATCAGCAGCATCGCGCGCGATGCGCAGCTCCGCGCCACCGATGTCATCGTGAAGCTGCGCGACGGGGGCAGCGCGCCGACACTTCTCGCCGAAGCCTCACAAATCACCCCCGGCCCACGCAATGGGCGCAGCACCGCCGCCGCGTACTACTTCATCGCGCGCTGTCTCGCGGCCAATCGCAACCCCGCGGCGCGCCGCTACGCGTGGCAGGCGGTGCGCAGCAATCCCCTGCACTGGCGCGCCTGGCTGACACTGGCGCGTTGGAAGTAATCTCGGAGTGGGGGGGGGGGG
>DASWMP010000334.1:0-1655 GCA_036399695.1 Thermoanaerobaculia bacterium | reverse complement strand
CCGTTCATGTGAAGACGCCTCGGGGGCCTGATTCCCTGGTGCGGTCGCTGACGTTCGACCGCAAGACGACGGCCGCGGTGGTCGACGGAGAGAATGGCTACCGGATCTTCGCGCTCGAGCGTCCGCTGGCTCCGGGGGAGTCGCTGCGGTTCTCATTCGACCTGGCGTCGCGCCCGCGCGGTCTCCCGCACGGCGGCGGGCGGACGGACGTGGTGCGCAACGGCTCCTTCTTCGACAGACGTCTGCTGCCGTTCATCGGCTACCAGCCGGCTTTCGAGGTTGCGGATGCCGCGGCCCGCAAGCGCTACGGTCTTCCGCCGCGGGCGACCATGCCGGAACCAGGCGACCCGGAGGCGAAGCGGTATCGGAGCGCGTTGCGGGACGGAGATCGCATCCCTGTCGAGACGATCGTCGGCACGGCTGCCGATCAGATCGCGGTCGTGCCGGGCGTGCTGCGCCGGAGCTGGACGGACCCTTCGAAAGGCGGCCGCCGCTACTTCCACTACGGGACGCGTATCCCGGAGACGTTCGGGACGGCGGTGTTCTCGGCCAGGTACGCGGTGCACGAGGGGCGGTGGACGCCTGCCGGAGGAGGCCCGGAACAGGCTGTCGCGCTGCAGATCTTTCATCACCCGCCGCATCGCTACAACCTCGAGCGGATGACGGCGGGGATGAAGGCGTCGCTCGACTACTACACGTCGGTCTTCGGGCCGTTTCCGTATCGCGAGCTGCGCGTGGTGGAGGTCCCGCCGTACAGCATCAACGGCCGCGCGTACCCGTCCGCGGTCGCTTTCGCGGAGCAGAACTTCATCACCCGCACGGAGCCGGGCCTCGTCGACCTGACGTTCTTCGGGACGGCGCACGAGGTCGCGCATCAATGGTGGGGCGGGCAGGTGAGAGCGGCGCACGCGAAGGGACGGGCGTTCGTGTCCGAATCGCTGGCCAACTACAGCGCCATGATGGTGACGGAGAAGGTGCTGGGCCCGGCCGAAGTGCGGCGCGTGTACGACTATCAGATGAACCGCTATCTGGTGCAGCGCGGCGAGTTCGGCCGCGACGTGCCGCTGCTCCTGGTCGACGACCATCCATACGTCTCCTACGGCAAAGGGGCCGTGGCGCTGTACACGTTGCGCGAGCACATCGGCGCCGAAGCGGTGAACGGCGCGCTGCGCCGCTTTCTGGAGAAGTACCGCGGATCGGGACCGCCGTATCCGACGTCCCTCGACCTGTATGCGGAGTTGCGTGCGGTCACGCCGCCGTCGCTGCACTACCTGCTCACGGATCTGTTCGAGACGATCACGCTGTGGAGCGTGAAGACGACGAGCGCCGCCGCCCGCCGCCTGGGTGACGGCAGGTACGAGGTGACGCTCGACGTGGTGGCGCAGAAGATGAGGGCCGACAGCGTCGGCGCCGAAACCCCGACGCCGATGAATGACTTCGTCGAGGTGGGCGTCTTCGCGCAGGGGAAAGAGGACCCGGTGTACCTGACCCGCCATCGTATCCGCACGGGCAGGCAGACGATCCGGATCATCGTGCCGCAGGCGCCGTCGCGCGCCGGGCTCGATCCGTACGGCAAGCTGATCGAACGCGAGCGGGACGACAACGTGGTGGCGGTGGGAACCGGGAAGTAAGTCTCGGAGTGGGGGGGGGGGGGG
>DASWMP010000333.1:0-2697 GCA_036399695.1 Thermoanaerobaculia bacterium | reverse complement strand
AGGCGCCACCGCACGCCGAGATCGATCCAACCACCAACATCACTCCGGCGGTCGTTCGAGCAGCACTGTCACGGCGCTGCCCGGCTTGCCGCGCACTTCCACGCAGATCTCGTTGACGTCTTCGAGCGCGCCGTCGACCGGGAAGGTGGCCACTTTGTGCTTGAAGTCGGCCGGGGTGGCGATGACCTGGTTGTTGAGCATGATCACGCCGCTGGTTGCGCGGTTGTCGCCGTTGATGTCGCCGTTGATCACCCGGAGCTGATAGTTCCGGCCGCCCGGGGTCACGAAGGTGTCGCACTCGTTGACCGGCTTCCCTGTTTCCCGAACGAACGTGCGCTGATACGGTACGGTCTGCGCCTGCGCTTCGACACATGCGACACATGCGACGAAAGCCAGCGCCACCAGCATTGAATAACGTGCCATTGGCCACTCCTCTTCAGTTGTATTTTGCTGAACCCGCCCGAAGCTCCGGCAGGCCCACGCCTCTCTCTTGCGGGAAGTGCAGATAATACGCCCACCGGACGCGGACGTCGACTGGTGAACTTGGAAAGATGTCGTGGCCGGTAGGAGTTTCGGACGCCCCGTCACTCCTACGGTAATGCCCTCCCTCTTCATCTCCTATTCGCACGACTCCGCCGCACATCGCGACCGTGTGCTCGCGCTCGCAAACCGTCTGAGAGCGGATGGCGTCGACTGCACGATCGATCAATTCGTCCCGATGCCGGAGGAAGGATGGGCCGGGTGGATGTCGCGGCAGATTCGCGACGCTCGCCATGTGCTGGTCGTCTGCACCGAGGCCTACGCGCGACGCTTCCAGGGAGACGAAACCTCGGGTGCAGGCAAGGGGGTAACGTGGGAAGGCGCCGTCATCACCAGGGCCCTCTACGCGGTCCGCGGCCGGAACGACAAGTTCATCCCCGTCTGCTTCGGCCCCTCTTCAGCCTCACACGTGCCGGATCTGCTGAGCGATGCGCCGTTGTTCGACGTCACCTCGGACGACGAATACATCGAGCTGCTACGCATCCTCACGGATCAGCCGGAGGTCGTCCCGGTTCCGGTGGCGCCGGTCATCCGGGAGCTTCCGCCCCGTTCCATCAGCCAGTTGCTCGATTCCTCCGCCGTCGTGCGCGAGCAACGCTGCCCCATCCCGAAGCCGTTTCCGAGGGTGCCACGGCAGTTCGTCGATCGCGAGTCGCAGCGCAACGAGTTGAAGACGCACCTGCATGGAAACGAAACACCGTTCCTCTGCGTCGTCGGTCCGGGTGGCTTCGGGAAATCGACGCTCGTGCAGTGGCTGTTGAACGACGCCGCGCCGAACGCCCGTATTCGCGACGAACAGCTCGACGGCATCGCCTACCTCAAGTGCGTCCGCAACCAGACGACGCTGCAGGACATGAGCGAGCTGCTCGGACGCACCACGAACCAGGCGGCACGCCTGCGCGAGATCTTCGATTCCCCGCTGACTGTCGAGGCCAAGATCGAACAGTTGCTCGTCGCCGTCACGGACGCGGGCAACGTGTGGCTCGTCCTGGACGATCTCCAGACGATCCTCGACCATGAAGGGCGGCCGGCCAGCGACGTCCTCGCGTTCTTCGACGCCGTCGTCAGTACCGCCCACTCACTGCGCATCGTTGCCACGACACGCGTCGCTCCCCGGCTCACCGGACCGGGGCTGACGGTGATCCCGCTGCGAGAAGGATGGCCCGAGGAGGACGCGATCGCCTTTCTTCGCAACGAGGGAGCGCCGGTCGGGCTGGATCGGGAGGAGGAGCCGATCCTGCGGGACGCGGTCCGTCGAGTGCACGGCATTCCCAAAGCAATGGAGACGATCGTCGGCTTCATCAAGGATGGCTATCCCGTCACGACCATCCGTAAGCTGTTGACCGACCCCGCCCGCTTCGCCGCGTTCGCACGATATGACTCCGAGCGTGGCTTGCGAGCGCTGATCGGGGAACAGGTCGCCGCCCAGCCGGCCGAATCGCTCATGGTGTTGACGGCGCTGGCGGTGTTCGCGGCGCCCGTGCCGATCGAGGCCATCAAGCACCTGTTGCCCGGCATCGATTCCGAGAGCCAGCTCTCCCGCCTGTTCCACAACTATCTCGTGAGCTTCGACGACGGCAGCCTCGATACGCATCCGGTGGTCCGCGAGGTCGCAACGAAGGGCCAGGACATCGCACCGCTCCACGCGCTGGCGGCAGACTGGTTCCTCTCCATCGCCGCGCCCATCGAGAAGGCGAAGACCCTGGCGGATCTCGAGCCGCAGTTGAACGCGTTCCATCACCGCGTCGAAGCAGGGCAGCACGACCAGGCCTGCCGCCTCGTCAACGAGATGCAGCGGAAGCGGCTCATCACCTGGGGATATTACGCGCGCATTCTGGACATGCGCGCACGTCTGGATGGAAAGTTGAAGTCGTCGGAGCTGCGAGCGTTCGATCTCTTCTATCGCGGCATGCCGCTGATCCGCCTCGGACGAATTGGCGACGCGCTCGCGGTACTCACCGAGGGCATGGCTCTGGCCGAGGAGCACGGCAAGACGGACCTCGTCAGCCGCTGCGCGAATACGATCGGAGCGGCCTACTTCAACCTGCAACAGATCGGCACGGCCATCGAGTGGTACGCGCGCTCCATCAAGCTCAGGGCTGATATGGGCAACCGCACCATGGTCGGTGACGGAAACCTTGCCGAGTCCTACCTGCT
>DASWMP010000332.1:0-2713 GCA_036399695.1 Thermoanaerobaculia bacterium | reverse complement strand
CTGCTCATCGGGAACTACGATCGCGCCGAGGAGTACAACGCGAAGGCGCTCGCGCACGCCGAGGCGAACGACGAACGACGCTACCGCGGCTCCTACCTTTCGGATCGCGGGCAAATCCTCGCCGCCCGTGGCAGGAGGTCCGAAGCGATCGAGACCCTGAAATCGAGCATCGCCGTCGCGCAGGAGTTTGGCGACCGGCTGCGCGAGGGGCTCCGCTGGGGGGCGCTGGGCACGATCTTCCTGTCGACCGGTGAGTACGATGAGGCACTCCGTTACGCTCGCCAGTCGTTGGGGATCTTCGACGAGATCGGGGCCGTCGTGAAGATGGTGCCGCAGCAAACGAACGTCGGGACTCTCCACTGGCTGCTGGGCGAACGCCGCGAGGCCGAAGCGGCGTACCGCGCTGCCGCCGCATTGCCGACGGAAGGTCACCACGCCTACGGCGCGCAGATCATGCTCGGCGCACTCACCGGGGACGGTGCCACGCTCGAGGCCGGGCTGCGCAACTGCCAGGAGCTCCTGGAGAAGACGCCGGAGCTCGTCGAGGCGCGCTACCGGTACGCCTTCGCCCTGCGGGCGAAGGGGGACGAGCGGGCGGAAGCCGAATACGAGCGCGCGAGAAGCGTCTGCTCGTTGCCCGGAGTGGTCGCGGTGCAGGATCGCATCCGCTCGCTGCTCGATGTCTCGGCGCGCTAGAAGTTGATGGCCAGGCCGCCGATGTACTTGCGGCTTTCGCCTTCGGGGACGAGGACGTCCAGGAGGAAGGGGCTGTTTTCCGAGCGCGCCAGCTCCATGCCGAGGAGGAGCTTCATGTCGATCGGCAGGTAGAGCGACTGGGCCATGCGCACGTGAATCCGTTCGCTGCGGTAATCGACACCCTGGCGGCGCGGCTGCTGCAGCTCGCGATACGAGACCGCCAGCGTGGTGCCGGTGGGACGGAAGGTCGACTGCAGGTCGCCCGTGACGTATGTCTTCTGCACGCCGTCGGTCTCGGCCGGGTCGGTCCGCGTGGCGGTGCCGGCGACGGTCGTGACCTCGATGGCGAAGCTGTTGCCGATCTCGCCGCGATAGGCGACGCGCACGTCGCGGCGGACGTCGCCCCGCTCCACGTACAGGCCATCCCAGAACTGATCGTAGCCGTCGTTGAAGACGACGCGCAGCGGCGTGTCGATGGCCGTCAGCGTGGCCACCGCGGTGAGGCGGTTGTTCTCGTCGCGGCCTGAGATGAAGCCGAGCGAATAGGTGTAGCGCGGCATGATGCGGGAGTCGTCGGTCCAGTAGACGATGCTGGGGGCCAGCGCCGTCGAGGCCTGCCGGTCCAGCACCTTCACCATCGCCGAGCCGATGACGGAGGTGTCTTTGGTGATGCGCCACTCGGCGCCGGTGCGCGGTGCCCACTCCTGGCTGTCGACGCCGAGGCGCGAGGCCATGCCGTAGTGGATGACGAGCGTCGGGGCGACCTCGTACATGCCGTTGGCGGCGAGATCGGCAGTCCGCATCGGGGCGGCTGTGGTGTTCTGCACGCTCTCCTGCGTCATGCGCAGCGAGATGCCGATGTCGTTGCGGCGCGTCTGCAGCACGGTCGTGTTGCCGGCGATCTCGAACATGTTCGAGGCGGCGCCGGCCGCGTTCGGGGTGAAGAGGTTGTCCTGCGCGAGGTAGCGCACCTGGACGCGCGCCCCGCCGTGCTGCCATTCGAAGTTGTGCGCCTGGATGGCGGCTTCGCCGTTGTCGTTGGCGTAACGCCACGAGCTCTTGGTCGACGCGACTTTGTACGAATCGGTCGGCGAGGAGCGGAGCTCCATGGAGACGACGTTGGACTCGGCGAGCGGCTCGCCGAAACGGTCACCTTCGGTCGATTCGGCGATACGCTGGAGGTTGCCGCGGATACCGAGCTGCCAGTTCTCACCGATGCGGCCCTGCACGCCGAGGGCGGTCTGGGCGAACGCCGGGGCGGCGGCCTGCGTGGCGACGCCGGTCATCGAGACCATCTCGCCGCGGAAGCGCGGGACCTCGTACGAGGCCAGTTGCGGCGGCTCGAGCATCAGGTCGACTTCGCGGAGGATGTCGGCCGGCAGCGAGCCGCGGATCTCCCAGATTTCCTGGTTGGCGGACTTGCGCGCCCCCTGCTTCTCCGCTTCGAGACGCATGGCCAGTTTGTGGTCGGCACGGGGAGGAGCGACCGTGGCGGTCGCTGGGGAGAATCCCTGTTTGATGGCGATGATGCGATAGACGCCGGCGGCGAGCGGCGGCAGCGCGAAACTGCCGTCTTTGGCCGTCCAGGTCTTTACCGCGCTGAGGGTGTTGAGGTTGAGCGCGATGACGAGGGCGTTGGAGATGGGACGGGCGGCGTTCGTGACACTGCCGAGTACCTGCAGTGCCGCGGGCAGCGGGGTATCGGACTGGGCCGGAGCAGCGGCTAACACGATCATGGCCGCAACAGCGATGGCTCGAAACCGACGCATAACCTCCTCCCTATCGCAATGACGAATCCTCGTCGTGACGCTCCTCGGAACGCAGGTACAGCAAGTGGGTGAACGCCTCTCTCGTGGCCGCCCCTTCCCACCTGCCCGGTACTACGCAGGCAATCTTACTGCCGCTTCCGTTATTTCGCAGCAGTGCGGTTGGATTCGTAACAAATTCGTCCGGGTGGGGGGCGATTTCGGATTTCCGATTTCCGGGCTTCGCTGTCTCGGAGTGGGGGGGGGGGGGG